>CAZKSE010000040.1:0-22372 GCA_964555305.1 uncultured Rhodobacter sp. | reverse complement strand
TGAAGAAGAGGCCGTGCGCTTCGTGATCGAGGCCGAGACGCCCGAAGCCGCGCGTAAGCTGGAAACCGCGCGCAGCCGGGCCGAAGCCGCCGTCCGCGCCCTGCCCGGTATCGAGCGCGTCAGCGTTGCGCTCACCGCCCACGCCCCGGCTGCACGCCGCCCTGACCCGAAAGGCGAGGCGCCGTCGCTGAAGATCGGGCGGCATCCGACGGCCAGCGCCGGTCCGCAGGCGGTGCCGGGGGTCAAGCGGCTTTTTGCCATCGGATCGGGCAAGGGCGGCGTGGGAAAATCCACCGTATCGGCCAATCTGGCGGTGGCGCTGGCGCGCGAGGGCTGGAAGGTAGGCCTGCTTGATGCCGACATCTACGGGCCCAGCCAGCCGCGGATGATGGGGGTGACGAAGCGCCCCGCCTCTCCCGATGGCAAGACGATCATTCCGCTGACGGCGCATGGAGTCACCATGATCTCGATCGGGCTGATGATGGCCGAGGATGACGCGGTGATCTGGCGCGGCCCGATGCTGATGGGCGCGCTGCAGCAGCTTCTTACCCAGGTTCAATGGGGCGAGTTGGACGCGCTGATCGTCGACATGCCGCCGGGGACGGGGGATATCCAGCTCACGCTCTGCCAGAAGTTTCAGGTTACCGGGGCCATCGTGGTATCGACCCCGCAGGACGTCGCGCTCCTGGACGCGCGAAAGGCCCTCCGGGCGTTCCAGACCCTGAAGACGCCGGTGATCGGCCTGATCGAGAACATGTCGACCTTCATCTGCCCGAAATGCGGGCACGAAGAGCATATCTTCGGCGAGGGCGGCGTGCAGCGCGAGGCCGAGAAACTCGGGCTGCCCTTCCTCGGCGCGCTGCCAATCTCGGTCGAGGTGCGGCTGTCGGGCGATGGCGGCGTGCCGGTCGCGGCAACCGACAGCCCCGTCGCGGAGGCCTACCGCCGCATGGCGCGCCGACTGATCGAGGTCAGCAACTAAGTGACCGAAGGCGACCACTGAAAAATCGGGACGGCCACGGCAGTGTCCGCAACTGGCCGTTCATCCGACTTACCGACGGCCGCTAACTCTCGGCGGCCGATTCGGGAACCAATCCCGAGCCAGTGGAACCTCTTGTTGATCAGGGGTCGCGCGAAAGGTGGGATTAGGATGGGATTGTCTGGAACTTGGCTGAACGGCACGGCCTTTCGGCACTGCTCCGGGATTTGATGGCACCAATGCGATTCGGCCCAGGCGCTCGATTCGGCCTCCCAATCCGCGAATGTTGCGCTAGCGCCACATACTCGCGCCGGATCGTGGTTTACGCTAGGTTAACAGGCGAGCATCAGGATAATTTCATCTTGTGGTTGTGCGTCGACGAGACGCAAGATGTTGTTGAAGCGCCCCGCACGGGACCGCCAGATGCGGTTTCGGAAGCGCGGAAACATCAAAAAATGCTCGCGTCCCATAAATTTCCATTGCGTGCCATGAAGTACCATGTCATCAATTGAGCATCGGAAGAGCGGACAACAAAAAAACAGAAACTGAGCAGGTTTCATACAGGCACCCCGCAACACCGACATTTGACAGATCCGGCGCGCAGGCGAGCAGACATCCCCCCCAGGTAGTTTGCGCAAAACCGGGCACCCAGAGATGGGAACGAGGGCGGCGGTTCGGGCAGTGGCAGCAGCCCGGCCGCCGTTTTCATTGGAACGGGCAGTGAGGCGCAGGCGGCGTGGTGCGCAGATTTCGAGGCGAATACCACCAAAAGGTGGATGGCAAGGGCAGGGTCTCGATCCCGGCCCTGTTTCGCCGTGTGATCGAATCCTGCGACCCCGACTGGAAGGACGGCCTGCGCCCGAACCTGGTCATCGTCTACGGCACCGAACATCAGAAACGGCTGGATTGCTTCACCATGGAAGCGATCGAGAAGATCGACCGGCGCATCGACCGCATGAAGATGGGCTCGACCGAGCGCAAGATGCTGGAGCGCATCTATCACGGACACTCCTTTCCGACGCAGATCGACGAGGACGGCCGCATCATCCTGCCCACCAAGCTGCGCGACAAGCTGGGCCTGGGCGACATGGCCTTTTTCATTGCCGCCGGCGATCATTTCGAGTTGTGGAAGCCCGAGACCTACGACGCCGAAGAGCGGGCGAAGGCCGATGCCTGGCTGGCTGAGCAGGACGAGGATTTCGACCCGAACATGCTGCTGCCGGACCTGCCTGACGAACCCTGAGCAAAGGATGATGCCTCCCTCACCCAGCGCCGCCCCGCACACCCCCGTCCTCATCGGCCCGTTGGTCCGGGCCGTGGCGCCGGTGCGTGGGCTCTGGCTGGACGGCACGCTGGGTGCGGGCGGCTATACTCGCGCACTCCTGGACGCCGGGGCGGATTGCGTGATCGGGCTGGACCGCGACCCGATGGCGCTGCAGATGGCGCGCGAGTGGGGCGCAGTTCATGGTGACCGGCTGCGCCTGGTGCACGGGCGCTTCTCGGCCCTCGATATCCATGCGGGCGCACCGCTGGACGGGGTGGTGCTGGACCTGGGCGTTTCGTCCATGCAACTCGACCAGGCTGAGCGCGGCTTTTCCTTTACCCGCGACGGCCCCCTGGACATGCGGATGAGCCAGGATGGTCCCAGCGCAGCCGATTTGGTCAACACTGCCAGTGAGGGCGAACTGGCCGACATCCTGTTCCACTACGGTGAGGAGCGTGCGTCCCGCCGCATTGCCCGCGCCATCGTCGCCGCACGGGCCGAGGCGCCGATCACCCGCACGCTGCATCTGGCCGAGATCGTGGCGCGCTGCCTGCCGCGGCCAAAGCCCGGCCAGATCCATCCCGCAACCCGCAGCTTCCAGGCGATCCGCATCGCCGTAAATACCGAGTTCGAGGAACTGGCCGCCGGGCTCGAGGCCGCCGAACGCGCGCTCAAACCCGGCGGGGCGCTGGCGGTGGTGACCTTTCACTCGCTCGAAGACCGTGTGGTCAAGCGTTTCTTGCAGGCGCGCTCTGGAACGGCGGGCGGCGGCAGCCGCCACGCCCCCGCGGCACCGCCGCAGCCTGCGCGCTTCACCCAGCTTACGCGCCGCGCCATTGCCGCCGATGCCGACGAGATCGCCGCCAACCCGCGCGCCCGCTCGGCTAAATTGCGCGTGGCCCGCCGCACCGACGTGCCCGCCGGCCCCGTCGATCGCGCCATCCTTGGCCTGCCCGCCCCTGCCCTTTCCGGAGATCACTGATGCGAGGCTTGCTCTACATGATGTCGGCCCTTGGGGTGATCGGGTTGGCGATCTGGGCCTATAACGAGAACCACAAGACCCAGCAGACCATGGCCGAGGTGCGCGAACTGCACCGCGAGATCCAGAGCCTGCGCGAGGCAATCAGCGTGCAGCGCGCCGAATGGGCGTATCTGAGCCGGCCGGAACGGTTGCAGGAGCTTGCAAAGATGAACTTCATGCGGATGCGGCTTATCCCCTTGTCGGGAAACCAGTTCGGCCGGATCGAGGAGATCGTCTATCCGCTCCCGCCCGCCCTCGACGTGCCCGAGACCGACGAGGAGGACCCGCTGTGACCCGCGTCCCGCTGCGCCCGCTTGCCCGTGTACTCGATGCCCGCGCGCAGGGGCGCAATCCGCTCTATATCGAGCGCGAGAACCTGCGCCTGCGCCACGAGCAGATGCGCGACGTGGCCCGCCGGCGCGCGGAATGGCGGTTGCTCTTCCTGGCCGCCCTTTTCTTCATGGGTTATGCGCTGATCGCCGCGCGCATGGGGCTACTGGCGATGACCCCACCCGAAGAGCCTGCGCGCTATCAGCCCGAGGAAATCGCCGCCTACCGCGCCGACATCGTCGATCGCAACGGACGGCTGATGGCCACCAACCTGATCACCAATGCGCTTTATGCCGAAATGCGTCACATGGTCGACGGTAACCGCGCCGCGCGCGAACTGGCGCGGATCTTCCCCGACATGGATGAGCCGCGTCTGGCCGCGCGGCTGACCGATCCGAACCGGCGCTTCGTCTGGCTGCGGGCACGGCTCTCGCCCGAGCAGCAGCAGGCGGTTCATGACATCGGCGAGCCGGGCCTGCTGTTCGGCCGGCGAGAGATGCGCCTCTATCCCAACGGCCGGCTGGCCGCGCATGTGCTGGGCGGGGCTGGATACGGCCAGCAAGGCGTGACCGCGGCCGAGATCATCGGCACCGCGGGACTTGAGCATCGTCTGGACGAGCGTCTGCGCGACGCCGCGCAGGCCGACACGCCTGTTCAGTTGTCGCTGGATCTATCGGTGCAGGCGGTTGCAGGCGAGGTGCTGGAGGGTGGCATCCGCATGCTGAACGCGCGCGCCGGCTCGGCGATCATCATGGATGCCTATACGGGCGAGGTCATCTCGATGGTCTCGCTGCCAGATTTCGACCCCAACAACCGCCCGCCCCCGCCGACCGAAGGGGATCCGACCGACAGCCCGATCTTCAATCACGCCCTGCAGGGGGTCTACGAGTTGGGCTCGATCATGAAGGCCTTCCCGGTCGCGCAGGCCCTGGAGCTGGGACTGGTGCGCCCCGAGACGATGGTCGACACTCGCGGCCCGATGCGGGTGTCGCGCTTCACAATCAACGATTTCCGCAACTACGGTCCGGAACTGTCAGTCACCGATGTCTTCGTGCGCTCCTCGAACATCGGCACCGCTCGGCTCGCGCAAATGATCGGCCCCGAACGGCAGCGTGAATTCCTGGATCGCTTCGGCTTCCTCGACATCGCTTCGATCGAACTGACCGAAAACACCCGCGCCCGCCCCATGTTCCCCGAGCGCTGGCGCGAGATCTCGTCGATGACCATCGCCTACGGCCACGGGTTGTCCACGAGCCCCGTGCATGTCGCCGCCGCCTATGCCGCGTTGGTCAATGGTGGCCGCAAGGTCACGCCGACGCTTCTGCGCAGCCCCGACGCGATGCCCGGCGAGCGGCTGATCTCGGAACGGACCTCGACTGTAATGCGGCAAATGATGCGCGAGACCGTCACACGCGGCACCGCCTCCATGGCCGAGGTTGAGGGATTTGCGGTGGGCGGCAAGACGGGGACGGCCGACAAGCCCAATCCGCGAGGCGGCTACTACCGCGACCGCGTCATCGCGAGCTTCGCCGGCGCGTTCCCGATCCATGAGCCGCGATATGTGATCGTGGTGACACTTGACGAGCCATCGGAAACCTCGGGCTCGGAGGTGCGCCGCACCGCAGGTTGGACCGTGGTCCCCGTCACCGCCGAGATCGTCCGCCGCACCGCACCGCTTCTGGGATTACGTCCCTCCAGCCTCGCAGAGATTGAACGGGGCCTCGCCTTGCGCTAGGGACCGGCTCGGGCGCTGGGGGTGGCGATGACCATGCAAAAGACATTGGACGAACTGGGGCTGCGGGTGCAGCGCGGCGATCCGCGCACGCCGGTGGGCATGATCACGCTGGACAGCCGCGAGGTGAAGCCCGGCGCACTGTTCGCAGCCCTGCCCGGCACGCGAGTCCACGGTGCGGAGTTCATTCAGTTCGCACTACGCATGCAAGCAAGCGCAGTGCTGACCGATCGCGAGGGCGCGGCGCTGGCGGCGGAAGAGCTGGCCGCCCATACCGAAGTCGCGCTGGTCGTGGCCGAAGACGCGCGCGAGGCGCTGGCGCGGGCCGCTGCCCTTTTCTTCGCTGCCCAGCCGGAGTGCACGGTCGCCGTCACTGGCACCAACGGCAAGACCTCGGTTGCGAGTTTCACGCGGCAGATCTGGACCGCTCTCGGACACGCGGCGATCAGCGTTGGCACCACCGGCATCGAAGGTGCCTGGGAGGCGCCACTTGCCCATACGACGCCGGACGCCGTCACCCTGCAGAAGATGCTGGCGGACGCCGCGGAGGCCGGTATCACGCACGCAGCGATGGAGGCCAGTTCGCACGGGCTCGACCAGCGGCGGCTCGATGGCGTGCGGCTGACGGCGGCGGGGTTCACCAACCTGAGCCAGGATCATCTGGATTACCACCCCGACATGGAAGCTTACTTTCACGCCAAGGCCGCGCTGTTCACGCGGCTCCTGCCGCAGGACGCACCTGCAGTGGTCAGTATCGACTGCCCTTGGGGGCTTCGTCTGGCCGGGCTGATCGACGGGCCGTTGATCCGAGTTGGCGCGCCGCGCGATGCCGAGTTGCGCATTCTGGCACAACGGTTCGAAGCCCGCGGCCAGCACCTGCGCTTTTCCTGGAAGGGCGCGGCGCATCAGGTTCATCTGCCGCTGGTGGGCGGCTTCCAGGCCGCAAACGCACTTGTCGCCCTGGGTCTGGCCCTGGGAACGGGTGCCGAGGTCGAACCCGCCGCTGCCGCGTTGGCGCGCCTGCAGGGTGTCCGCGGCCGGATGCAGCTGGCCGCCACCCGCATCAACGGCGCGCCGGTTTTTGTGGATTACGCGCATACGCCCGCCGCACTGGAAACCGCGTTGCGCGCTCTGCGCCCGCATGTGATGGGACGGCTGATCGTCGCCTTTGGCGCGGGCGGCGACCGCGACCGAACCAAGCGCCCGCTGATGGGCCGCGCCGCGGCCGAGAATGCCGACATCGTCTATGTAACCGACGATAACCCGCGCAGCGAAGACCCGGCCGAGATCCGACGCGCGATCCTGGCCGCCTGCCCCGAAGCGCACGAAGTCCCCGACCGGGCCGAGGCGATCTTGCGCGCGGTCGACGCGCTGCTGCCCGGCGACGCGCTGCTGATCGCCGGGAAGGGCCATGAACGCGGCCAGATCGTCGGCGACACAGTCTATCCTTTCGACGATGTGGAACAGGCCAGTGTCGCCGTCGAAGTCCTCGATCGGAGAACACGATGACACCTCTCTGGACCGCCGCGCAGATTGGCGCGGCCACCGGTGGCAGCGCGACCGCGGATTTCGCCGCCCAAGGCATTTCCATTGACACGCGCAGCTTGCAGGCCGGCGATCTTTTCGTGGCGCTGAGCGCGGCGCGCGACGGCCATGACTTTGTCGCCGACGCCTTCGAGCGCGGGGCCGCCGCGGCGCTGGTCAGCCGCATCCCCGAGAATGTAAGCGGCCCCTGCGTCCTCGTGCCCGACGTGCTGACGGCGCTGACGGCGCTTGGCATGGCCGGTCGGTCGCGCAGCCGCGCACAAGTCATTGGCGTCACCGGATCTGCCGGAAAGACCTCCACCAAGGAAATGCTGCGGGTGATTCTGGCCGAATTCGGCACGGTTCACGCCGCCGAGGCCAGCTTCAACAACCACTGGGGTGTTCCGGTCACGCTGGCGCGACTGCCGGTCGATGCCGATTTCGCGGTGATCGAGATCGGCATGAACCAGCCTGGCGAAATCGCACCGTTGGCCGCGTTGACGCGCCCGCATGTGGCGCTGATCACCACCATCGCCGAAGCGCATCTGGAGGCTTTCGGCACGCTTGAAGGGATTGCGCACGAAAAGGCCGCGATCTTCGAGGGACTTGAGCCGAAGGGGGCGGCAATCTTCAATGCCGATGTGCCCACGGCCCGCATTCTGGCCGCTGCAGCCGGGCCGGGCGGAACCAGTTTCGGTGCGGATGGGAATACCGTGCGCCTGCTACGCCTGCGGCCCACCCCCACCGCGCTTGTGATCGAGGCCAAAGTCGATGGCGTGCCAGTTCTGGTCAGGCTGGGCGACGCCGGCACGCATTTCGCGATGAATGCGCTGGGGTGCCTCGCCGTGGCGCGGGCGCTGGGGCTCGACATCGCGATGGCCGCGCAGGCGCTGGGTCGCTGGAGCCCGCCCCAAGGGCGCGGCCGGACCGAGATCATCCGGCTCGACGCGACCGAAGAGGCGACGCTGACCCTGATCGACGATGCATTCAACGCCAACCCCGCCTCGATGGCCGCCGCACTCGACCGATTGGCAATGCTGACCCCGCCCCCGGGCGGGCGGCGGATCGCTATTCTGGGTGACATGCTGGAACTCGGCGCGGATGAGCTGGCCATGCACCGCGCCATTGCCGATCACCCGGCGATGGCCGGGATCGCGCAGGTGCATTGCGTCGGCCCGCGGATGGCGACGCTCCACGCGGCGCTACCGGAGCACCGTCGTGGCAAGTGTGTCGCCAAGGTCGAGGAACTGGGAAGCCGGATCCATGCCCTGATCCGCCCCGGCGATGTGGTGCTAGTCAAGGGATCGAAAGCCAGCCTGGTATCGCGTGTGGTCGACCTGCTGCGCAATCTGGGGCATGGCGTACCCGACGACACGACGAAAGGAGCCGTCTGATGCTCTTTTGGCTGACGAGCCTTGCCGATACATTCATTGGCTTCAACCTGTTTCGCTACATCACCTTCCGCGCGGGCGGCGCTTTCTTCACCGCGCTCATCTTCGGGTTTGCCTTCGGCCGGCCTTTGATCGAGTTGCTGCGCCGGCGGCAGCGCCGCGGCCAGCCGATCCGCGAGGACGGGCCTGAAAGCCATCTGGTCACCAAGAAAGGCACACCGACGATGGGGGGGCTACTGATCCTCTCGGCCTTGGTGGTTTCCACGCTGCTGTGGGCGCGGCTCGACAACGGGTATGTTTGGATGGTCCTGCTGGTGACCATCAGCTTCGGGTTGATCGGCTTCGCCGACGATTATGCCAAAGTATCCCAGGGCAACCACAAGGGCGTGCCGGGACGCGTCCGTATGGCGCTGGGGCTGGTCATCGCGTTTCTGGCGTCGCTTGCAGCAATGTGGATCCACCCCCCCACGCTTTCGGGGCAGCTGGCGGTCCCCTTCTTCAAGGATGTGCTCATCAACCTGGGCTGGTTCTTCGTTCCGTTCGCGATGTTCGTCATCGTCGGCGCGGCAAATTCGGTGAACCTGACCGACGGGCTCGACGGGCTGGCGATCATGCCGGTGATGATCGCCGCCACCACGCTGGGGGTGATCGCCTACGCGGTGGGGCGCGTTGACTTCACCAGCTACCTCGATGTGCACTATGTGCCGGGGACGGGCGAGTTGTTGATCTTCACCGCCGCCTTGGCCGGCGGGGGACTGGGATTCTTGTGGTACAATGCCCCGCCCGCGGCGGTTTTCATGGGCGACACAGGCAGCCTGGCGCTGGGGGGCGCGCTGGGGGCCATTGCGGTAGCCACCAAGCATGAGATCGTGCTGGGCGTTGTCGGCGGGCTATTCGTGATCGAAGCGCTGAGCGTGATTATCCAGGTTCTCTATTTCAAGCGGACCGGCAAGCGCGTCTTTCTGATGGCGCCCATACACCACCATTTCGAAAAGAAGGGTTGGGCCGAGCCGCAGATCGTGATCCGGTTCTGGATCATCAGCCTCGTACTGGCGCTGATCGGGCTGGCGACGCTGAAGATACGGTAAGCGCCACCGCGACTGGCACAGCAGGAAGCGTGCGGTAGCTCGGGCCGGCAGCTCACTCACGCCTGAAGCCGTGCGAGCAGCGTGCGGTTCCGACAATAATCTGGCGCCGCGCTGCTGCCTTCGGCATGTGCGCCCAGCCATCCGGGGCATTCGGCGGCGCCTTGGCAGCTCATGCAGGCCAGAACGGCGCCGCGCAGTCCTTCAGGCGGCAGCTGGCCGCGGTAGACAGCCTCGCCCAGATCGACGCCGACCGTGTCGGCCATCTTCTGGAACAGATCCGTGTGGCGGTCGATCCGTGAAAGAAATCCCATCTTGTCCTCCGGCGGATTGCATCAATGCTGCACTTGCAACAGTTACCATTGCAACAAAATGAGTTCCTTGACCTGGATCAAAGTTGCAGCCTAGCCGCGCCCGGGCCTCAGATGCTTCTTCAGGCGTGACGGCTGGGATTTCCTGCGATCCTTGTAGGGGTTCGCATCGGACTGGCTGCGCAGGAAAAGCCGGATCGGCGTGCCGGGCATGTCGAAGTCCTCGCGCAGGCCGTTGATCAGGTACCGCTCGTAACTTTTCGGCAACTCCTGCGGATTCGAGCACATGATGACGAAGCCCGGCGGCCGGGTGCGCGCTTGGGTGGCGTATCGCATCTTGATTCGCTTGCCACCCGGCGCCGGGGGCGGGTGCGCCTCGGTCATCGCGGCGAGCCACTGGTTCAGCCGCGCCGTGCCGATGCGCCGGTTCCAGACCGCATGAGCCTGCACGATAGCGTCGTGAAGCCGGTCCAGCCCCCTGCCCGTCCGCGCCGAGACGGTAATGAGCGGCGCCCCCTTCAGCTGCGGAAGAGTGCGATCGAACTGCTGCAAAAGTGCCTTCAGTTTCTCCTGCTTTTCGTCTTCCAGATCCCACTTGTTGACGGCGATCACCACCGCGCGCCCTTCGGTTTCGGCCAGATCGGCAATGCGCAGGTCCTGCGTCTCGAACGGGATTGCGGCATCCAGCAGGACAACCACCACTTCGGCGAACTTCACCGCGCGCAACCCGTCGGCAACCGAGAGCTTTTCCAGCTTCTCTTGAACGCGGGATTTCCGCCGCATCCCGGCGGTGTCAAAAATGCGCATCGGCGTGCCGCCCCAGGTCACCGGCAGGCTGATCGCATCGCGCGTGATCCCGGCTTCCGGGCCTGTTAGCAGCCGGTCCTCGCCGATAATGGCATTGATGAGGGTGGATTTTCCGGCATTCGGTCGGCCGATCACCGCAACCTGCAGCGGCCGTTTCAGGCTATGAGCCCAGTCGGGTGCGTCCTCGCCATCGGTGTTGTCGATCTCGCTGCCCTCATCGATGGCGACGTCGGTGGCCGGCGCCTCGGCCTCGGCGCGGCCAGCAAATGTGTCGGCTAGCGGACGCAGCGCGTGGTAGAGGTCATCCAGCCCTTCACCATGTTCGGCAGAGAGCGGGATCGGCTCGCCCAGTCCCAGCGACCAGGCGTCGAGCACACCGGCCTCGCCCGCGCGCCCCTCGGCCTTGTTCGCGGCCAGGATCACATGGTGCGCCCGCTTGCGCAGGATCTCGGCGAAGATTTCGTCCGCCGGCGTCACGCCAACGCGCGCATCTATCAAAAAAAGGCAGACATCCACCATCTCGACCGCACGTTCGGTCAGTCGGCGCATCCGACCCTGCAGGCTGTCGTCGGTGACATTCTCCAGCCCGGCGGTGTCGATCACGGTGAAACGCAGATCGCCCAGCTTCGCCGCCCCCTCGCGCAGGTCGCGGGTGACGCCGGGTGTGTCGTCGACCAGCGCCAGGCGCTTGCCCACCAGCCGGTTGAACAGCGTGGACTTGCCCACATTGGGCCGGCCGACAAGGGCCAGGGTGAAGCTCATGGGGCCCTCCGAAGGGTCGGTTGCAAACAGACCGCCCCAGATAAGGCGTATATCGCGCGCTGTGAAGGGGCGCGGTTCAGCGGAAGGCGTGCAGCGTGCCGTTACGTCCCAGTACATAGAGCGTGCGGTCGGCGACGATGGGTGCCGCCGCGGCACCGCCGGGCACCTCAAGCCGCGTGACTTCAGAGCCCGAAGTCGGGTCGAAACCGCGCAGCAGCCCGTCGCCAGAGGCCACCCAGATCCGACCGCCGGCTAGTACCGGGCCGTGCTGCGGGAAGATCTCGGCGCGGCGGCGCGGCCGGTCGGAAGTGTAGAGCGGCAGCTCGACCGCCCAGATCGGCATGCCCGACGCGGCATCGAGGCGCATAAGCCTGTTCTCATCCGAGACGATGAAGACCGACCCGCCCACCGGCCAGACCGGGCCATAGGCGGCTTCGCGCGCGCTCCAGATGCGGTTCCCGGTGCGCGTCTCCAGCGCCATCACCCGGCCGGACTGGTTGGCGGCATAGACCCGCCCGCCATCGACCACCGGATCGCCGCTGATCGCCGAGATCTCGGCATAAGCAGCGCCGGGACGGCGGCCTACCACGGTGGTATCCCAGACGATCGCCCCGTTCGTGCGGCGCACAGCGAGCAACTCGCCCGCGCCCGTCGGCATGATCGCCAGGTCCCCCGAGACCGCGGGTGCCGGGCCCCGCGCCATGAGTGTGCCGCTGCGCGCGCCGGCAATGGACCATTCAATCCGCCCGCTTGCCGCATCCACCGCCCAGAGCGTGCTGTCCGTGGCACTGACCAGAATCTGGTTACCGGCAACCGCGGGGGCGCCGGTCACGGGCGCATCGAAGCGCTGGCGCCAGATCTCGGCCCCCGTCGCGGCATCAAGCGCCGCCAGGAAGCCAAAGGCCGAGGTCACATAGAGGCGGTCACCCGCCACCGCCAGTCCGCCACCCGAGGCGGTCGGCGTGCGCTGCCCCGGCGGGGTCAGGTCCTGCGCCCAGAGGACGCCGCCGTTCGCTGCGGTCGCCTGCACACGCGCTGCGGAATCGAGCGTGAAGATGCGCCCGCCTGAGGCAACGGGATCGGTCTGCAGCCGCACACGACGCCCGTCGCCCTGCCCGATAGGTGCGGACCAGGCAAGCTGCGGGCTGGCCGAGAGCGCCGGATGCTGTGGGCGCCCGCCGGCCTCGCCCTGGCGGTGGGACCAGGCGGCATTGGCCACCTGTGTGGGCAGCGCGATCGGCCGGGCCTCGTTGACGACCTGCTGGCCGCCACCCCAGGGCGCGCGGATGTCCACCCTTTCGCCGGGAAGGATGAAATCACGCGAACAACCGGCCAGCGCGCCGAGAATGCCCACAATTGCCGCAAGTCTCACCAAGGTCACGCCGGTGTCCCCTTCGCCTTGTCCTGCCGCCCGGCGCATTGCCTGCCTGCCGGGAGCGGCACATTCCTAGCCTAGATCGGTATCGACCTCGCCGCCGAGCACCACAATCAACTGTGTCACGCGCCGGCGCAAGTCCGGCGACAGGTCCGGCTCGGAGAGAAGTGCCTCCAGTTGCGCGCGCCCCCCGGCGCGGTCGCCTGCCTCCAGCCGCAGAAGTGCCAGTTGCTCCAGCGCCAGCGGCCGGAAGGCCTGTCCGGGTGCGGCCAGGCCGTTCAGCGTCGTCTCGCGCTCCTCGTGCGGCAGAAGCTCGGCGCCTAGGATCACACGCTTCAGCGCGGCAAGCTGGCGGTAGCTCGCCGGCAATGCGGCATCCTCGGCCACACGCTGCAGCGCGGGCAAGGCCGCCTCCAGATCGCCACGTTCGATCCCGTCGGCCGCAAGCAGCAGGTTCAGCACGGCGACCCGCTCGGCCGCACCGCGGCCACTTCCCGCCTGATCTTCGGCCAGCATTTCCAGCGCGGCGCGCCGGGTCCCCGCATCGGGGTCCTCCAGCGCCTCGACGATGGCGTCGCCCAAGGCCTGCGCGCGCGCCTCGGCTTGCGATTTCGACCATTCGTTCCATGCGGCAAAGCCAACGATGCCGACCACCAGTACGACCACGATCCAGCCGTATTTGCGCATCATCGCAAACAGCCGGTCGCGCTTCAGCTCCTCGTTGACTTCGTCGATGAAACTGTCGGGGTTGCTCACGCGGGTCTCCGTTTCCTGCCGCCGGGGCGCATGGTTTGCGCCGGCGTCCCTCTTAGCGCGAACGCCGGGTCCTTGCCAAGCCCGGCGCCGCGCGCAAGCCGTTGAACCTGTGGGACCGCGTGACACCGTGACGTGACGCGACGATTGCGAAAACGTGCGATTGCCGGTAATCCAATCACGGGTTCGGTCGCGTATGATGGGCAGAACCTTGAAAACGGTTCGGCGCAGCGCGACATGGCAAACGTCCCGATGCTCCGGCCAGCGGGAAGGCCCATGCGCAGCCGTCGTCGGTTTCGCCGCCAGCCGCCGCCTTGAAAGTGAACGCATGCGTCTCGCTCCGTTTCTGACCGCGATCACCGTTCTGGTCTCGCTCTATCTGTTGATCATGGAGCGGCCGGCGCTGCTGGCGCTGGCCGGTGTCGCCACGACCGAGGCGGTCGAGGAAGCCGACCCCACGCCCACCAGGGCCGAAGAACAGCGCCTGCGCGTCGTCGTGCAGCGCGTCGAGGAACAGCCGCTGGAAAGCGCGGTCGTGCTGCGTGGGCGAACGCAAGCCGCCCGCCAGGTCGAGGTGCGTGCCGAAACCTCGGGGCTGGTGACCTCGGAGCCGCTGCCGCGCGGCTCGGCGGTGCGCGCGGGCGATGTCATGTGCGAACTTGACCCCGGCACGCGGCGCGCCCAGCTGGCCGAGGCCGAAGCGCGCCTGGCCGAGGCCGAGATCAACTTCGTGACCGCCTCGCGCCTGAGCGAGGACGGCTTTGCCGCCCAGACCCGCGTTGCCGCCGCCGAGGCTGCCCGGCGCGGCGCCGAAGCCGCCGTCGAGGTCGCGCAGACCGAGCTGCAGCGGCTTCAGATCCGCGCCCCGTTCGACGGACTGCTGGAGGCCGATACCGCCGAACGCGGCTCGCTTTTGTCGCCAGGGGCGCTGTGCGGAACAGTGATCCGACTGGATCCCATGCTGCTTGTGGCCTTCGCGGCCGAAGCACAGGTCGACCAGCTGGAGCTGGGCGCAGTGGCCGGCGCGCGCCTCTCGAACGGAACCGAGGTGATGGGTCGCGTGACCTTTCTGGCGCGCTCGGCAGATGCGGCGACCCGCACCTTCCGGGTGGAGGTGACAGTACCCAACCCCGACTTCTCCTTGCGTGACGGCATGAGCGCGGATCTGCTGGTCGCGGCCAGCGCCAGCCGCGGCCATCTGGTTCCCGGGTCGGCGTTGACGCTGGATGACGGCGGCCGGCTGGGCCTGCGCCTGATAGACGGGAACAATCGCACCTTCTTCGCCCCCGTCCGTGTCCTGCGCGATGCGGCCGAGGGGTTCTGGGTCTCCGGCCTGCCGGAAGTCGCCGATGTCGTGACTGTCGGGCATGAATACGTCACCGACGGGATTGTGGTGGACGCCGTGCGCCGCCAAGCCAAGGAATAGCGCAATGCTGCGCATCATCGACTGGGCGGCGGCCCACGCGCGCATGGTCCTGGCCTTCGTCGCCATGACTCTGGTTCTGGGCGCGCTGGCCTACACCGGCCTGCCGAAGGAAGGCGAGCCCGATATCGAGGTGCCCGCGCTATTCGTCACCGTCCCCTTCCCCGGGATCTCGGCGCAGGACAGCGAGAATCTGCTGGTCCGTCCGATGGAGCAGGAGCTGTCTGGCATCGACGGGCTGAAGCGGATGTCGGCGACCGCCGCGCAAGGCTTTGCGGGGGTCGTGCTGGAGTTCGAATTCGGTTGGGACAAGACCGCGACGATGGCCGAGGTGCGCGATCGCATGGGGCGCGCCGAATCAAGCTTTCCCGACGGGTACGAGACCTATTCGATCCGCGAGTTCAACTTCTCCGAGTTCCCGGTAGTGATCTTCGCCGTCGCTGGCGACGTGCCCGAACGCACGCTCCTGCGCGCCGCGCGTGAATTGCAGCGTGCGATTGAGGGGATCGACGCGGTCCTTTCGGCCGATATCGCCGGCGTGCGCGACGAGATGATCGAGGTGATCATCGAACCGCTGCAACTGGAAGCCTACAACGTCACCGCGAACGAATTGATCCAGGCGGTGACCCTGAACAACCAGTTGGTGCCAGCAGGCGATGTCGAAACCGCGACGGGGCGCTTCTCGCTCAGCCTTCCGGGGAACTTCCGCGGCGCCGAGGACATCTACGCGCTGCCCATCAAGACAGATGGCGACCGGACGGTGACGCTGGGGGACCTGGCCACGATCCGCCCCACGTTCGAGGACCGGCAGGGCACCGCGCGGTTCAACGGCACCAACGCGCTGGCCATCCAGGTGGTCAAGCGCAAGGGCTTCAACCTGATCGACTCGGTGCAGGAGGTCCGGAACACCGTCGAGGCTCAGGTCGCCCGCTGGCCTGATGAGATGCGCGCGGCGATCACCGTCACCCCGGCGCTGGACAGGTCGAACCAGGTCCGCGCGATGATTAGTCAGCTCGAAGGCTCGGTGTTGACCGCCATCGCGCTGGTGATGATCGTGGTGCTTTCCAGCCTCGGCACCCGCTCGGCGCTGCTGGTAGGCTTTGCCATCCCCACCTCGTTTCTTCTGTGCTTCATCCTTCTGGGGGTTATGGGGGTAACGATATCGAACATCGTGATGTTCGGGCTGATCCTGGCCGTTGGGATGCTGGTTGATGGCGCGGTCGTGGTGACCGAATACGCCGACAAGCGCATCCGCGAGGGCGACGGGCCGATGCTGGCCTACACCAAGGCCGCCAAGCGGATGTTCTGGCCCATCGCCGCCTCGACGGCGACGACGCTTTGCGCCTTCTTGCCGATGCTTTTCTGGCCGGGTGTCGCAGGCGAGTTCATGGGAATGCTACCGATCACGCTGATCTTCGTGCTGGTCGCGTCGTTGGTGGTGGCGCTGGTGTTCCTGCCGGTGCTGGGTGGCGTCACTGGCCGGATCGCGCGGCGCTTTGACCAAGCGGCGATGGCGCTGCGCCGGCTGCCCTGGGTCCTGCGCCTGCCGGTCCTGCTGGCCGGGGTGGCGCTGATTCTGGGCGGGGCGATGGTGCTGCTCAACCCCGCGCTTGTCGGGTTCGGGAACACCGCGGGAGTGATGCGCTTCATGCCGGGCGGCCTGCTGTTGATGGCAGGCGCGGTGCTGTTGTCGATTGCGGCAGCGGCGCTGAAGCCGAACCGGCAGTCGCGCACCGTTCAAGCCGGGCACCGCCGCACCCTCTTTGGACGTTTCGTGGCGCTAATCGTGGCCAATCCGGTCATGCCCTTCGTCACAATCGCTGCGGTCGTGTTCGTCGTCATGCAGATCTTCAGCTACTACGGCGAAAACAATCAGGGCGTCGAATTCTTCGTCGATACCGAACCCGAGCAGGGCATTGTCTATATCCGCGCGCGCGGCAACCTGTCGCTGGTCGAAAAGGATGCGCTGGTAAGGCAGGTCGAGGAGATCGTGCTGGCCGAACGCGGTGTCGCCGCCAGCTTTGCCTTCGCCGGCGAAGGGGGGCTCAACGCCAACACCGCGGGCGCGCCGGCGCCGCGCGACGCCATCGGGCAGATCCAGTTCGAACTTCTCAACTGGGAAATCCGCGGCCACGATCCCGACCTGCGCGGCCAGGTGATCCTGGATCGGATGCAGGCCCGGTTCGACCGCATTCCCGGCATCTTCACCGAGTTCCAGATCATGAGCGGTGGCCCGGCCGGACAAAAACCGCTGCACCTGCGCCTGACAGGCGAGGAGTTCGATCAGCTTGAGACCGCCGCCGCGACCGTGGTCGAGCGGATGCGCGCGACCCCCGGTGTCATCGATATCGAGGATACGCGCCCCCTGCCCGGCATCGACTGGGAAATCCGCGTCGATGTGGGCCGGGCCGGGCGCTTTGGCGCGGATGTGGCGACGGTCGGCGGCATGGTCCAGCTGGTCACACGCGGGCTGATGCTGGACACGATGCGCGTCGATACGTCCGACGAGGAGATCGAAATCCGCGTGCGCCTGCCCGAGCAGGACCGCCTTCTGGCCACGCTTGACACACTTAGGGTGCAGACCCGGGCGGGGATGGTCCCGCTGTCGAATTTTGTCACCCGCGAGGCGGTGCCGCTGCGCGCGCAGATCGACCGCGTGGACGAGCAGCGCTTCTATGATGTGAAAGCCGCGGTGGCACCGAACCTGGTCAACATCAAAGATGCGCAGGGCGACATCCTGCGCACCCTTCGCCGCGACCAGGTCGACCCGCGCGCCCATCCCGACGGGTCCGATGCCGAGCGCGCCGCCCAGACCTTGCGCGACCAGATCCGCGCCGCCGGCGAGCGGATCGTGCCGATCAACGCCAACGAACGGATCGAACTTTTGACCGAATGGCTCTCGTCCGACAATACCCTGCCCGAGGGGGTGGGCTGGGAATGGACCGGCGAGCAACAGGACCAGCAGGAAAGCACCGAGTTCCTGACGCTGGCCTTCAGCGCGGCGCTGGGGCTCATGTTCATCATCTTGCTCGCGCAATTCAACAGCTTTTACAATGCAGTGCTTGTTCTGCTGGCGGTAGTGCTGTCCACCGCCGGGGTGCTGATCGGCATGTTGGTGATGAACCAGCCCTTCTCGGTGATCATGACCGGCACCGGGGTGGTGGCGCTGGCCGGGATCGTGGTGAACAACAACATCGTACTGATCGACACCTATCAATCCTACGCCCGGATCATGCCGCGGATCGAGGCGATCATCCGTACCGCGGAGGCGCGCATCCGCCCGGTTCTGCTGACCACGATCACCACGATGGCGGGGCTGACGCCGATGATGTTGGGCGTGTCGATCGACTTCGTCGGCGGTGGCTATGCGGTGGACCATCCCGCCGCGCTTTGGTGGAAGCAGCTGGCGACCGCGGTCGTCTTCGGGCTGGGGGTAGCCACGATCCTGACGCTGGTTCTGACCCCCTCGCTTCTGGCGGCGCGGGTCTGGCTGGGCGACGGGATGCGGGCCGTGGCGCCCCGGCTGGCGGCGCTGCGAGACGGGAAAGCACGGGCGGATCGGGCGCTTTCGCAAAGGTCCCGCCGCGTTCGCGATGCCGAGATCATCTGGGACCCGCAGGCCCCTTCCACAGCGACCGGACCGGGTCAGATTGCGCCCGAGCTGCCGGCCTCCCGGGGGTCTTCCGGCACGCCTCTGCGCGCGGCCGAGTAGGCGGTGCGGTGTTCCGCCTCAGTCCAGTTGGCCCGAAAGCCAGGCCTTCATCAGGTGATGCGCGATCGCCCCGCGTCGCGGCGCCTTAACCTCGGGGTGGAGGCCGGCGCTGACGGCAACCATCTCCTCGCGGGTTATCCAGCGGGCGTCCTCAAGCTCGTGATCGAGCGTGATCTCGTCGCTCACCGCATCGGCGAGGTAGCCCAGCATCAGCGAATTGGGCCAGGGCCAGGGTTGCGCGGCGATGTAGCGGACGGGGCCGAGGTGGATGCCGGTTTCCTCGAAAACCTCGCGCCGGACGGCGGTTTCAGGGGTTTCGCCGGGTTCGACGAAGCCCGCGAGCGCCGAATACATCCCCTCTGGCCAGCCGGGCGAGCGGCCGAGGAGCACGCGGTTGCCGCGGCGGACCAGCATGATCACCACCGGATCGGTGCGCGGGAAATGTTGCGCGTTGCACGACGGGCAGCGGCGTTGCCAGCCGGCCTGATGCAACTCGCTCGCCGCGCCGCAGGCCGAGCAGAAGCGGTGCGTGCGGTGCCAGTTGATCAGCGCCCGGGCGGTCGCGGCCATTGCGGCCTCGGCCGGATCGAGGCGGACCATGGCGCCGCGCAGGTCGCCGAAGCGGTGGTCGGAGGGCAGGTTCGGATGGCGATATTCGTTTGAATCGAAGAACATAGCCATCGCCGTACGGTCCAGCCCCTCGGGCTCCCATGAGGAGATGTCGGCGACAAGGCGCGGGATGCCGGCATGGCAGCCGAGGAACAGACGCTCCGGCCCGGCATGGGCCAGCACGGGGCTGTCGGCGGCGATCCAGCCCAGCCCGTCGCCGGCAAGAAGGCTGCGTCCACGCCAAAGCGGCAGAACCTGCGCGCCCTTGGCCAGCTCGCCCTCCAGCGCCTCGGCATCGTTGCGCAGCTCTGCCAGGCGGTCGTCCCAGGTGCCGCCGAATACCACCCCGTCCATGCCTGTCCCCCTCGTTTCGCCTATTATGCTGCAGCGGGCGGAGGAAGGCCAGCGGGCGAAAAGGGATGTCTGCCGCCGCATCGGTATCGCGTCATGACGCTGCGCGCGCTGGTTCAGGGATTCGGGCAACGAGAGTCCAAGGCACGGATCGCCCGGCCCTGTCCCTTGCCTGCCGCCGTCTTTCTCCTCCCCGATCGCGACACTTGGCAGGCGGCGCTGTCGTGGTAGGGATACCGGATGAGCATTCTCTACGTCATGGCCGCCGAGCCGGAATACGGCCCAGCATTGCGGCGTCGGATTACCCCCCTGATCTGCGGCGTGGGCCCGGTCGAGGCGGCGGTCACGGTCACGGCGGAACTGGCGCGCCGGCAGGCGCGCGGTGCGCTGCCGCGCCTTGTCGTCTCGCTCGGATCGGCGGGGTCGCGGGTGCTCTCCCAGACCGATGTCTACCAGGCGCGCAGCGTGATCTACCGCGACATGGACGCAACGGCCCTGGGCTTTGCGCCGGGCGTGACGCCCTATCTGGACCTGCCGGCCGAGCAGCCGCTGGCCCCGCTTCTGGAAGGGGTGCCGCAGGCGCGGCTGGCGACGGGCGCCAGCGTCGTCTCGGGCGCGGCTTACGACGGGATAGAGGCGGAGATGGTGGATATGGAGACCTACGCGATCCTGCGCGCCTGCCAAGGGTTCGGCCTGCCGCTTCTAGCACTGCGCGGCATCTCCGACGGGGCAGAGGAACTGCGCCAGCTTACCGACTGGACGCAATACCTGGACCTGATTGATCCGAAACTGGCCGCGGTGGTGGACCGGATCGAAGGTGAAATGGCGGCGGGGCGGCTGGTCTGACACCATCCGCCCCGCACCCGCGCTGGATCACGCGCGCCGAAAACTACCCCTGCTTCGCAACCTGGCGTTACCCGCAGGCGGGTGCACGCATCCGACCCAAAGGGTCTGAAGGCCAGTCGACGCCAGCGAGAGGCGCGTTCAGTCCTTCGTGTCGTCCGTGCCGGTAATGGCTGTGGTCACGGCCGGCGCGGCCTCGGGTGTGGCGCGGTCGAAGGTCATGCCACGACGCCGCCCGCCACCGGAGCGGGCCGCGCCCGCCGGGGCGGGGACTGCAAGAAACTCGGCCAGATTGAACTTGGGCTTCATGGAAAACATGGTCATCAAGGAACGCCTTTCATTATGGGAGGATGTCACAACTCCTTTGATCATATGGGGGGGCGGGGCGGGATTTGTAAGCCGTGGCGGGAAATGAAACCGGTGGCCGACCCGCTGGCCCGCAGCTGCGCCTGCCACGCAAGCGATGAGCGCAGCGGTTGCTGCGCTCATCTTATGCTCTTCAGATAGCGTGCGCACCGCGCGGATGCGGCCGTCCCAGCGCCAGTTCAGCGGTTATCAACGATCAGCCGGACGCTGCCATCGGCCGCGACCACGAGCGCGACCAAATCGTCGGCGGTATAGCCCGAGGCCTCCAGCGCCGCGTTGAGCGGCACGCGGGTGCGCACGACGGTGCGCAGGCGCGTCACGCGCTCCTGGCGCTGCATCAGCGCCGCTTCCAGCGCCGCGCCCTGCGCTTCGTCGCCGCGCAATTCGGCCAGGCCGTGGACGCTCACGGGGGCGTTCTCGTCGAGCCCCTCTACTTCGGCTTCGGCGACGCCCTCGGCCTCGACCGCGGCGATGACATCGCCGTAATCCGGCGCATCGGCCTGACTGGCGCCCGGCGCGGGGGCGGTTTCGGCCTCGATCTCGGCATCAATCTCGGCTTCCGCTTCGGCATCGGTACTCAAGTCGCCTTCGGCGTCAGTCGCCGTATCGGCATCGGCGTCAGCTTCCGCATCGGCCCCGGCCTCGGCGCCGACTTCAGCACCGACCTCGGCACCCGCGTCGCCGCCGACTTCGGCCCCGGCTTCGGCACCCGCTTCGGCCCCGGCATCGCCCGTCGCCTGCGCCAGCGCGAGGCCGGAGACAGAGGCCGCAAGCAGGCCTGCAATCGTCAGTGTGGTGAACTTGTTCATCGTCCTACTCCTTCAACTTCTCACGCACGGGCCGCAGCCCTTGAGGCGAGAACCGGGAGGCCGAAGAAGGGTTCCGCGCGCCGCCAGGCCGACGGCGGTTTCCCGCGCGGGCGGGGACGCGCGAGCAGGCGGGCGCCACGGGCGTCTCCTGTCGCCCGGGGCGAGTGAAGCCCGCTTTCGTGGGGATGTCTGTTTGGCGCCGGGTTCGGCGGGGGCGTCAGCCGTCGGCGCGGATCCGGTCGTTCCCCGGGTCGTAGGGGCTGTCCTGGGTGATTTCCGCGTCCCAGAGTTCGCGCTGCATCCGCAGTTTCAGTCGGGTGCCGGGGGTGGCGTGGTCGGGGTGGACATAACCCATGCCGATCTGCCGCCCGAAGGCGACCGAATAGCCGCCCGAGGTCAGGCGGCCAACCTTGGTCCCGCCCGCATAAAGCGCCTCGCGGCCCCAAGGGTCGGCATCCGCGGGCCCCTCGATCAGGAGCGTCACGCATTTCGACCGGATGCCGGTGTCCTGCATCGCGTCCTTGCCGTGGAAGTCCTTCGACAGGTCCACGAAGCGTGGCAGGTCGGCCTCCAGCGGGGTGGCGTCGCGACCCAGCTCGGTGCCGAAGGCGCGGTAGCTTTTCTCCTGGCGGAGCCAGTTCTGCGCGCGGGCGCCGACGAGTTTCAGCCCGACGCCCTCGCCGGCGGCCATGAGCTGGTCGAAGAGGTAGTTCTGCATCTCGATCGGATGGTGCAGCTCCCAGCCCAGTTCGCCGGTATAGGCCACGCGGATGGCGCGGACCGGACACATGGCCAGCTCGATCGGCCGGAAGGTCAGCCAGGGGAAGCGCTTGTTCGAGAGCACCGTGGACGGGTCGGCGTCGCGCACCAGCGGGTTCAGCAGCTCGCGCGATTTCGGCCCGGCAATGGCGAAGACGCCCCACTG
>CAZKSE010000039.1:0-22656 GCA_964555305.1 uncultured Rhodobacter sp. | reverse complement strand
AGGGCGTCAGCGTGGTGCGCGGACGCTTGCCCGGCGCGAGCGAGGTCGGCAGACCTTCTTCGAGCCAGAACATCTGCGCGCGGCTGTTCAGCGCAAAGCCCAGCCCCGGCACCACCGGCGAGGATTGCAGCCAACCGCCTGATGGGGTGATGGCGACCATATTTCCTTCAGCGTCGATCACGTCGATATGGACGGTATCGCCCTTCTTTTCTGAAAGATGCGCCATCGTCGGCTCGTAGACGGCCTGGTCGGTCGGGCTGAGCGCGTCGAGCAGTTTCAGGGTGCGGGCGCGCTGATCCTCGAACCCCGGAACGGTGCCGGGGTTTAGGTCAAGCCGCGCCTCATGGCCGATGAGCGCGCGGCGCGCAGCGTTGTAGTCGTCCGAGAGCAACACATCGAGCGGCACCCGGGCGAAGTCGGGGTCCCCGTAATAGACCTCGCGGTCGGCGAAGGCGAGCTTCTTGGCCTCGGCGACGGTATGGACGAATTCGGCGCCCAGCGGGTCCATCCCGGCCAGATCCGTGCCCTTGAGCAGCGCCAGAACCTGCAGGAAGACCGGCCCCTGCGTCCACCCGCCCGCCTTGTGGACCGTCCAGCCGTGGTAATCGTAGCTGACCGGTGCCTCCACCGTGGCGCGGTATCCCGCCATGTCATCGGCCGACAGGACACCCTTGTGGCGGCTGCCCGAGGCATCCATGACCTCGGCCGTTTGCAGGTAGTCAGCGATCTTCTCGGCGACGAACCCCCGGTAGAAGGCGTCGCGCGCGGCCTCGATCTGATCGTCGCGATCCGGTTTCGCCTCTGCCTCGGTGAGAATGCGCGTCCAGGTCGCGGCAAGCGCGGGGTTGCGGAAATTCGAATGCGGCGCGGGCGCGGTGCCGCCGGGCAGCCAGGTCTCAAAGGAGCTGGGCCATTCGGTGCGGAAGAATTCCGCCAGACCCGCGATTGTCGCGGAAACCCGCGGCAGCAGCGGATGGCCGTGTTCGGCGTAGAAGATCGCAGGCTCCAGCACCGTGCGCAGGGGCAGTCGGCCATAGTCGCGCAGCATCAGCATCCAGCCGTCCCAGGCGCCCGGAATGACCGTGGAGAGAAGCCCGTCGCCGGGGATGACCCTCAACCCCTCTGCCCGGTAATGATCGATCGTGGCGCCGGCGGGTGCGGGGCCTTGGGCGCAGATTACCTCGACCCTGGCGTTCTTCCGGGAATAGAGGATCGCCGGCATGTCGCCGCCGGGGCCGTTCAGATGCGGCTCCAGCACCTGCAGGACCAGCCCCGTCGCCACGGCCGCGTCGAAGGCGTTGCCGCCCTTTTCCAGAATGCCCATGCCAACCGCCGAGGCGATCCAGTGGGTCGAGGTGACAACCCCGAAGCGCCCGAGGATCTCGGGCCGGGTGGTGAAAGACGACATGCTATTCCTCCGGGTGTTCAGTGTTCGCGCGGGTCAAGCGCATCGCGCAGCCCGTCGCCCATCAGGTTGAAGCCCATCACGACCAGAAAGATCGCGGCCCCCGGCCAGATCGCCATCCAGGGCGCCTGGCTGAGGAAGTTCTTGGCGGTGTTCAGCATCGAGCCCCAGCTGGGCGAGGGCGGCTGCTGGCCCAGGCCGAGGAAGGAGAGCGACGCCTCGGCGATGATCGCGGTCGCCACGGTCAGCGTCGCCTGCACCAGGATCGGCGGGATGACGTTGGGCAGGATGTAGAAGGCCATGATGGCGATATGGCCCAGCCCGATGGCGCGCGCACCCTCGACGTAATCCTCGGTCTTGACCGAAAGGACCTGCCCGCGGGTGAGACGGATGAAGATCGGCACCGCCGAAAGGCCGATGGCGATCATCGCATTCGTGAGGCTGGGGCCAAGGAAGGCGGCGAGCGCGATGGCGAGGATCAGGAAGGGCATGGCAAGAAGCGCATCGGTCGCGCGGGCGATGATGCTGTCGGTCCAGCCGCCGAAATAGCCCGCGATCAGGCCGAATGGCACGCCGATCACCACTGCGATGATCACCGAGACGACGCCTGCCAGGAGCGAGGCGCGCGCGCCCCAGACCATGCGCGAGAAGATGTCGCGCCCGATCTCGTCGGTGCCCAGCCAATGTTCGGCCGAGGGCGCAAGGCGGATCCTGCCCCAGTCGGTCGCGGCCGGGTCGGCGATGGGCAGGACCGGCGCCAGCGTCGCCAGCAGCACGAAGACGATGACGACCACCGCCCCCACAAGGGCCGGACGGTTGGCGCGCAGCTTCTTCCAGGCGCGGCTTCCGCCGCGTTTGGGAAGGGCGATGGCGGTGGTGGCACTCATAGCGTCTGCCTCATGCGCGGGTTGAGCAGGACATAGAGGACATCGGCGATCAGGTTCATAAGGATGAAGCCGACCGCGACACACAGCACGACGCCCTGCACGACGGCATAGTCACGATTGAAGACGGCATCGACGATCAGCTTGCCGAAGCCCGGAATGGTAAAGATCTGCTCGGTCAGGACGGCCCCGGCGAGCAACTCGCCGAACAGGAGCGCCGAGAGCGTGACGATGGGCAGGACCGCGTTGCGGAAGGAGTGTTTCATGATCACCACCTTCTCGCGCAGGCCCTTGGCGCGCGCGGTGCGGACATAGTCGGACTGCAGCACCCCCAGCATGGCCGAGCGCGTGTGGCGCATCAGCGTCGCGGCCAGCGCCGTACCGAGCACGAAGGCCGGCATGATCATCGTCTCGATTGAGCGGACGGGATCGCGCCAGAAGGGCTCGTATCCCGAGGCCGGCAGCCAGCCGAGGTTCACCGAGACCAGCAGGATCAGCAGGATTCCGAGCCAGAAATTGGGGATCGAGAGGCCCGAGAGCGCGACGAAATTGGCGATGTAGTCGGTCAGCGTGCCCTTGCGCACGGCCGAGATGATGCCCGCGGGAATGCCCACCAGGAAGGCGAAGATCATCGCCATCACCGCCAGTTGGATCGTCACCGGCAGCTTGTCGAGGATCAGCTTGGTCACCGGCTGCTGCGTGCGCAGACTCATCCCCAGATCGCCTTGCAACACGTTCCACAACCAGTGAAAATACTGAACGATCAGCGGGTCGTTCAGGCGGTACTGTTCGCGCAGATAGGCCAAGACCTCGGGGTCACGTTCTTCACCGGCCATCACCAGCACCGGGTCACCGGGCAGCAGTTTCTGCAGCAGGAAGACGAAGATCGACACCAGCAAGAGCGTCGGTATCGCGATCAGGATGCGGCGAAGGATATAGGAAAGCATGGGCAGGTCCCGTGCGGAAAGGTGGCGGGCGCCCGTCACCGGGCGCCCGCGGATCGGTTACTCGACGCGCACGCCGGCCAGACGGATCATCCCGTCGGGATAGCCTTCGAAGCCGGTGACGTTGTTACGCAGCGCCCAGAGCCAGGTCTGGTGATAGAGATAGATGATCGGCAGTTCCTCCATCAGGATCGACTGGGCCTCGGCATAAATCGCGCGGCGTTCGTCCATGTCGTTGACGGCGCGGGCGTCATTGAGCAGGCGGTCGACCTCTTCGTTGCAGTAGCGGCTGTCGTTCAGCCCGCCATTGCAGGTGACGAAGGCATGGAGGTTGCCGTCTGGATCGGTCCGGCCCGACCAGCCGACCTGGCTGCCCTGATAGTCCCCCGCCGTCTGCGCCTGCAGCATCGAAGCGAATTCGGTCGCGCGGATAGAGATGTCGAAACCCGCATCCGCGACCATCGCCTGGATGACCTGCATCAACTGCATCTGCACCGGGTTGTTCGGCGCCTGGATCTCGATCGCCAGGCGATCGACGCCGGCTTCGTCGAGAAGCGCGCGCGCGGCCTCGATGTCACGGGCCTCGACCGGATGGGTTTCGTCATACCAGGGCGAGGTCGGCGGGACGTGCTGGTTGCCCGGCGCATAGACGCCTTCGAAGACGACCTGATTGATCGCCTCGCGGTCGATGGCCAGCGAGAACGCCTTGCGCACGCGGGCATCCTGGCCGAACGGGGTTTCGGCGCGCGCACCGTTGTTCACGTTCACGGTGATGCCTTGGTAGCCCTGGCTGACCGCCGAAACGAACTCGAGCGAGCCGTCCGATTGCACGCCGGCTGCATCCGAGGGCGCGAGCCGCTCCAGCATGTGCAGATCGCCAGAGCGCAGGTTGGCCAGCCGCACGGTGGTGTCCGGGATCGGCAGGAAGATCACCCGGTCGATGTGGTAGTCGTCGGCGTTGTAGTGATCGGCGAACTTCTCCAGCACGATGCGGTCCTGATCGATCCGCTCGACGAACCGGAAGGGACCCGAGCAGACCGGGTTGGTGGCCAGGCCCAATCCTTGCTCCTCGGCCGCGGTGGGCGACAGCATCATGCCCGACCGGTCCGAGAGCTGCGCCAGCAGCGTCGCATCCGGGTTCGCCAGCGTGAAGATCACCTCGAACTCGCCGCTCGCCTCGACGCTCTCGACGGAGGTCAGCTCGGACCGGCGGCGGCTTTCGGCGAGGTTCTGCGAGCGGTCGATATTGGCGACCACGGCCTCGGCGTTGAAGGGCGAGCCGTCGTGGAAGACCACATCGTCGCGCAGCTGCATGGTCAGCTGCAGCCCGTCATCGGACCAGGACCATTCGGTTGCCAGTTCCGGAATGAACTCCTGGTCGGGCGAGATGTTGATCAGCTTGTCGCAGAGCGATTCAAACACGATCCTGCCGACGAAGGTGCGTGCCTGATCGGGGTCGAGCACATCGGGGTCTTCCTGCAGGCCGATGCGCAGATCGGCGGCCGCGGCCGAGCCGGCCATCGCCGCCGACGCGAGCAGCGTCGCGAGCAATTTACGCGTGGTCATTGGCAGTCTCCTTGTTGGGGTGGGTGGTCTTTTCGGCGCTCGCCGCGCGGAAAAGCGCGAAACGGCGTTCGGCGGCCGGGCTGCGGCTTTCCAGGCGCAGCGCCGAGGCATCGGGGGCGGGGATTTTTCGCCAGTGGTGGCAGGCGATCTGCTGGCCGGGGCCGGCTTCGGCCAGGACCGGGCGTTCGCGTCCGCAAAGCTCGGTCGCGTAGGGGCAGCGAGTGTGGAACTTGCAGCCGGCGGGCGGGTTGGCTGGCGACGGGATATCGCCGCCCAGAGCCTTGCGTGTGCCGCGCGCGCCCGGCGCGGGAACCGGGATCGCCTGCAAAAGCGCCTGCGTGTAGGGATGGCGCGGGGCCGAAAAGAGCGTCTCGGTATCGGCCAGTTCCACCACTTCGCCCAGATACATCACGGCAACGCGGTCCGACATGTGCCGGATCACCGCCAGGTCATGCGCGATGACCACAAGCGTCAGGCCGAATTCGTCCTTCAGATCCTCCAGCAGGTTGACGATCTGCGCCTGTACCGACACGTCCAGCGCCGAAACGGGCTCGTCCCCGATCAGCAATTTCGGACCGGAGGCCAGCGCACGCGCGATGCAGATGCGCTGGCGTTGACCGCCGGAGAATTCATGCGGATAGCGGTCGGCATGTTCGGGCCGCAGGCCAACGCGGGTCAGCAGCTCGGCCACCTTCGCGCGGCGCGCGGGGCGAGAAAGGTTGGTATGCACCGAGAGCGGCTCGCCGACGATCCGTTCGACCGTCATGCGCGGGTTCAGCGACGAGAACGGGTCCTGGAAGATGAACTGCATCTCGGCGCGCAGCTTGCGCATCTCGGCCGCCGGAAGAGCCGTCAGGTCGCGCCCGGCGTAATGCACCTCGCCCTCCGAGGGGTCGATCAGGCGCAGAAGCAGGCGTGCCAGCGTGGACTTGCCGCAACCGGATTCGCCAACGATGGCGAAGGTTTCGCCGCGCCGGACCTGGAGCGAGACGCCGTTGACCGCGTGGATCACCGTCTCCTTCTGCAGAAGGCCACCGCCCATGTGGAACCGGCGGTGAAGGTCACGGGTCTCGAGGATGATCTCGCTCATGCGGCACCCTGCTGGATGTGAAGTTCAAGCGGCGCCTTGATACAGGCATTGGCCCCGCCCGCGGCGTCCGGCACCAGGGGCGGACGGGCCGCGTCGCATTCGGCGGTCGCAAAGGGGCAACGGGTGGCGAAGCGGCAACCAGGCGGCATGGATTCCGGCCCCGGAACCGATCCCGGAATGGTGATGAGCCGCCCCTGCCGCCCGGAGATCGCCGGCATCGATCCCATCAGGCCCAAGGTGTAGGGATGTTGCGGTTCGTTGAAGATCCGCGCCACGGGGCCGCTTTCGACGATGCGGCCGGCATACATCACCGCAACCTCGTCGGCGATCTCGGCCACGACGCCCAGATCGTGGGTGATCATCAGAAGCGCGGCGCCCGTCTCCTCCTGCAACTCGCGCATCAGGTCCAGGATCTGCGCCTGGATCGTCACGTCAAGCGCGGTCGTCGGCTCGTCGGCGATCAGAAGTTCGGGGTCATTGGCCAAGGCCATCGCGATCATCACGCGCTGGCGCATCCCCCCCGACAGCTGGTGCGGATAGTCATCGAGCCGTTTCTCGGCGGCCGGCATCCGAACCTTGCGAAACATCTCGAGCGCGCGGTCCCGGGCTTCCTTCACGCTGCAGCGGCGGTGGCGGCGGACAGCCTCGGCCACCTGGTCGCCGACGGTGAAGACCGGATTGAGGCTGGTCATCGGTTCCTGAAAGATCATCGCCATGCGATTGCCGCGCAGGCTTGTCAACGCATCGGCGGACATACCCAGAAGGTCCTGCCCGCGAAAACGCACGCGGCCGGAATTGATGGTCGCCGCGCGTTTCGGCAAAAGCCCCATAACGGCGAGCGAGGTGACCGACTTGCCGCATCCCGACTCGCCCACGAGACACAAGGTCTTGCCGCGGTCGATGGAAAACGACACACCATCGATCAGGTCAACCGGCTGGCCGCGAAAGCGGATCGACAGATCCTCGACACTCAGGACAGCGTTATCCGACATCGGGCAGAGCCTCCAACGAGGTCTGGCGCAGCAGGTTTTCCTGTAGCGTCAGGATATGGGTGCGCATCGCCTCGCCCGCGGCGACCGGGTCACGCTCGGCCAGCGCATCGCGCAGGGCGCGGTGCTGCTGTTGGTAGATGACGAAATTGGCGGTGCTGCGGGCACGGGCGCGCAGGGCACGCCACTGGTCGTCGTGGCGCGCGCGGTCGATGGCGTCGAAGATCATCAGGAACATCCGGTTCTCGCAAGCGCGCGCGATCTCACGATGAAGGGCGCTATCCCAGAGCTCCCGCTCGTCGGCATCGCCGGTCACTTCCAGCCTGTCGACCAGGGTCGAGATCCGCGCGATGGTTTCGGGCCGGGCGCGCAAGGCGGCAAGTTGGGCGATCTGCGGTTCGATCCGCAAGCGAACCTCCATCACCTCCATTGGATTGATGGCCTGCGGCGGCGGCGCATCCAGTGCCCCAGGCCGCGGTCCGGCAAACGTGCCGGAACCCTGCCGCCGCCACACAAGGCCTTCGGCCTCCAGCACCTCGATCGCGCGACGCACCGAGCGGCGAGAAATACCCAGCGTTTCGGCCAGCGCCCGCTCGGTCGGCAGCCGCGCCTCGCCGTTCTGCGGCAAGTCTTCCAGCAGGACGCGGAGACGCTCCAGTGCCAAGGACGAGTTATCGGTCGGGTTCGGTGCCATGCGAGCCAAAGTGAACCATTTCTATAATGGTCCATTTCATGTTCCACATCGTAAAGCAACAAAAAATCTGTAGGGGCCGCTAGTCGGGCAGCTTTGTGTCCATTAGGCGCCCATATTTTGTGCTTTTCCGCTTTTCGGGCGCACGGAAGCCCACCCAACAGAAAATGTAACTGAATTGGTTTGAGGGTTGCGCAAGCGAATCACAGCGCTTGTTGCCGGACCAAAAATGCTCGTTGTCGAGGAACAACGGGTTCGGTTGGCGTGAAACGTACCGGATCAGCCGGGTTAGGACACAGAAACGATCGAGGGACGCGTGTTCAGCGTTTCGATGTCAAATCCCGCGATCTGCTTGTACCTGCGCGCATGGTCTTCGCGTTCCGCGGCGGTGATGACGCCGTCGATGTCGTCAAATCCGTCGGGCGCCCGGGTTTCGACGAGCTGCATCACCTGCTCAGGGCCGTTTGCGCGGTTTGCAGTGATGATCTTCGCAGTCGCAGGGTTGCGCTCGAGCTGATAGGCGCGCAGGGCTTCGACGGTCAGGCCGCGTTCGAGCAGTCGCGCGGTCAGCACGCGGGCATCGAGGATCGCCTGGCTCGCCCCGTTTGACCCGATGGGATACATCGGATGCGCGGCGTCGCCCAGCAGCGTCACTCGCCCCTGCCCCCAATGCGGCAGCGGGTCGCGGTCGACCATCGGGAATTCGAAGATCGCCCGGGCCGACCGGATCAGCGCGGGCACGTCCAGCCAGTCGAAGCGCCAGGGTTCGAAATCGGGCAGGAAGTCGGCGGGATCACCGGGCCGGTTCCAGTCCTCGCGGGGCCAGTCATGATCGGGGGCGAACTTCTTCTCGGCGATCCAGTTGATCAGCTGGCGTGGTGATCCATCGGCGGCCGGTTCCTCTTCGGCGATCGGATAGCAGACGAACTTCTGGAACTCGTGCCCTGCCATGATCATCGAGCGGCCGGTAAGGAAAGGCGGCGCGACTGTGACGCCGCGCCACAGGATCGCGCCGTTCCAGATCGGCGGTCCCTCGTCTGGGAAGAAATGGTGGCGGATGGTCGAATGGATGCCGTCGCAGGCAACAAGAAGATCGCCCGCAACCGTTCCTGCCGCAGAGCCGTCGCGATCCGTCAGATGCAGGTTCACCCCCTGCCCGTCCTGTTCGAACCCCGCCACCTTGCGACCGCTCACGATAGCCTCGGGCCCGAGCCGCTCGCGCACCGCATCGAAGAGAAGCATCTGAAGTCGGCCGCGATGAACCGACACCTGCGGCCAGCGGTAGCCCGCGGTCAGGCCGCGCGGCTCGGACCAGATGCGCTGCCCGCGTTTGCTGTAATAGGCCAACTCGGCCGTCTCGATCCCCTGGTCGACCAATCCCGCGCGCAGGCCCAACTCGTCAAGCTCGCGCACAGCATGAGGCAGCACGTTGATGCCCACGCCCAACGGCTGGATCTGCGCCGCCTGTTCGAAGATCCGCACCGGGATGCCCGCCTGATGCAGGCTCAGTGCAAGGGTCAAACCGCCTATACCGGCGCCCGCGACAAGAACGGTCATGGCAGGGTCTCCACTTGACGGCCCGGCGCGGGGCTTGCGCCGGGCCACGGCTGGATCACTCCAGCTCGGCGTCGATCAGCGCGGTCAGGTCGTCGATCAGTTGCTGGCCGTCGATACCGCGTTCCTCCATCTCGGCGATCCACTCGGAAATGACGCTATCGGCCGCTTCCTGCCAGCGGGCCAGTTCCTCGCCCTCGATCTGGACGATCTGGTTCTGGCGTTCGACGGCGACTTCGCGGGCGGGGTGGTCGCCCTCATCCATTACGCGGCCCACCCAGCCCGAAGTCTCGTAGCCCGAATTAGCGTCGATCACGGCCTTCAGATCGTCGGGCAGTTCGTCGTAGCTTTCGCGGTTCATCGCGAAGAGGAAGAAGGTTGTGTAGAACGATCTGTCACCGCCGAATTCGGTATGCGTGTCGACCAGTTCAGGGACCCGAAGCGACAGCGTGACCTCCCAGGGGATGACCGTGCCGTCGATCACGTTTCGCGACAACGCTTCGGGGACCTGGGGCACCGGCATGCCGACGGGCGTTGCACCAAGTGTTTCCAGAAGGCGCGTGATCATCCGGGTCGGGCCGCGCACCGAGCGGCCGTCCAGATCGCCCAGTTGCTCGACCGCCGGGGCGCGCATGTGGAAAACGCCGGGGCCGTGCACATGCAGGGCGATCGGGTGGATGTCGGCCAGTTCATCGGTCAGGTGCTGCTCGTAAAAGCGCCAGGCCGCGCGCGAGGTCGGCTCGGCGCCCGCCGCGATGAAGGGCAGGTCGAACACCTCGGCCTTCGGGAAGCGACCGGGCGTGTACCCGGCAAGCGTCCAGACGATGTCCACGACCCCGTCGCGGGCCTGATCGATCAGCGTCGGTGGCGTGCCGCCGAGGCTCATGGCGGCGTTTACTTCGACGGCGATCCGGCCGTCGGACTCGGCCTCGACCTTTTCGGCCCAGGGGGTGATGAAGTTGGCCGGCACCGGTGCGCCGGGCGGCAGGAAGTGGTGCACGCGCAGCGTGACCTCCTGGGCGGACGCGGGGATCGCCGCCAGCATCGCGCTCGCGGCGACGCTACAGGCCAGCGCACGCATCGAAAAGTTTCGCATTCTCTCCTCCCTATCGGGAACGGCGGCCTGCGCGGCCGACGCTCGCGCGATCAGAAAAGGCCGGCAGGGCGGTGAAGTCAAGCACGCGCGCCGCCCGGCCCCTTCCCGCGCGGCTCAGCGGTGGTAGGGATCCTTCGGGCCGCGATCCTCGGAAAGCGACTGGAAGCGCCGGGCGGTCAGCGCCTCGATCGCGTCAGCCAGATGCTCCTCTCCGATGTTGTAGTCGCCCTTTTCCTGACGGATGCGGTGGGCACCCAGAAGGACCTCGGCATGGGTCGTGCCTTCGGGGGGCTCGAAACGATAGCTGGCGAGCTCGATCAGCAGGCCCAGCGGGTCCTTGAAATAGATCGAATCCATGAAGCCGCGATCCTTCACGCCGCTGTGGCTGATGCCCCGCTCATCAAGACGGGTGACCGCCTGAGCAAAGGTCGCGCGGGACACCGCGAAAGCCAGGTGATGGACGCAGCCGATGTCGGTCGGTGTGCGGCTGGGGTCGGGTTTGCGCTGTTCGTTGGTGAAGATGGTGATCAGCCGTCCGTCGCCGGGATCGAAATAGAGATGCCCCTCATCCGGCGCGTCGAGATTGGGCTGTTCGAAGACGAAGGGCATGCCCAGAACCCCCTCCCAGAAGTCGATCGAGGTCTGCCGGTCGGCCCCCACGATGGTGATGTGATGAACACCCTGAGATTGCAGCTTTCGCATGCCAATGCCCTTCCGTCGATGATGTGCCGGGCTGAACCTAGCACGAATTTCCGGCAGCGCAGCCTTCATGCACGAAAATGCGGCACCCGGCTGGGATTGGCGTGAACCCGCCAGTGACCGCAGATTCCCTGATGGCACGACTGCCAGTGGGGGCGATGGGGCCACCTGCGCGCGGGCGTGCGCTATCGCGCAAACACCCAAACAACTACTTACTCCGTGATAAAAAGAACAGGTCACCATTCGTCTGCCGGCTTCCGCTCCCACGGCAGCTGTGCTCCGATTAGCTTGCTCGCAGGACGGGACGGCCGCGGGTCAGTCCTCCATCAGCTCGCGCGCCTCTTCCAGCGATGCGCCGACCGGTGTCTGATCACTGGCCTCGTAAAGCTGTTCGAGTTGGGCGCGGCGGTCGGCGGCCAGTTCACGAAACAGCATCCAGACCATCGCGTACAAGACGAAGATGAACGGCAGTGCCGCCAGAATCGCGCCGGCCTGCAATGCTTCCAGACCGCCCGTGGCGATGAGCGTCAGACAGATCGCGGCGATCATCGCGCCCCAGGTGAGCCGCTTGGCGAGCGGCGGGTTCTTGCGGCCGCCGTCAGTGAGCTGCGCCACGATATAGGATGCGGAATCGGCCGAGGTGATCAGGAAGATGAAGACCAGCACCATGCCGAGAAGCGACAGCGCGGTCGAGAACGGGAAAAGTTCGAAGAACCGAAAGAGCGAATTGGTGATGTTCTGCTCCACCGCCACCGAAATCTCGGCGCCTTCGGCCAGATCGAAATGCAGCGCCGCGCCGCCGAAGACACCCATCCAGATGCAGGCCAGAAGCGGTGGCACCACCAAAACGCCGATGACAAACTCCCGGATCGTGCGACCGTATGAAATACGCGCGACAAACGTGCCGACAAAGGGCGACCAGGCGATCACCCAGGCCCAATAGAAGATTGTCCAGCCCGCTGCCCAACCGGAATCGCCATGGGCGTTGGTCTGCAGGCTCATGAAGATGAAATTCTGCAGGTAGTTCCCCATCGCCTGAACGAAGCTGTTGAGGATCGCCAGCGTCGGGCCGAAAAACAGCACGAAAAGCATCAGCCCGATCGCCACCGTCAGGTTGATCGTCGACAGAATGCGGATCCCCTTGTCCAGCCCAGTCGAGGCCGAGATCATGTAGGCTACGAACATGACCCCCAGAATGATCGCCTGCCAGAGAAACCCCTCAGGCACGCCATAAAGGTATCCCAGCCCGCCATTGACCTGCAGCACCCCCAGCCCGAGCGAGGTCGCCACCCCCATCACGGTCGCCACAACCGCGAAGATGTCGAGCGCGGCATTGATCTTGCGGCGCGCGGCGAACTGGCGTGTGACAGGGTCCATCACCGCCGAGACCAGCCCCGGACGGCGCTTACGGTACTGGAAGAAACCAATGATCAGCCCGACGATGGAAAAGGCCGCCCATTGGCTGACCCCCCAGTTGAAGAAGGCGTATTGCAGCGCCAGTTCCGCTGCCTGTGGTGTGCGCGGCGGGGCCAGCCCGTGCGGGACGGTGACGAAATGGCTCATCGCTTCGGCAACGCCGTAGAACACGAGGCCAATACCGAAACCCGCCGCCAGAAGCATCGCCACCCAAGAATAATAGCTGAATTCCGGCTCGCTGTCGGGGGGGCCCAGTTTGGTATCGCCGTACTTCGAGAACGCCAGATAGACCAGCACCACCACGAAGCCGAAGACCGACATCAGGAAGAACCAGCCGAAATTCGATGTGGCCCAGGCCAGACCGGCGTTAGCCGCCGCGCCGAATTGCTCAGGCACAATCGCCCCGATCAATACCATGATGGCAATGATTGCGGCCGAGATCACAAAGACGGGTTGGCGGAAAGGCTGATCCATCGGGTGCTCCGGCTACAGGTTGTGCCGCCACTATAGGGCGAGCGCGCGCAGGACCAATGCGCGAATCGCGCGATCGGGCGACGCCTTGGCCGATCTGTGCCTTTCCTGCCCGTCGTGTGCGTCTCGCCGGGCATTGACCCTGATCAATGCGTCCCCCTCTACCGGGGCACTACGCTTTCGAAGCAGAGCGACCAGGCCAAGAGGCCGCCAGAGACGGGAGAATGCCGTGAGCGATCCGCAAGCGCATGTCATCATGTTCGACCAACTGGGCCGCGACGACCTGCCACGGGTCGGCGGCAAGAACGCCTCCTTGGGCGAGATGATCCGCCATCTGGGCGCCAAAGGCGTGGCGGTGCCGTCGGGCTTTGCCACCAGTGCCGAGGCCTACTGGCGCTTCATCGAGGCGAACGGCCTGCGCGAGATCATCGGCCAGGCACTTGAGCAGATGCACGCGGGCAAGGCGAGCCTTGCGGAGACCGGCAGTCGGTTGCGCGCTGCCTTGCTGCAAGGCGACTGGCCGGCGGATGTCGCCCAGGCGATCCGCGAAGCTTACGAGGCGCTTTGCTCTCAAGCGGGCCGCGACACGGTGGATGTCGCCGTGCGCTCCTCTGCCACGGCCGAGGATCTGCCCGATGCCAGTTTCGCCGGCCAGCAGGAAACTTTCCTGAACATCCGCGGCCCCGAGGCGCTGCTCGATGCCTGCCGGGGCTGCTATGCCTCCCTCTTCACCGACCGGGCGATCAGCTACCGCGAGGCGAAGGGGTTCGAGCATCTGAAGGTCGCGCTCTCGGTCGGCGTGCAGATCATGGTGCGGGCCGACCGGGGCGGTTCGGGCGTCATGTTCTCCATCGACACCGAAACCGGCTTTGACAAGATCGTGGTGATCGACGCCGCCTGGGGCCTGGGCGAAACCGTGGTGCAGGGAACCGTCGATCCCGATGAATACCAGGTCTTCAAGCCGCTTCTGGGCGACCCCGCAGCCCACCCGGTCGTCGTGCCCATCGTCGAGAAACGGCTGGGCGCGAAGAAGCAGAAGATGGTCTATGCGCCGGAGGGAAGTGAAAAGGCCACCCGCACCGTTCCAACCTCAAAGGCCGAACGCGCGGGGTTTGTGTTGACCGATCCCGAGGTGCTGCAACTCGCCCGCTGGGCTTGCGTGATCGAGGCGCATTATGGCTGCCCGATGGATATCGAATGGGCGCGCGACGGGGACAGCGGCGCGCTTTTCATCGTGCAGGCCCGCCCCGAAACGGTGCAATCGCGCCGCGCGGCCGCGGCCTATCGCAGCTACAGCCTCACCGGAAAGGGCGCGAAGCTCGTCACCGGGCTCAGTATCGGCGATGCGGCGGTGGCCGGGCGGGTCTGCATCCTGGAAAGCCCGCGCGAGATCGACCGTTTCGTCGATGGCGCGGTGCTGGTGACCGAGAACACCGACCCTGACTGGGTGCCCATCATGAAGCGCGCCGCCGCCATCGTCACCGACCGGGGCGGGCGCACAAGCCATGCGGCCATCGTCAGCCGCGAACTGAGCCTGCCTGCTGTCGTTGGCACCGGCAACGCCACCCATCTTCTGCATGACGAACAGGAGGTGACCGTCTCCTGCGCCGAGGGCGATCAGGGTTTCGTCTATGACGGCACCGCCCAAATCCACGAGGAGATGCTGGACCCCAGTCGCGTCCCCGCGACGCGCACGCAGGTCATGCTGAACCTGGCCAATCCCGCTGCGGCCTTCCGCTGGTGGCGCCTTCCGGCCGATGGCGTGGGGCTCGCGCGAATGGAATTCGTCATCAACAACCACATCCGCATCCACCCGATGGCGTTGGTCGGTTTCGAGCAACTGCGCGACCCCGATGCCCGCCGCCAGATCGAGGAGATCACCGCCGGCTACACCGACAAGACCGAGTATTTCGTCGATCGGCTGGCACGCGGTCTGGCGCGGATTGCGGCGGCCCTGCACCCCCGGCCCGCGATCATCCGCATGAGCGATTTCAAGACCAACGAATATGCCGACCTGATCGGCGGGGCGGAATTCGAGCTGCACGAGGAAAACCCGATGCTCGGTTTTCGTGGTGCCTCGCGCTACACTTCGCCCCGCTATCGGGCCGGCTTCGCGCTGGAATGCCGCGCCATCCGCCGCCTGCGCGAGGAGATGGGCTTTTCCAACGTCGTCGTCATGATCCCGTTCTGTCGCTCGGTGGCCGAGGCCGACAAGGTCCTCGCTGTCATGGCCGAGGAGGGATTGAGACGCGGTGAGAACGGGCTGGAGATCTACGCCATGTGCGAGATTCCGTCGAACGTGATCCTCGCCCCGGCCTTCGCTGAGCGCTTCGACGGGTTCTCCATCGGCTCGAACGACCTGACGCAGCTGACCTTGGGCGTTGACCGCGACTCGCAGGAATTGGCGGATCTGTTCGACGAACAGGACCCGGCGGTGAAATGGATGATCGGCCATGTGATCGCCGCCGCGCGCGAGGCCGGGGCTAAGATCGGCCTTTGTGGGCAAGGACCGAGCGACCATCCGGAATTCGCCCGCTTCCTTGTGGAATGCGGCATCGACTCGATCTCGGTCACGCCGGACAGCTTCATCCGCGTGAAGGAACAGGTCGCGGCGGCCGAGGCCGCACCCCCTGCCCCGGCGCGCTGAGACCGGCAACCTTGGCGGGCCGCATTCGCCGCGACCGCCCCGGCGCGACGTGACTGCCGCACGGGATCACGCGACATGCGCGCCCGGGAAGCAAAGAGCCACATTTGGGCTTCGCCCACGGCCCTACTACCCCCGCGCGCCGTACTTTCAAAGGCTTGCAATGCGGTGCAATCTGCCTACGCGCGCATACCGACGCCCTAGCGTCCGCCACCACTGCCGACAGCCGCTCCTCAAAAAGGAAGCTCAAAAATTATGGGAATGGCGGTCGCATCAGGATTCGAACCTGAGACCTCTACCTTCGGAGGGTAGCGCTCTATCCAGCTGAGCTATGCGACCGTGACCCGCCTCATAACTTTCGTGCGCCGTCACTGCAACAGGCAATTGCCGGTCAGGAAAACAACTCGTGGCAGAACTCCAGCGCCTCGATCAGCGCATCCACCTCGTCGCGGGTGTTGTACATAGCGAAGGAGGCGCGGCAGCTGGCATTGATGCCCAGATGCTCCATCAGTGGACCGACGCAATGCTGCCCGGCGCGGACCGCCACGCCCTTCTTGTCCAGGATCGTCGAGACGTCATGGGCATGCGCGCCGCCGCTCATGGTAAAGCTGAAGATCGCGCCCTTGCCCGGTGCGTCCCCCTGGATCTGAAGCCAGTTTAACCCATGCAACCGCTCACGCGCATAGTCTGTCAGCCCGCGCTCATGCGCGGCGATGTTCTCCATGCCCAGCGACATCAGGTATTCCAGGGCCACGCCCAACCCGATCTGCTGGACGATCCCCGGCGTGCCGGCCTCGAACTTATGGGGCGGGTCGTTCCAGGTGACGGTATCGCGCGTCACCTCCCGGATCATATCGCCGCCGCCGATGAACGGGCGCATTTCGGCCTGACGTTCGCGGCGGATGTAGATCGCGCCCGACCCCGTCGGGCCGTAGAGCTTGTGGCCGGTGATCGGGTAGAAATCGACGCCAAGGGCCTGCATGTCGACCGCCATGTGAACCGCGGCCTGGCTGCCGTCGGCCAGCACCGGCACGCCGCGCGCATGCGCCCCCTCGACGATCGCGCCCAGATCGACGACCGTGCCCAGGACGTTGGACATATGCGTGACCGCGACCAGCTTCGTGCACGGGGTGATCGCATCGAGCACCTTCTGTGGATCGAGCGAGCCATCTGCTTCGACCTCAACCCAGACGAGCTTCACGCCCTGCCGCTCCCGCAGGAAATGCCAGGGAACGATATTGGCGTGATGCTCCATCACCGTCAGCACGATCTCGTCGCCCGCCTGCATCCGCGGCGCTGCCCAACCGTAGGAAACCAGGTTGATCGCCTCGGTCGTGCCCGAGGTGAAAATGACTTCGTCTTCATGCGCGGCGTTCAGAAAGCGCTGCAGGATCCCGCGCACCCCCTCGTATTTCTCGGTCGCCAGGTTCGACAGGTAATGCAGCCCGCGGTGCACGTTGGCGTATTCCTGCGAATAGGCCCGTGTAATCGCATCGATCACCATTTGCGGCTTCTGCGCCGACGCGCCGTTGTCCAGATAGACCAGCGGCCGGCCGTGCACCTTGCGCGACAGGATCGGGAAATCGCGGCGAACGGCTTCGACGTCAAACATCGCGCATTCCCGGCATCTCGAATCCCAGCATCAGCAGGACAAAGGAAAAGACGAAGGCGGCAACGAAAAGCGTTCCCAGCGAGGCCAGCAACACCCCGAGCCGCGACCGGAAGCCGTGAAGCGTGCAGATGAACCCGCTCAGGAGCCAGAAGAACAGCGCGACCGAGGCAATCATCACCAGGCTCGCCAGCGGTGGCAGGATCAGCATCACCAGAAGCTGCACCGCCTGCAACGCCAGCATGATGACCTGAAGCCACCCCACCAGCAGCAGCGAATCCTCGAACGAACCCTTGCCGCCGAACATCCGCCCGACGACCGAGATGAGGGCCACGGCGGCAATGTTCATACCGCCCTGAAGCATTGCCGCGCTCATCGGGGTGGGCAACGCCTCGCCCGCGCCACTGAGTAGTGGCAGCAGGTAGGCCATGACGGTCCCCAGCGCCACCACCAGCGCCAGAAGCATCCAGCGCGCGGCGATGGGCGGGTTCAAGCCGATGACGGCAGCCGCGCCCTTTTCGGGATCGGTCACCGACAAGCGGAGGAGCGACGAAAGGTTTCGGGCATCTATCATCTGGCTTCCCTACGCCGCGGTGCGACCGTCTTCAAGCGCGGCCCGCAAACCGGCCACCAGGATGACCAGAAACGCCGCCAATACTCCCAGGCCGAACAGGAGAACCACCCCGCCGGTTCCCACGATGCTCGACAAGGCCGACTGAGCCAGCATCAGTGGACTGACTGCCAGCATCGCCCAGAAAAGGGCCAGTCGCACGCCGTAACGCTCGACCGGCCCAAACAGCCGCAGCGCGAGCCACAGCAGGAAGGAGATCGCATAGGCAACGAGCGGCAGAACAAACAGGACGCCCATCAACGCCCCACCAAGCCGGGCATCAAAAGGCACCGACGGGTCAAGATGCGCCGCACGCGACAACGCGGGCCACTGCGCGATGAAGATCAGGACACAGGCGCTCATCAGATAGACGAGCGCCCGGTCTTCACGCCTGCCGGCCTGCAACTGTCGATGAACCACCCTGCGCGGGGCGCGGTAGCTGCGCAGGATGTCGGCCGTGAGCGACATGCTCGGCCCTACCGGTGCCGATTGACCCAACCGCGCAGGCTCTCGCGGATTTCCTCGGCCAGATCCTCGCGCGCGATCTCATCCAGCGCCTCGGCCAGGAACGCCAGTACCAGGAGGCCCTTCGCCGCTTCTTCGGGCAACCCGCGCGCGCGCAGATAGAACAACTGGTCGGGATCCAGTTCGCCCGAAGTCGATCCATGCGAGCATTTCACGTCGTCGGCGTAGATCTCCAGTTCAGGCTTGGCGAGAAACTGGCTGGTCTCGTCCATCAGCAGCGACTGGCTGATCTGGTAGCCATCGGTGAGTTGCGCTTCCCTATGGACCAGGATCTTGCCCTGAAAGACACCGACCGCGCCGTTCCGCAGCACCTTCTTGAACACCTGACGGCTTTCGCAATCGGGCGCGGCATGGGTGATGAAGACGGTATCGTCATGGTGGAACGCCCCGTCGCCCATCGCCGCCCCCGCGACATGGGCCGAGCCGCCCTTGCCGTTTAGCCAGACTACCGCCTCGTTGCGTGTCAACGCGCCGTTTGCCGTCAGGGTGAACGACTTGAACACGCTCTCTTCACCCAACCGGGCGAAAAGATGCGTGATCGCGCGGCGTTCATGATCGCGGCCCTGCGTGCGGACATGATGGAACGCCCCGCCATCCCCGACGCAGACCTCGGTTACGGTGGCGAGGCGCGCCGCACCCGGGCCACTTTCCAGAAGCGTCATCTCGGCGCCGGGGTCAACCTTGATGACGTGATGCAGCGCAAGCTCTGCCCTGGTGTCCTCACGGCGGTAGATGAGGGCGACCGGACGTTCGACACGACGGGTCGCGCGGATCATCACGCCATCGGTCGCCAAGGCCGTGTTGAGCACGGCAAGCGGCCGGGCGACGGGCTCCTGTCCTGCGGCCTCAAGCGTGCCGTAAAGCTCCTGCCCCCAGTGGATGTCCCGCGCGCCGGCATCGGCCAGACGCACGATCTCCAACCCTTCCGCCGACAGATCGTCCGACGCGGCCGCATCGAAGATCCCGTCAACGAAGACGATCTTCAGCCGGTCGATGGCGCCAAAAACCTCGGCCTCGTCAGAGGCATCGAAGAGCTTCGCGGCGGCAGGCTCGGGTTTGAGAAGGCTCGCTGGGTCGGTGAACTTCCAGTATTCGTCCCGCCGGTCGGGCAGGCCGATCTCGCCAAGGCGCGCCACGGCCGCCTCGCGCGCACGGCGCAGCCACTGGCCGCTTGCCGGCAGCTCCAGTGCGTTCAGGCGCGCCGCCGTCGCTTCAATCTTCGCCGCCCGCCGTGCAGCGCGCGGTCCGAGTTTCGGTTGTGCCGTCATGCCGCCGCTCCCGCCTCGGACAGGATGTCGCCATAGCCGTTCTTCTCGACCTCCAGCGCCAGTTCCGGTCCCCCGGTCTTCACGATGCGCCCATCCGCCATGATGTGAACCACATCGGGTTTGATGTGGTCGAGCAGCCGCTGGTAATGGGTAATGACCAGAAAACCCCGGCCCGCGTCACGCAGCGCGTTCACCCCTTCGGAGACCAGCCGCATCGCATCAACATCGAGCCCCGAGTCGGTCTCGTCCAGGATGCACATCTTCGGCTCCAGCATGGCCATCTGCAGGATCTCGTTGCGCTTCTTCTCACCGCCCGAGAAACCGACATTGACCGGCCGCTTCAACATCTCGGCGTCGATCTTCAGCTCCTTGGCCTTGGCACGAATTACCTTCAGAAATTCCGCCGAGGACATCTCCTCTTCGCCGCGGGCCTTGCGGATCGAGTTCACGGCGGTGCGCATGAAGGTCATGTTGCCCACGCCCGGGATCTCTACCGGATACTGGAACGCCAGGAACAGGCCCAGGGCCGCGCGTTCCTCGGGTTCCAGTTCCAGGATCTCCTCGCCTTCCAGCGTGACCGAGCCCTCGGTGACCTCGTAGCCCTCGCGGCCCGAAAGCACATAGGCCAGCGTCGACTTGCCCGACCCGTTCGGACCCATGATCGCGTGCACCTTGCCGGCTTCGACGGTCAGATCGACACCCTTGAGGATCGCCTTGTCCTCTTCTTCCAGCTTGACGTGCAGGTTCTTGATTTCCAGCATTGCTTCTTCCCGTTTCCTCGCGCTCAGCGGCGCATGATCATCTTTGCGGACAAATGGCTGATGACGGTGGCCGTCACCGCGGCGAACGCGGCCATGCCGGGGCCGCCGGGGTACCAGATCGGATAGGTAAGCGACATCATCAGCACCACGCCGATCGCGACCAGCAGCACATAGCGCGGCCGCGGCTCACCAGCCGACAGCAGCCATTTCCAGTTCATCAGCCTACAGACCCTTCGAGGCTGATCGCCACCAGCGCCTGCGCCTCCATGGCAAACTCCATCGGCAACGCCTGCAGGACCTCGCGACAGAAGCCGTTGACCACCAGCGCCACCGCCTCTTCCTCGTCCATGCCACGCTGGCGGCAATAGAAGAGCTGGTCGTCATCGACCTTGGACGTCGTTGCCTCGTGTTCCACCCGGCTCGAGGAATTCTTGACCTCGATATAGGGGACGGTATGGGCGCCGCACTGGTTGCCGATCAGCAGGCTGTCGCACTGCGTGTAGTTGCGGCTGTTCGTCGCTTTCGGGTGCATGCTGACCAGGCCGCGATAGGTGTTCTGCGCATGGCCCGCGCTGATTCCCTTCGAGACGATCCGCGAGCGGGTATTCTTGCCCAGATGAACCATCTTGGTGCCGGTATCCGCCTGCTGCCAGTTATTGGTGATCGCGATCGAGTAGAACTCCCCCGAGCTTTCCTCGCCGCGCAGGATGCACGACGGATACTTCCAGGTGATCGCCGAGCCGGTCTCGACCTGTGTCCACATCACCTTGGCGCGGTCCTCGCGGCAATCGGCGCGCTTGGTGACGAAGTTATAGATCCCGCCCTTACCGTCCTCGTCACCCGGATACCAGTTCTGCACGGTGGAATATTTCACCTCGGCATCCTCCAGCACGACAATCTCCACCACCGCGGCGTGCAGCTGGTGGGTGTCGCGCTTGGGGGCCGTGCAGCCCTCCAGATAGCTGACATGGCTGCCCTTGTCGGCGATGATCAGCGTGCGTTCGAACTGTCCGGTGTTCTCGGCGTTGATGCGGAAATAGGTGCTCAGTTCCATCGGGCAGCGCACGCCCGGCGGGACATAGACGAACGAGCCGTCGGAAAAGACCGCGCTGTTGAGCGTGGCGAAATAGTTGTCGCTGACCGGCACCACCGATCCGAGGTATTTCTTGACCAGCTCAGGATGCTCCCGGATCGCTTCCGAGATCGAGCAGAAAATGACCCCTGCCTTCTTCAGTTCGTCCTTGAAGGTGGTCCCCAGGCTGACCGAGTCGAAGACTGCATCGACTGCCACCTTGCGACCCTCGGTCGCCTCGCCTTCGGCGCCTTCCACGCCGGCAAGGACCATCTGTTCCTTCAGCGGAATACCCAGCTTGTTATACGTCGCCAACAGCTTGGGATCGACCTCGTCCAGGCTCTTGGGCTTCTCGACCATGCTCTTGGGACGGGCGTAATAGTATTGCTCCTGATAATCGATCGGCGGGATGTCCAGCATCGCCCAATCGGGCTCTTCCATCTGCTTCCAGCGGCGGAACGCCCCCAGGCGCCATTCGGTCATCCATTCGGGCTCGCCGTTCTTTTCAGAGATGAGGCGCACGATATCCTCGTTGACACCCTTCGGCGCGAACTCCATCTCGATATCGGTTTCCCAGCCGTGCTTGTACTTGCCGGCCATGGACTGCACGGTTTCGACCGTTTCCCGGTCGACGCCCTCGCGCACCTCCAGCGTGTTGTCCAATGCTGCCATCGTCATCTTCCCGTCTCTCTCCGGCAGGGTCGATCCCACCTATTTCATCCTTGCGCGTGCCCGCTTCCAGGCGGCGGAAAACGTCTCGGCAAAGCGCAACACATGCTCGCGTTCCAACCTCGGACCCAGCGACACCCTGAGCGCCGAACCGGCCGCCAGATCATCGAAGCCCATCGCCTTCAACACCCGGCTGGCAGCCACCTTGCCCGAGGAACACGCCGATCCCGCGGAAACGGCATACCCGGCCAGGTCCATCGTCATCACCTGCGTCTCGCCCTTCCAGCCGGGAGAAACAAGGCAAAGCGTATTGGGCAGGCGGCGCGCGCCTTGCCCCACTGAGATAATATCTGGGCATTCGGCTTCCAGTGCCGATTCTAGAATATTTCTAATCTCGGCGACCTCTTCCCAGCACCCCGCCGCCAGATCGCGCCCCGCCGCCTCGGCTGCCACGCCAAATCCAACGATTCCGATCAGGTTTTCGGTGCCGGCACGCCGGCCCATCTCCTGCCCGCCGCCTTTCAGCTGCGCCGATAGGTCGCAGCCGGGTCGCAACGCCAGCGCGCCGACCCCGGCGGGCCCACCAAGCTTGTGCGCGGAAACCAGCCCGATCTCGCATCCCAGCCAGTTGAAGGCGAACGGGAGCTTGCCGAAACCCTGGGTCAGATCGCTGACCGCCAGCCCATCCGGCAG
>CAZKSE010000038.1:0-22939 GCA_964555305.1 uncultured Rhodobacter sp. | reverse complement strand
GACAGCGCCCCCCGCGCGCCCCGTCAAGGTCTCGTCAACACCTCCAACGCCGCGCCTTGGACCCGCGCGCCGCCCCCTACAGCGCCGCCGCCGCCCGCGCCGCCTGATCGTAAGCGCCCGACAGCGTCCGCAGAAGCGCCGCCATGCGGCTGATATCGGCCGGATCGTGCCCCATCTGGCGCACCGCGCGCACCACCAGCGCCTCGCGGATCTCGCCATAGCGGGTGCAGAAGGCGGTGCCCGCTTCGGTGATTTCCACCGTCTTTTCCTTGCCTTTCCGCCCGGTCTTCACCAGCCCGTGGCGCGCGAGCTTCTTGATCGCGTAATTCGCCAGATGCGTGTCCTCGACATTGAGAACAAGGCAGATATCGGCCAGCGACTTCGGCCGCTCGCGGTGATTGACCAGATGCACGATCAGCACCTCCAGCGGCGACAAGCCCGGCAGCCCCGCCGCCGTCATGCACCGCACCATCCAGCGCTGGAAGGCGTTGTTGGCCATCGTCAGGGCAAACTCCACCTCCGACAGGGCCGGCAGCGAGGACCGCGCCAGATGCGCGGAACTGACGACGGGCCCCACGCCCGAGGTCAACGGCTCAGCATCGTTCCGGGCAGCCATAGCGCGATCTCTGGAAAGAGGGAGAGGATGGCGGTCGCCAGCACGAGGATCAGGAAAAAGGGCAGCGCCATCCACGCGATCTGGAAGATGCCGCGCCCCGTAATCGATTGCAAAACAAAGAGATTGAAGCCCACCGGCGGAGTGATCTGGCTCATCTCCACGACCAGCACCAGGAATATGCCGAACCAGATCGGATCGATCCCGGCAGCCTGCACCATCGGCAGGATGATCGACACGGTCAGCACCACGATCGAGATCCCGTCGAGGAAGAACCCCAGCACGATGAAGAACAGAAGCAGCGCCGACAGCAGCGCGAACTGCGAATATCCCTGCTCGCCAATCCACGCCGCCAGCATCCGCGGAATGCCGGTGAACCCCATCGCCACGGTCAGAAAGGACGCCCCCGCCAGGATGAAGGCGATCATGCAGGTGGTGATCGCCGAGCCCTTCAGACTGGCCACGAAACTGTCCCAACCCAGCCCCCCGGTCAGCCCCGAGATGAGCAGCGCGCCCACTACCCCCACCACCGCCGCCTCGGTCGGCGAGGCCAGCCCCGCATAGATCGACCCGATCACCGCCACGATCAGCAGGACCGTGGGCATCAGCAGCAGCAGCGCCCGCAGTCGCGTCGCCCAATCCGGCCGCGGCTCCGGCGCGGGCATCCGGTCGCGGTTCAGAAGCGACCAGAGCATGACATAGCCGCCGAACATCGCCGCCAGCATCAGCCCCGGCACGACCCCGGCCAGGAAAAGCCGCGCAATGCTCTGGTCCGCCGCCGCGCCATAGACGATCAGGATGATCGAGGGCGGGATCAGAAAGCCGAACGTGCCCGCCCCGGCCAGCGTGCCGATCGCCATCCGCTCGTCATAGCCGCGCCGTCGAAGCTCGGGCAGGGACATCTTGCCCACCGTCGCCGTCGTCGCCGCCGAGGAGCCCGAAACCGCGGCAAAAAGCGCGCAACCCATTATGTTGACGTGCAAAAGCCCGCCCGGCAGGCGCCGGGTAAAGGGTGAAAGTCCGGTGAACATGTCCGACGACAGGCGCGATCGGAACAGGATCTCGCCCATCCAGATGAACATCGGCAGCGCCGTCAGATCCCAGACATTGAGCGAGCCCCAGACCCGCGTCGCCAGCACTGCGCCCGCCGGGGCAGGGGTGGCAAGCTCCATCGCCACCAGCCCCACGGCGAGAAGCGCAAAGCCCACCCACAGCCCCAGAAGAAGCGTGCCGAACAGCACCGCCACCAGGATCAGCGACAGGATGGTGATGTCCATCACTCGGCCCCTTCATGTTCGCGCCGATCTTCCTCGGCGCGAAAGGCGGGTTGGCCGCGCAGCGCGGCCCATAGCTCGTCCAGAAGGGCCACGCAGAAGATCGCGAACCCGGCGGTCATCACCGCTTGCGGGATCCACAACGGGATGCGCAACAACCCGTAAGAGACCCGCCCCATCGTCCGCGCATCGACCATCCGCATCCCGATGTTCCAGGTCGCAAAGACCGCCAGCGCCAACCCGAGCGCCAGAACCAGGACCGTCAGCGCCTTGTTTCCCCGCGGCCCGACCAGGCGCAGCAGCAGCGTCACGCGCACATGCCCCGCCGCCCGCAGCGTGTAGGCCAGCGCCAGTGTCGTCGAGGCGACAAAGAGGAACCCGCCGATCTCGGCCAGCGACGGGACGGCGATACCCCAGCGTGGCAGGCCTAGAAAGGCCAGCCCCCGGTCTGCCACGCGGCCCATCACCTGAACAAAGACCAGCGTCGCGATGGCGACCATCGACAGGCACGCACCGACCATGGCGGTGCCGTATAGCGCATCCAGTGCCCTGCGCATCCCGTCCCCCTGCCGGAAGGAAAAAGGGCGGGGCGCGTGGGCCCCGCCCGCTCTTGGCTCAGTTGCCGCGATAGGCGTCGACGATGGCCTGACCCTCGGGGCCGGCCTCTTCGAGCCATTCGGCGGTCATGATCTCGCCGATCTCGGCCAGCCGCGCCGACAGCGCCTCGGACGGTTGCGAGATCTGCATTCCGCCTTCTTCCAGCGCAGCGATCTTTTCGTCGGTTTCGGCCCGGCTCATCGCCCAGCCGCGCTCTTCGGCTGCGGCGGCGGCTTGCATCAGGGCTTCGGTTTCTTCCTCGGTCAGACCCTGCAGGGCAGAGCTGTTGATGAGGACGATGTTCTTCGGCAGCCAGGCCTGCGTGTCGATGTAATGCGAGACGAAGTCCCAGGCCCGCGCATTCGCCCCGGTCGAGGGTGAGGTGATCATCGCCTCCACGCGGCCGGTCGAGAAAGCGGTGGGAATATCGCCTTCCTCGACCTGCGTCGGGGTCGCACCCAACAGCGTCGCCAGCCGTTCGGTGGCCACGTTATAGGCGCGGAAGCTCAGCCCCTGCATGTCGGCGGGGTCGGTCACTTCCTGACGCAGGTAAAGGCTCTGTCCGGGCCAAGGCACCGCGAACAGGACGGTCAGCCCTTCGGCTTCCAGCTTCTCCTCGATCGCCGGGCGCGAGGCTTCCCAGAGCCGTGCGGCATCCTCGTAGCTCGAGGCAAGGAAGGGGATCGAATCCATGCCGAAGAGCGGATCCTCGTTCGCCAGCCGCGACAGCAGGATCTCGCCGATGGGCACCAGCCCCTGGCGCACCGCGTCCTTGATCTCGGCATGGCCGAAGAGCGAGTTGGCGGAATGCACGGTGATGTTGATCGACCCGTCGGTCGCTTCGCGCAGTTCGTCGGCGAACTGCATGATGTTCTGCGTATGGAAGATGCCGTCGCCATAAGGCGTGGGCATGTCCCAATTCTGTTGGGCCAGCGCGGGGCCGGCGGCCAGCGCGAAGGCCGGGGCAAGCAGGCTGAGGCGGAAATTCATGATTAAGACTCCCTGATCGGGCCCGTTTGGGGCATTCTTGGCGCTACCCTGGCGGGCGCGGAATGACGTTGACAACACGTTGGCAATTTGTCAACGAATTTTCAATCATGGCGTCGCAGGGGGATCGATCGATGGGCACGAACGGACAGGGCAGCGAAACAACTGGCAGCCAGACCGCCGGCCGTTGGGATTTCTGGATCGACCGGGGCGGCACCTTCACCGATGTCGTGGGCCGCGATCCCGAGGGTGCGCTGCACCCGCTGAAGCTTTTGTCCGAGAACCCCGGTGTCTATGAGGATGCCGCCATCGAAGGGATCCGGCGCCTGCTGGGCGGGCAGATCGAACCCGCGCGCATCGGCACGGTCAAGATGGGCACGACCGTTGCCACCAACGCCCTTCTCGAGCGAAAGGGCGACCGCGTCCTGCTCCTGACCACCCGCGGCTTCCGCGACGCGCTGCGCATCGCCTACCAGGCCCGGCCGGATATCTTCGCCAAGGAAATCATCCTGCCTGAACAGCTTTACGAGCGCGTTGTTGAGGTTGATGAACGCCTGCGCGCCGATGGTGCGGTCGAGCGCGAGCTGAACCTCGGTCCGCTGCAGAAGGACCTGGAGCAGGCGAAAGCGGACGGCATCAACGCCGTTGCCATCGCCCTGATGCATTCATGGAAGAACCCGGCGCATGAGGCCGCGCTTGCCGAGTTGGTGCGCGGCATGGGCTTCGGTCAGGTCTCGGTCAGCCACGAGGTCAGCCCGCTCATCAAGCTGGTCGGCCGCGGCGACACGACCGTCGTCGATGCCTACCTGTCCCCGATCTTGCGCCGCTACGTCGCCCGGGTGGCCGACGCGCTGGGGGCGACACCGGCGGGGCAGGCGGGTCCGACGCTTCAGTTCATGATGTCCTCGGGCGGGATGACCGCAGCCGAGGCGTTCCAGGGCAAGGACGCGATCCTGTCGGGCCCGGCGGGGGGTGTCGTCGGCATGGTGCAGACGGCGCGCCTGGCGGGGCATGAGAAGGTCATCGGCTTCGACATGGGCGGCACCTCCACCGATGTCGCCCATTGCGCGGGGGAATACGAGCGCGCGCTCGATACCGAAGTGGCGGGGGTGCGGATGCGCGCGCCGATGATGCGCATCCACACCGTCGCTGCCGGGGGTGGCTCGATCCTGCATGCCGAACCCGGCCGCTTTCGCGTCGGCCCCGACAGCGCCGGTGCCGACCCGGGGCCCGCCTGCTACCGGCGCGGCGGCCCGCTGACCGTGACCGATGCCAATGTCATGCTCGGCAAGCTCAACCCCGACCTCTTCCCGGCGATTTTCGGACCCGATCAGGACCAGCGGCTTGACCGCGAGGTGGTCGCCGAGAAATTCGCCGAAATCGCCACCCGCGAAGGCAAGTCGCCCGAGGAGGTCGCCGAGGGCTTCCTGAAGATCGCGGTCGAGAACATGGCGAACGCGATCAAGAAGATCAGCGTGCAGCGCGGCTATGACGTGACCCGCTACCTGCTCAACAGCTTCGGCGGCGCGGGCGGGCAACATGCCTGCTTGGTGGCCGATGCGCTGGGGATGGAATCGGTGCTGATCCATCCGCTCTCGGGTCTGCTGTCGGCCTACGGGATCGGTCTCGCGACGGTGTCCGCCAGCCGCCAGCAGGCGCTCCTCAAGCCCCTCGCGCCCGCGTCGACCGACGCGATCGACACGCTGATCGAAGATTTGCGTGCTCAGGTCAGCGCCGATCTGGCCGAACAGGGCGTGCCGGCCGAGGCGACCGAATGGCTCCCGGTCCTGATGCTGCGCTACGCCGGCACCGACACCGCGCTGCCGGTGCCCTTTGCCGACCGCGACCTGCAGCGTGCCCGGACCGATTTCGAGGCCGCGCACAAGGCGCAGTTCGGCTTCATCTACGACGACAAGGAAATCACCGTCGAGGCCGTGGACCTTCAGGCCCATGACGCCCGCCCCACCGGCACCGACGAGCCCGCACATCCGACCACCGACACGTCCCCCGACGCTGCAGAGGAAACCCGCATCTTCGCCGGTGGCCGCTGGCACGAGGCCGGCGTCTTCCGGCGCGAGGCGCTGTCGCCCGGCGCATCCGTCACCGGCCCCGCGCTCATCATCGAGGCGAACCAGACCATCGTCATCGAACCCGGCTGGCGCGCGCAGATCACCGCCCGCGACCATGTGTTGATGCACCGCTTTCAGGCCGCCGAACGCGCCCAGGTCGTCGGCGCCGGCAAGGCCGACCCGATCCTGCTGGAAGTGTTCAACAACCTCTTCATGAACATCGCCGAACAGATGGGCGTGGCGTTGCAGAACACCGCGCATTCGGTAAACATCAAGGAACGGCTGGACTTCTCCTGCGCGGTTTTCGATGCCGAAGGGGCGCTTGTGGCCAATGCGCCGCATATGCCGGTCCACCTGGGCTCGATGGACCGCTCGGTCGAGACGGTCATCCGCCTCAACCCGGAAATCCGGCCCGGTGATGTCTATGCGCTCAACGCGCCCTACAACGGCGGCACGCATCTGCCCGACATCACCGTCGTCTCGCCCGTCTTCGACGATGCCGAGGAGTCCGTCCTCTTCTGGGTGGCCTCGCGCGGGCATCATGCCGATGTCGGCGGCACCGCACCCGGCTCCATGACCCCGCTCGCCACGACCGTGGACGAAGAAGGCGTGCTGATCGACAACCTGAAACTCGTCGAAGCCGGTCGCCTGCGCGAGGATGAGCTGCGCCGCGTGCTCAGCGACCATCCCTATCCCTGCCGCAACCCCGATCAGAACGTGGCCGACCTCAAGGCCCAGGTCGCCGCCAACGAACGCGGCGCGGCGGAGCTGCGCAAGATGGTGGCCGAATTCGGCCTCGATGTCGTGCAAGCCTATATGGGCCATGTCCAGGACAACGCCGCCGAGGAAGTGCGCCGCCTTCTGGGGCGACTGGAAGATTGCAGCTACGAATACCAGACCGACACCGGCCAGGTCATCCGCGTGCAGATCACCGTCGACCGCAACGCGCGCGAAGCGACGGTCGATTTCACCGGCACGTCCGAGGCGCTGGCGAACAATTTCAACGCCCCCGAGCCGGTGACCCGCGCCGCCGTCCTCTATGTCTTCCGCGTGATGGTCGAGGCGCCGATACCGATGAACGCGGGCTGCCTGCGCCCGATCCGCATCATCGTGCCGCGCGGCTCGATGCTGGCCCCGGAATACCCGCGCGCGGTCGTCGCCGGCAATGTCGAGACCAGCCAGCACGTCACCAACGCGCTCTTCGGCGCGCTCGGCGCGATCGCCAACAGCCAGGGGACGATGAACAACCTGACCTTCGGCAACGACACTTATCAATATTATGAAACAATCTGTTCGGGATCGCCGGCCGGGGTTATGAATGATGGCCGCGGCTTCGACGGAACCTCGGGCGTGCATGTCCACATGACCAATTCCCGCCTCACCGACCCCGAGGTGCTGGAGCTGCGCTTTCCGGTGCTGCTGGAAGAGTTTGGCCTGCGGCCGGGGTCGGGCGGGCAGGGCAAGTGGAAGGCGGGCGACGGCACCACCCGGACGATCCGCTTTCTCCAACGGATGGATTGCGCGATCCTCAGCTCGCACCGCCACCGCGCGCCCCAGGGCGTCGCTGGCGGTGGCGCCGGCGAAAAGGGGCGAACGCTGGTGCGGCGTCTCGATGGCACGCAGGAAGAGCTGAAGGGGTGCGATCAGACCGTGCTGGAAGCCGGAGAGGCGGTGACCGTCATCACCCCGACCGCGGGCGGTTTCGGCGCGTCCTGACGGGCCTTGCCGGGCGGGCGGCTTTGCGCCAGAAAAGGCGCCATGCAGACGCCCCGCTACACATCGCTCGTCCGGTCGCTGCCCGTGACCGTCCCCTTCGTCGGCCCCGAAACGCAGGAGCGCGCCCGCGGCGCGCCTTTCGCCGCGCGGCTGGGCGCGAACGAAAATGGCTTCGGCCCATCGCCCCGGGCGATCGAGGCAATCGCCGCGGCCTCGGCCGATCTGTGGAAATACGGCGATGCGCAGAGTCATGACCTGAAGGCCGCGCTCGCTGCGCATCTGGGCGTGAGCCCCGCGCATCTGATCGTGGGCGAAGGGATCGACGGGCTTCTCGGCTATCTGGTGCGCCTGCTGGTCGACCCGGGCGATGCGGTGGTGACCTCGGACGGCGCCTATCCGACCTTCAACTATCATGTCGCAGGGTTCGGGGGTGTTCTGCACAAGGTCCCCTATGCGGGAGATCACGAGGATCCGGCGGCCCTCTTTGCCCGCGCGGCCGAGACCGGCGCGAAGCTCGTCTACCTCGCCAATCCCGACAATCCGATGGGCAGCGCCCATCCCGGCCGGGTGATCGAGGACGCGCTGGCCGATCTGCCCGACGGAACGCTTCTGGCGCTGGATGAGGCCTATATCGAATTCGCCCCCGCGGGGACCGCGCCCCGGATCGACCCCGACGATCCCCGCGTGATCCGCCTGCGGACCTTTTCCAAGGGCTACGGCCTGGCCGGCGCGCGGGTGGGCTACGCCATCGCCGAACCCGGACTCATCGCCGCCTTCGACAAGGTGCGCAACCATTTCGGACTGAACCGCGCCGCGCAGATCGGCGCGCTTGCGGCCCTGCAGGATCAGGAATGGCTCGATCAGGTCGTTGCCCGCACCGCCGCCTGCCGCACCCGACTGGCCGAAATTGCGGCCCGCAACGGGTTGGTCGCACTGCCCTCGGCCACGAATTTCGTCACCATCGACTGCGGCGGCGACGGCGCCTTCGCCCGCGCCGTCCTTGCCGCGATGGTCGGGCGGGGCGTTTTCATCCGCATGCCCTTCGTCGCCCCGCATGACCGCTGCATCCGCGTCAGCTGCGGGCCCGAGGACGAGATCGACACCTTCGCCCGCCTCCTGCCCGAGGCGCTCGAGGCCGCGCGCCAAGCCCAATCGGCTCGCGCGGATAAGCGCACCGGGTGACGCCGCGTCGAAGCCGCAGCTTCCGGGTTGGCCATCCCCGGCCGCAGGGCTAGGCTCCGCCCGCCACCACGCCGAGGACCCGATGACCCAGCAGTTCGTCGCCACCCGCCCCGACCAGATCGCCGATCCCGCCACGCTCCTGTCGATGCCGGGGATCGAGTTCATTCGCGCGATCTTCGAGGGTCGGATCGCCGGGGCGCCGATCGCGGGGCTCATGGATTTCCGCCTTCACCTGGTCGAGGAAGGGCGCGTCATCTTCCGCGGCAAGCCCGGTTTCCAGCATCTCAACCCGATGGGTGGGGTGCATGGCGGCTGGTATGGCACGATCCTCGACTCTGCGCTCGGCTGCGCCGTGGCGACAACCCTGCCCAAGGGCCGCGGCTATACGACGCTTGAATACAAGATCAACATCACCCGCGCCCTGCCCCTGGGGACCGAGGTCGATTGCGAGGCGCGCGTCAGCCATGCCGGGCGGACCACGGGCATCGCCGAGGGCTCCATCCGCGGCGTTGCGGACGGTAAGCTCTATGCCACCGGCTCGACCACCTGCCTGGTGCTGGGGGGTTGAGCGGCCGGCGGGCGCGCCGCGGGCGCGTCAGCGCCCGCTGGGATCGTCGTGCCGCGCAGCGGCGCCGCTGAATTCACAAAAGTTCGCAGCTAGCCCCCGATCGCCGATCGGTCCGCCGCGTCTGGCGCGGCGGCGGGGGCGGCCAGCAAGGTAGCGGTCGGGTGGATGCGCTCAGACGGGTCGCGGCCCACCACCCGCCGCCGCCGGTTCAGGAACAACCGCCCCCAGCCGTGCAGATTGCCGCGCATCGGCGCCTGCGGGTCGCAGGGAAAGCGCGCGCGCCAGTCCTCGGGCAAGGGCAGCCCGTCGCTGGCCGCCTGACGCAGCATCCAGACCAGCGGGATATGCGCCAGGGGCAGGGGGGCCGTCTGCCCCTCCAGCTTGCCGCCGATGTCCGAATGCGCGCCGCGAAACCACATCTGTTCGATCCGCCGCACGGGCGCAGGCGGCAGCTCGTGTCGGCTGGTCCATAAAAGCGGCGCGTAGGCCACGCGGGTTTCGTCCAGCGCCAGCGCGTGGCAGCCGTGCCGGATCGTCGGGCCCAGCCGGTGGTCGTGGAAGTCATGCGCGGGCTCGGACCAGCGCCGCATGCCCGGCAGCGTCACCCCCAGCGCCTTCACCGTGTCGAAGACGCCGACGAAATCGATGGTGATCCCGGCATGGCCATGCGCCGCGCGGAACGCCCGGCGGCTGTCGTCCGAGGTAGCGCGTTCGTAATGTCGGTAAGCGGTGCGGATCGCGCGCACCGTCGCCTCCTCGGCACGCAGGAGCCCCACCCGGTCGATCATCCCAGCCAGCGAGCGCACCGCGAAGGCCCCGCGTGAGAAGCCGAACAGGAAGATGCGGTCCCCTGGCCGGTAGCGCGATGCCAGAAACCCGTAGGCGCGGCGGATCTGGCGATTGATCCCACGCCCGAGCGCGACGTCGCTGACCTGTCGCCAGCGCGTCATCTGGATGCCTTCCTCGTAATACAGCGACAGGCGCGCGGGGCCAGCGATCTCGCGCAGCAGCCGGTAGATCCGCCCGACATGCGTCAGCCCCGGCTCATCGAGAGAGCAGAGCGTCCCGTCCAGCAGGATCACATGCGCGACCGGCCCGCGACGGTGGCTGGGAACCGGACTTTGCGCATGGACGGCCGGCCCCACCGGATGCCGGATGTGCAACCCCGCGGGCGGCGGATCGGGCGGAACCGGGGCAAGCGCCCTTGGCTGGCGTTGCGGCATCGCGACGGATCAGGCGGCCGCGTCGGCCTTTGCCGCGCGCAGCCACGACCAGAGCCGCGCGGGTGTGAGAGGCATGTCCACCTGCCGCACGCCGCGCTCCCACATCGCGTCGAGTGCGGCATTGGCGATCGCCGGCAGCGCGCCGACGGTGCCCGCCTCCCCGCAGCCTTTCATGCCCATCGGATTGTAGATCGAGGGGGTCGGCACGCTTTCAAAGGCGATGAACGGCAGATCAGCAGCGCGCGGCATGGCATAGTCCATGAAGCTGCCGGACAGCAGCTGGCCCTCGGTATCGAAATGCATCTCCTCGCAGACCGCCTGGCCGAATCCCTGCGCCACGCCCCCGTGCACCTGCCCGATGGCGAGCGCCGGGTTCATCAGATTGCCGAAATCATCGACCGCCAGGTAATGATCGAGGCTCAGCGCGCCGGTCTCGGGGTCGATCTCGACCTCGCAGAGATGCACGCCATTGGGGAACGACCGGCCCGGCAGCTTGGCGCGCGTTTCATGCCGTAGAAGCTCGGTCCGGCCTGCGGCGCGCGCCATCTCGGCCGCTTCGATCAGCGTCGGCCGGCGGTTCGAATTCGGCGTGCTGAAGGTGCCGTCCTCGAAGCTGAAGGGACCGGCGTCCAGTTCTTCCTCCAGGAAGGCCACAAAGGCCGCGACCATTTCCTCGGCCATCGCGTGGGTGGCGAAGGTCTGCACCGTGACCGAGCGGGAGCCCCCTGTGCCGCCGCCGCGCGCGATGCGGTCGCTGTCACCCTGCACGACCTCGATCAGGCCCTCGTCGATGCCGGTCAGCTCGGCCAGGTAGCGGGCATAGACCGTCTCGTGGCCCTGGCCGTTCGACTGGGTGCCGACGTAAAGTGTGACGCGACCATCCTCATTGAAGGTGACAGTCGCACCCTCCGTATCGTCGCCAAGGATCGATTCGATATAGAAGGCAAGCCCCATGCCCCGCAGCCGGCCGCGTCGCGCGCTTTCCGCCCGCCGCGCGCCAAAACCCGCGACATCGCCCAGATCCTCGGCCCGCGCCAGCACGCGCGCAAAATCGCCCACGTCATAGGTCACGCCCGAGGGGGTGGTGTAGGGAAAAGCATCGGGCGCGATCAGGTTCCGCCGCCGCAGATCGAAGGGCGACAGGTTCAGTTCCCGCGCGGCCAGGTCCATCGCGCGTTCCAGAAGCGTGATCGCCTCGGGCCGGCCGGCGCCGCGATAGGCGTCGACGGGCGTGGTGTTGGTGTAGATCCCCTCGGCGCTCAGCAGCGCGCAGGGGATGTCGTAGACCCCCGTCAGCACCTTCGAGAAAAGTTCCGACTGGATGTTCTGGCCGAACTGGGAATTGTAGGCGCCGAGGTTGTAGCGGTTCTTCACCCGGTAGCCGAGTATCCGGTGCTCGGCGTCGAAGGCAATCTCGGCGGTGCTTTCCAGATCCCGCGCGCCATTGTCGGTCAGCATCGATTCCGCACGGTCGGGTAGCCAGGCCAGCGGCCGGCCCAGCACACGGGCTGCTTGCGCCAGCGCCAGGTGCTCGGGATAGATCATCACCTTCATCCCGAAGCCGCCACCGACATCGGGGGTGGTCACGCGCACCGCCTCGGGATCGAGCGCCAGCGCCTTGGCGAGTTCGCGCTTCATGTTCCAGACACCCTGGCCGTTGAAGGCGAAATGCAGCCGCTTGCCGTCCCATTCGGCAAAGGCCACGCGCGGCTCGATGCTGGCGGCGGTGACCCGGTTCTGCCGCACGGTCAGCGTGGTGACATGCGCGGCGCGGTCGAAGGCTTGCGCGACCGCCTCGGCATCGCCCTTCTGCCAGTCCACGGCCAGCCGGTTCTCCATCCCCGGATGAATCGGCGCGCCGGCGGGGTCCAGGTCCATCTGCGCGGGCAGGGGATCGATGTCCAGGATCACCGCCTCGGCTGCGTCCAGGCCTTGTGCGCGGGACTCGGCAACGATCAACGCCACCGGCTCGCCCAGATGGCGCACGACCTCGCGCGCCAGCGCCGGGCGGTGGGGCGTCGCCCCCTCGATTCCGCGCGGATCTTTCGCCGCCACTGCCCAGATTGACGCCGTGACCCCCGCGGCCTCCAGATCGTCCCAGGTCCAGATGCCCAGCACCCCCGGCATGGCGCGCGCGTCGGTGGTGTCGAGCGCCGTGATCCGGCCATGCGCGACCGGCGCGCGGACGAAAACGGCGCTTGCCGTCCCCTCGGGCAGGATGTCGGCCAGATACCGGCCGCGCCCGGTCAGAAAACGGATATCCTCGTTGCGCGTCCCGCCTTGGGATTGTCCGAAAGCCCGCATGTCGTCCCCTTCTCTACTGGTCGCGGAGGATAGCGGGGCGACCGGCAGGGGCAAGGGGCGACGAGCCGATGCGCGGGCAGGCTTTCGGCCTCAGCCGTGCCGGCTCACGGCTCCAGGCTCAGGGCCATTTCCAGCGACAGCGCGCCGAAGCCGTTGAAGCGGGTGTTGGTGACCACCGAATAGGCGCCCATGCCCTGCACGAGCAGGTAATCGCCCTCGGCCAGATCGGCGGGCAGCGCCACCTCGCCGGGCAGGCGGTCGACGCTGTCGCAGGTCGGCCCGAAGACGATGCGGCGCACCGGCTCGCCCGTGCGCAGGGTGCCGTCGGGCGCGTAGACTCGGATGCGGTCCAGCGCGCCCATCAGCGGCAGTTCGGCCATCGCGCCATAGATCCCGTCATTGAGGAAGACGTGCAGCCCGTCTCGCACCGATTTCACCTGCGCCAGAAGCGCGGTCGCATCGGCGACCAGCCCGCGGCCGGGCTCACAGACCAGCGCCGGGGCATCCTCGCCGAAGACCTCGTCGGTGACCCGCCCGATCAGGTGGAAGATCGCCTCGAGCGAGGGCATCTCCGCCCGCAGCCGGTGCGAGGGGAAGCCGCCGCCGACATTGAGCCGCGCGATCCGGGTGCCCGCAGCATCGGCGATGCGGCGTGCGGCGTGGATATACGCCTCCCAGGCGGCGGGGTCGGTGCATTGCGTCCCCGGATGGAAGGTGAGCGAGGGCACATAGCCTCGCGCCGTGATCCGGGACAGGATCTCGGTCGCCAAATCCTCCGTCGCGCCGAACTTGGCGCCGAAATCGTAGACCGCCCCCGCCACCGGCAGCTTGAAGCGTGCCGTGATCTCGACCGGGTCGCCCAGTCCGTTCACCAGCGGCACCTGCTCGAACAGCTTTTCCAGCTCGGAAAGCGAATCGACAGACCAAGACATCACGTTCTCGGCCACGCCCACCGCGATCTCGTGGCGGGCGCGCACCGGGTTGTTGTAATGCAGCGCCGCGCCGGGCACGAGTCGGCGGATGAGCCGGATCTCCTCGGGCGAGGCGACGTCGAAACCGGCGAGCCCTGCGGCGGCCAGGTTGACGATCACCGACTCCTCGGGATTGGCCTTCACGGCATATGTGACGAGCCCCGGAAACCCGGTCAGGAACCGCTGCGCCTGCGTTTGCAACGCCGCCGGCGAGAGAAAAAGCACAGGGTCGCGCGGCGCCGTCGCGCGCAGGTAATCGACCGGATCCGCCCAGATGGTCTGCGTCACGCCCATGCCAGCCCTCCATGCCGGAAACCGCCGGGTCGGCCCCGGCCATCGGGGACAGGATGGCGCATATAGGGGCGTTTTTCACCCCGCAAAAGAGGGTATGAGCAGGATTTTACACGCTGGGGCCGATGTGCTCCAGGACCCGCTCCGCCGGGGCGTGTGGCGCGCGCGCGCTGTCGATACCGGCCAGCGCCGCGGCCGCCGCCTCCAGCGCGCCAGAGCCATGCGCGATCGACAGCGCGGCCATGCCGGACTGCATCACCGACAGCGCCCCCAGCACCATATGCGCGTTCACATGGCCCATATGCGCCAGCCGGAAAAAGGCGTCGGCCTCGGGCGTGCCGGGCTCGGCCATGCCCAGCCCGATGCCCAGCGTCACGCCGCCCTCATGCTCGCACCAGCGGCGCAGCCGCGTGCCATCGGGGCTGGCGAGACGCATCGCGGTGACCGCATGGCCGCGCGCCGCCGGGGTGACGATGTTCAGCCGGAAATCACCCTCGCGCGACCAGGCCTCGCCCGCGGCCCAGACCGCGCGCGCCAGCCGCGCATGGCGCGCCCAAGCGGCCTCGATTCCTTCCTCATGGACCAGCATGGTGAGCGATTCGCGCAGTCCGAACAGGTGATGGGTGGGCGCCGTGCCGCCGAAATACTGGTAGAACATCCCGCCAAAGGCCCGGCGCTCCCAGTCCCAGTAGGGCGTGCGCAGATCGGCACCGCGGCCCACCTCGCGCGCCTTGTCGGAAAACCAAACGAAGGACAGCCCCGGCGGCACCATCAGCCCCTTCTGGCTGGCCGCGACCGCGACATCGACGCCCCAGTCGTCCATGCGGAACTCGTCGCAGCCCATCGAGGCGATGCAATCGACCATCAGCAGCGCCGGATGGCCCAGATCGTCCAGCAGCCGGCGGATCGCGGCAACATCGTTCTTTGCGGTCGAGGCGGTATCGACATGCGTCAGCGCCACTGCCTTGAACCGATGCGCGCGGTCGGCCTTCAGCGCCTCGGCCACGCGCGCCAGATCCGCGGGTGCGGAGCGGCCGAAATCCAGGACCTCCACCCCGACCCCCAGCTCGCGCATCGACTCCCCCCAGCCGATGCCGAAGCGCCCCGTCGCAAGCACCAGCGCCGCATCGCCGCGGCTGAAGACATTGGTATTCGCCGCCTCCCAGCCGCCATGCCCGTTCGAGATGTAGAGCGCGACATGCGCCTTCGTCTGCGCCACGGTCTTCAGATCCGGCCACAGCGTCTCGACCATCTCCAGAAGCGCGCCCTCGTAGATATTGGGCGCGGGGCGGTGCATGGCCGCCAGCACCCTGTCCGGCACGACCGAGGGACCGGGGATAGCCAGATAGGGCCGGCCGTGGGCAAGCGACATGGGCAACGCTCCTGAACATGTGCAAAATCGGGGGCACCTTAGGCCCGGCCCGTGACCGGGTCAATCGGGGCACGCAGGTGGCGGGGCAAACCTTCGGGGACTTTGCGCGAGCGATCCGATGGCTATATCACCCGGTGCAAGGAGGACCCGATGACCGAACCCGCCACCGCAAGATCAGGCAGCCCCATCCCGCTCGATCCCGCCGCCCGGTGCGCGCCCGACCCGGGGCGCGCGATCCTGCGCATCACCGGGCCCGACCGCGTGCCCTTCCTGCAAGGGCTGGTCACGCAAGACGTCAACCGCCTGACCCAATCGGGTATCGTCTATGCCGCGCTCCTGACGCCGCAGGGAAAGTATCTGGCCGATTTCTTCCTGGTCGCGGAGGAGGCGGCGGTGCTGCTCGACGTGTCCGCGCCCCTGGCCGATGATCTTGAAAAGCGGCTGACGCTCTACAAGCTGCGCTCCAAGGTGACGGTCGAGCGGGTCGATCTGCCCGTCACTCGCGGCACCGGCCCCGCGCCCGAGGGGGCCGTGGCCGACCCGCGCGACCCCTCGTTGGGTTGGCGGCTTTACGGCGCGGCGCTTGACCAGGGAGCCGCGCCCGACTGGGACGCCCTGCGCATCGCCGCCCGCGTGCCCGAAGCCGGGGCCGAGTTGCAGCCCAACGACAGCTTCATCCTGGAGATGGGCTTCGAGCGGCTGGGCGGCGTCGATTTCCGCAAGGGGTGCTATGTGGGGCAGGAGGTCACCGCCCGGATGCGCCACAAGACGACCCTGCGAAAGGGCCTCGTGCGCGTGCAGATCGATGGCCTCGTCGCCCCGGGGACCGAGGTGCTGACCGAGGACGGCAAACCCGCCGGCACGCTGCACACCGTCGCCGGCGACCGGGGCCTTGCCTGGCTGCGCTTCGACCGCGCCGACGGGCCGCTGGTGGCCGGGCAGGCGCGGCTTACCGCTGAATTGGACCCCATGCCGGCGGGCTGACGGGCCGGGCAATTCGGCCCGTCAGCCTGTATTCATAAGCCGGGGCTCATGAATGAGGCCCAGATCAGCCATCTGGCCTATGAATGGCCGGCCCGCGGTGGCGGACCACGCCCGCGATCAGCCTTTCTGCGCGGCCTTCCAGCGCGACAGGATCATCCGCGCAGTCATCAGGTCCAGATGCGCGCCGCCGCCGTTCTTGAAAAGCGTGATCTCCTCGTCCGAGTGCCGCCCGGCGCGTCCGGCGACCATGTCGTGGAAATCGCCCAGGATATCGGTTTCGGAAATGACCCCCGCGGCTATCGGGATCATCACCTCGCCGATATGGCCGATGGTGGTGGCGCGGCTGTCCACGAAGATCCGCGCGCGCTGGAGCGCAGTGTCGTCGGCCTCGCGCATCTCCGGGGTGAAGGCGCCGATCAGGTCCAGGTGCTGGCCCGGTTGCAACCACGCGCCGCGCAGGATCGGCTCGCGCGCCATCGTGCAGGTGGCGATGATCTCTGCTGCCTTCACAGCGCTCTCCAGATCCTCGGCCACCCGGACCCCGGGATGCCGCGCGGCCAGCGCCTGCGCCTGCTCGACCCGCCGCGCCCAGAGCGTAATCTCCACCCCCTCGATCAGCGTGCCGTAAGCCTCGATCAGCGACGCCGCCACCGTGCCCGCGCCGATGATCAAGAGCTTCCGCGCCCCCTTTCGCGCCAGAAGCCGTGCGCCCAGAAGGGAATCGCCGGCCGTCTTCCACTTGGTCACCAGGGGGTTGTCGATCACCGCCTCGATCGCGCCGGTGGCGTCGTCGAAGACCAGCATCGCGCCCTGCACGCTGGGCCGGCCGGCGGCGGGATTGCCCGGAAACACCGTGACCGACTTCACCCCCACGCCCAGCCCGTCGATCCAGGTCGCGCGCGACAGCAGCCGGTCGTCTTGCCGCGCCAGCAGCACGTCGCGCAGGTCCGCCGGCGGCAGGCGATGGCCCTCGATCATGGCATCGGTCAGCGCGATCCAGTCCATCAGCGGTTCGCATTCAGCGGCGGTCAGGTAGGGAATGGTCATGGGATCCTCCGTTTGCGGCAAACTGGGCGGCGGGCGCAGCGCTGTCAATCGCTGGACGCCGCGCGCCCGCCCGCTACCTGAGCCGCACCCTGTCGGGGATAAACAGGAGCGGTCATGCGGGTTCTCATCATCGGCGCCTCGGGCGGGATCGGATCGGCGCTGGCGGGCGAGGCCGCGGCGCGCGGCGCGCAGGTCACGGCTCTCTCACGCCAGCACGACGGCCTCGACGTGACGGAGGAGGCGAGCGTTGCCCACCACCTGGGCGCGCTCGAGGGCACGTTCGACGCGATCTGGGTCGCCAGCGGCGCGTTGGAGATCGGCCCCCACGGGCCGGAGAAGTCGCTGCGCGACCTCGACGCGGGCGCCTTCGCAGCGCAATTCGCGCTCAACGCCACCGGCCCGGCGCTGGTTCTGAAACACGCAGCCCGCCTGCTGCCGCGCGACCGCCGCGCCGGCTTTGCTGCGCTTTCGGCGCGCGTCGGCTCCATCGGGGACAACCGGGCGGGGGGGTGGTATGCCTATCGTGCCTCGAAAGCCGCGCTCAACCAGATCGTCCATACCGCCGCCATCGAACTGGCGCGCACGCATCGCCAGCTCGTCTGCGTGGCGCTGCACCCCGGCACCGTCGCCACCGCCTTCACCGAAAAATACCTCGGCCGCCACCCCGCCGTCCCGCCGCCTGAGGCCGCGCGCAACCTCTGGTCCGTGCTCGACGGCCTGAGCCCGGCCGAGACCGGCGGCTTCTTCGACTGGGCGGGCAAAAGGGTCGCCTGGTGAGCCTCGTCCTGATCCTCGGCGACCAGCTCACCCGGGGGGCGGGCGCGCTGGCCCGGGCCGACCGCGACCGCGATCTGGTCGTCATGGCCGAGGTGATGAGCGAGGCCACCTATGTCCGCCACCATCCCAAGAAGATCATCCTGGTCCTGGCGGCGATGCGCAAGTTCGCCGCCGAACTGGAGGCCGACGGCTGTCGCGTGGCCTACACGCGGCTCGACGATGCCGACAACGCCGGCTCCATCCCCGGCGAGCTTATGCGCCGCGCCGAGGCCGAGGGTACCGAACGCGTTCTGGCCACCCAACCCGGCGAATGGCGCCTGCGCCGGGCGCTCGACGAGCTGCCGCTCAAGGTTACGGTCAACCCCGATGACCGCTTCCTCTGCCCGCCCAAGGTCTTTGCCGACTGGGCCGCGGGCCGCAAAGTCATGCGGATGGAGCATTTCTACCGTCTCATGCGGCGGCGCTCCGGCTACCTGATGGCGGGCGACGCGCCGGTGGGGGGGCAATGGAACCTCGACCACGAGAACCGCAAACCCGCCTCCGCGGACCTCTTCCGCAAGCCCCCGCGCCGACACCACCCCTGCGACGTGACGTGCGAGGTGATCGCGCTGGTCAAGGACCGCTTCCCCGACCATTTCGGCGCGCCCGAGCCCTTCTGGTTCGCCACCGACCGGCAGGGCGCGCTGGAGTGTCTGCGCGACTTCGTCACCCATCACCTGCCCGATTTCGGCACCTATCAGGATGCGATGCTGGCGGGTGATCCGTTCCTGCACCACGCGCTGATCGCGCCCTATCTGAACATGGGCCTTCTGACCCCGGCCGAGGTCTGCGACGCGGCCCAGGCCGCCCATGACGCGGGCGACGTGCCGCTCAACTCCGCCGAGGGGTTCATCCGCCAGATCCTCGGCTGGCGGGAATATGTCCGCGGCATCTACGACCTGCATGGCCCGGGCTATGCCGGGCAGAACGCCCTGGGGCATGACCGCGACCTGCCGGGCTTCTACTGGGACGGCCGGACCGGCATGGCCTGCGTCAGGGCGGTGGTCGAGCAGACCGCGGAGCACGCCTATGCCCATCACATCCAGCGGCTGATGGTCACTGGCAATTTCGCGCTGCTGGCCGGCGTCGATCCGGGGCAGGTGCATGACTGGTATCTCTCGGTCTATGCCGATGCTTATGAATGGGTCGAGGCGCCGAACACCCTCGGCATGTCGCAATTTGCCGACGGCGGCGCGCTGGGGTCGAAACCCTATGTTTCCTCGGGCGCCTATATCGACCGGATGTCGGACTACTGCCGCGGCTGCGCCTACAAGGTGAAGGAAAAGACGGGGGCAAGCGCCTGTCCGTTCAACCTCCTCTACTGGCACTTCCTCGACCGGCATCGCGTCCGATTCGAAGGCAACCCCCGCATGGCGCAGATGTATCGCACCTGGGACCGGATGGACGAGGACCGGCGAAAAGCGGTCCTGAAGGACGCAAGCGCGGTGCTGACCCGGCTGACGAAAGGACAGGGAGTGTGACGCGCCGGTGCCCCGGCGGCGTCGCGCGCGGGCTTTCGGGGTGCGTCGCGATCCGCGGTTCGGGCCTCGATTTGTTGTAAGTTACGTCACGGCAAGCCGGTGCGCCCCTCAAAAATGCTGCGGCGCGGCATCACATGGAGGGTAGACGTAACAGGCGTGGGAGATGCTTCATGCCCACTACACTTGTCCCGCCACATGCTGAACTGCTGCCCGGCAAGCTGGCCGATTGGCGGCGCGCATTGGCCACGCATTACAAGCGCCTCGGGCGCAACTCGCGGCAACGGCGCTTCATGGCGGCCCTGCCGGACCGCACGCTTCAACTGATCGCCGAGCGCGCGCGCCCGGACATCGTTCTGGGGGTCGAGGCGGAGGGGCGTATCGTCGGGGTGCTCGAACTCTTCGCCGCCGATGACGCCCATGCCGAGATCGGCATTTCGGTCGAGGATGCTTACCAGGGCCAGGGCTTTGGCAAGGCGCTGTTTCTGGACGGGCTTGCCGCGGCCGAGAGACTCGGGATGCGCACGGCCGATCTTTTCTTCGCGAGCGAAAACCACGGCATTCGCGCCCTGGTGCATGCGGCCGGCGGCCAGATCGTCCAGCGCGGGGCGGAGTGTGAAGCGCATATCGACATCTCGCGCTGCAAGACCTGCCGCAATGCCGCGCGCGACACGGACGGCCTGTCGACGGTTCGCGTGATGACCTGATCGGCGCTTCGCTTCCGGGACGATGACTCACCCCGTGGCGCGGACTGCTTGACCTGGCTCAAGGCAGTCCGGGGCCGTCCAGGCGATCCTGTCCGTCGGGCGAAACCGGAAAGCGCGGACCTTGGATCATGACAAGGTGGGACGACGTGGCTGAGTGGGGTCCCTTGCGGCGCTGGGGTCTGATCCTTTTGGTGCTTGTCCTGACCGCGGTGGTGCTTCTGGCAATGGGGCGCGATCCGATCTGTCCGTGCGGGCATGTCAGGATCTGGGGGGGCACGACCGGGCCCGAGAATTCGCAGCATCTGGCCGATTGGTACGCGCCCTCGCATGTGCTGCACGGGTTCCTCTTCTATCTGCTTTTCTGGCTCGTCGCGCCGAAGCTGAGCTTCGAGTGCCGGCTGCTCGGCGCCATCGTGCTGGAGGCCGCATGGGAGATCACCGAGAACACGAGCTGGCTGATCGAGCGCTACAAGGGGATCACAGTCTCGCTCCATTACAACGGCGACAGCGTGATCAATTCGATGGCCGATATCGGGTTCATGATGCTCGGCTTCTGGCTCGCCGCGCGGCTGCCGGTCTGGGCGGTGGTCCTGATCGCGGTGGCGAGCGAGGCGGTGACGGCGATCGTGATCCGGGATGGGTTGCTGCTCACCGTGGTCATGCTGCTCTGGCCGGTGGAGGCGATCCTGAACTGGCAGACCGGCGGATGAGGCCGCCGCCTGCACAGCGCGTCTGCAATGCCCCGACGGCGGCAAGAGGTGCCCGGGCGTGCTCCCGCCCCTCGTCCGGCTGTGCGCGCTTCGCGCACAACCCTCCTCGGGTTGGGCCGGGCGCCGCACCCGTTCCGGGCGCGGCGCGGGGCATCCCCGAGGCGTTGCGCGATGGTGCCGTGCGCCCAACGTCATGACGTGATACCGACGTCGCACCGACGCGATGCCGATGCGGCGGGGTGCCCGGATATGCGGCCCTTGACAGCCCGCCAGACGCAAGCGGCCGGCGCGGGACTTGCCCGGCCGGCCACCCTGTTCTCTGCTGTCCATTCCCTCCGGAAGGGGACGAATCAGCGCGCAAACTTCTTGTATTTCACCCGCTTCGGCATGACCGAATCCGGCCCCAGCCGGCGGATCTTGTCTTCCTCGTAGGCCTCGAAGTTGCCCTCGAACCACTCGACCTTTGAATCCCCCTCGAAGGAAAGGATATGCGTGCAAAGCCGGTCGAGGAAGAAACGGTCGTGGCTGATGATCACCGCGCAACCTGCGAAATCCTCGAGCGCATCTTCCAGTGCCCGCAGGGTTTCGACGTCCAGATCGTTGGTCGGCTCGTCGAGCAGCAGCACATTGCCGCCCGCCCGCAGAAGCTTTGCCAGATGCACCCGGTTGCGTTCACCGCCCGAAAGGAGCCCCACCTTCTTCTGCTGGTCGCCCCCCTTGAAGTTGAAGGCGCCCACATAGGCGCGGGAGTTCATCTCGGCATCGCCCAGCGGCAGCACATCGAGCCCGTCCGAGATTTCTTCCCAGACGGTTTTCTTGGCGTCGAGCGCGTCGCGCGACTGGTCGACATAGGCCAGTTTCACCGTGTCGCCGAAGGTGATCTCGCCCGCATCCGGTTTTTCCTGCCCAGTCAACATCCTGAAAAGCGTGGTCTTCCCCGCACCGTTGGGGCCGATCACGCCGACGATCCCGCCCGGCGGCAGCGAGAAGCTCAGATCCTCGATCAGGACGTTGTTGCCATAGACCTTGCGCAGGCCCTCGACCTCGATGACCTTTGAGCCCAGCCGCGGGCCGTTCGGGATGATGATCTGCGCGCGGCCGACCTTCTCGCGCTCGGTATGGCTGGCGAGTTCCTCGTAGGCCTGGATACGGGCCTTGGACTTGGCTTGCCGCGCGCGGGCGCCGGCGCGGATCCATTCCAGTTCCTTTTCGAGCGTCTTCTGGCGGGCCTTGTCCTCGCGCGCTTCCTGCTGCAGGCGCTTGGCCTTCTGTTCCAGCCAGGCCGAGTAGTTGCCCTCGTAGGGAATGCCGCGACCGCGATCGAGTTCCAGGATCCAGCCGGTGATGTCATCGAGGAAATAGCGGTCGTGGGTGACGATCAGGATGGTGCCCTGGTATTCGATCAGGTGCTTCTGCAACCAGGCGATGGTCTCGGCATCGAGGTGGTTGGTGGGTTCGTCCAGCAGCAGCATGTCGGGCGCTTCAAGCAGCAGCTTGCAGAGCGCCACGCGCCGTTTTTCGCCGCCCGATAGCTTGGTCACGTCAGCCTCGTCCGGCGGGCAACGCAGGGCTTCCATCGCCACGTCGATCTGGCTGTCCAGGTCCCACAGGTTCTCGGCGTCGATCTCGTCCTGCAGCTTGGCCATCTCCTCGGCGGTCTCGTCCGAGTAGTTCATGGCCAGCTCGTTGTAGCGGTCGATCTTTGCCTTCTTCTCGGCGACGCCGAGCATGACGTTGCCGCGTACGTCGAGTTCGGGGTCGAGTTCCGGCTCCTGCGGCAGGTAGCCGACCTTGGCGCCCTTGGCGGCCCAAGCCTCGCCGGTAAAGTCCTTGTCGATCCCCGCCATGACGCGGAGGAGTGTGGACTTGCCCGAGCCGTTGACGCCGACGACACCGATCTTTACGCCGGGAAGGAAGTTCAAGCGTATGTTTTCAAAAACTTTCTTGCCGCCGGGATAGGTCTTTCCGACGCCGTCCATGTGATAGACATACTGATAGGATGCCATGTCTCGCTCCGATGTATGGGGTTG
>CAZKSE010000037.1:0-22951 GCA_964555305.1 uncultured Rhodobacter sp. | reverse complement strand
CGCCGGCAGCACATGCGCAAGGCCCGCATCCACCGCTTCGCAGGCACGGATCGCCGCCGACAAATCGCCGGTATGACCCACCATGTCGGGGTTGGCGTAGTTTACCACGATCAGGTCGTATCCGGCCTCGATGGCGGCAACGAGCTTCTCGGTGACCTCGGCCGCCGACATCTCGGGCGCCAGATCGTAGGTCGCGACCTTGGGGCTAGGGGCCATGTAGCGGTCCTCGCCCGGTTCGGGGTCTTCCTGGCCGCCGTTCAGAAAGAAGGTGACATGCGGATATTTCTCGGTCTCGGCCAACCGAAACTGCCGCCGGCCGTGCTGCGCCACCCAGGAGCCAAGCGTGTTGACGATCATCCGCTTCGGAAAAGCCGTGTGCATGAAGGCGTTATGGGCATCCGAATACTCGACCATGCCCAGAAGCATCGCCCAGTCCGGCCGCCGGCCGGTGGTAAAGCCGTTGAACGCCGGGGCACCGATAGCGGCCATGATCTCGCGGGCGCGGTCGGCGCGGAAGTTCAGGCAAAAGAACCCGTCGCCGCCCCGTGCCCCCTGCCAGTCGCCAATCACGGTGGGGTCGATGAACTCGTCGGTCTCGCCCCGCGCGGCGGCCTGGGTCACGGCAGAAAGCGCATCGGGGGCGTGCTTGCCCTCGGCGCGCACCATGGCGCGATAGGCGCGTTCGACCCGGTCCCAGCGGCGATCGCGGTCCATTGCCCAGTAGCGCCCGATCACGGTGGCGATACGGGCGCCCTCGGGCAGGTTATGCTGCAACTGCCCGACATAACCCGCCGCCGAGGTCGGCGCCACGTCGCGCCCGTCGGTGATGGCGTGGATCGCCACTGGCACCCCCGCCGCCGCGATCGCCGAGATCGCGGCCTGCAGGTGGCGCAGATGCCCATGCACCCCCCCGTCCGACGCAACACCCATCAGGTGCGCTGTCCCACCCGTCTTCCGGAGTTCGGCGATGAACTCGCCGAGCGCCGGGTTCCGGCTGAAGGAGCCATCCTCGACCGCCAGGTCGATCTGACCCAGATCCATCGCCACCACCCTACCGGCACCGATATTGGTATGGCCTACCTCGGAATTGCCCATCTGCCCGCGGGGAAGCCCGACATCGGGGCCGTGGGTGATCAGAGTGGCGTGCAGGTTCTCCTCCAGTATCCGGTCGAAACAGGGGGTGGCGGCCTGCGCGACGGCGTTGCCCGCCCGCGCCGGGTTCAACCCCCAACCGTCGAGGATGCAGAGCACAACGGGACCCTGGCGTTTCATGCGCGTCTCCGGTTTTGCGCGCCCCTCTTAGGGCGTGGCGGGCGCCGCGGCAATGGCTGCTCAGGCGCGGTGATAGGGACTGCCGGCCAGGATGCTGGCCGCGCGATAGAGTTGTTCGGCCAGCATCACCCGCACCAGCATGTGCGGCCAGACCATCGCGCCCAGGGACAGCGCGAAATCCGCCCCGTCATGCAGCTCGGGCGCGAGGCCGTCCGCCCCGCCGATTAGAAAGGCCAGATCGCCGTTGCCCGCATCGCGCCAGTCGGCAACCCGCCGCGCGAGCCCCGGCGAATCAAGCGTCGCGCCGCGTTCGTCCAGCACCACGCGAACCGCGCCAGCCGGGCAGGCCCGCGTCAGAAGCGCCGCCTCTCCCGCCATGCCGCCGCCACGCTTTTCCTCGACCTCGTGCTCGGTCACCGGGCCCAGGCCAATCGGCCGGCCCGTCCGATCGAAACGTTTGAGATAATCGTCGACCAGCGACCGCTCGGGCCCGGTGCGCAGCCGGCCAACGGCGCAAAGATGCAGGCGCATCGGGCCATCCCTTCAGCGCGACCGATCAGGCGCGGCCAGCCCCCGCGGGCATTTGCCACATCTTTTCAAGTTGATAGAATTCGCGCACTTCCGGGCGGAAGACATGCACGACCACATCGCCGGTGTCGATGAGCACCCAGTCGCCGGTCTCCATTCCTTCGACCCGGGCGGAAAGGCGGAACCGCTCTTTCAGGCGGTCGAGCAGATGCTGCGCAATCGAGGCGACCTGGCGCGTGGACCGGCCGGTGGCGATCACCATGTGATCGGCCATCGAGGAGCGTCCGCGCAGATCGATCTGCACGATGTCCTCGGCCTTGTCGTCGTCAAGAGATTGCAGGACCAGATCCAGTAGGGCGGCACCCGTCAGGGCATTGGGTGCGGCATTCGGCGCGGGGGCCGCAGTGGCGGCCGGGTCGATGTAAGACAGTTCCCTGTCCTCCTGCATGGTTCGTTGCCATCAATGTAGCATCGCACCGGGGTTTTCTCAATCGGGGCGCGGCGAAATGTGCGGGATCCGGCGCATCGGGTTCGGCAGGTCAGGGCCATTTCCACGGACCAGCCCCGACCGCCGCGGAAACTTGGCTGCTAGCCGCTGGTCGCCTGCCGGAAAAGCCGCTGGCCAGGCAAGTCGGCACCCAGGATCTGCTCTCGCGCCGCGCGGGCAAAATCGCGCAGAAGGCTGCGGTAGAACCCCTCGCTGGTGGTGACCGTGGCGCGGGCGAGCGCGCCGGTCCGGCTTTCAGCGGCGGTCCCGGCCTCCACCTGCACCGGGTAGGCGGCGAGCAACGCGCCCGTGGGATCAAGCAATCGCACCGTGCCCTGCATCCGTGACTGGTCGCGACCGAAGGCGCTGCGCACGCTGCCGGCAAGGTTCATCCGCGCAATTTCGACCGACATCACCACGCCCTCCGGGCGTAGTCGATCGGCGAATTCTTGGCGCATGGCCCCGGTCAGATCTGCCCGAAGGCGACTTGCGGCATTCGCCGCCAGTGTGCTTTCGAAGGCGGTGCCGGTGGTCACAACGTCGATGCGAGAAATGGTCAGCGCCGCGCGCGCCTCACGGCCAAGCGGATTGGTGTAGGGGCGTGGCGCACAGGCCGCAAGCGCCCCCCCCCGGCGAGTGTCAGGATCAATGTGCGGCGGTGCAGGTTCTGCATATGGCGTCTCCTTGATTGATCTGGCAGCGCGACGCGCTTGCAAGGCGCGGGGCTTTCCAAAAAGCTAGGCCCCCGACGTCCCCATGGCAAATTTCGCCGAGACCACGCCCCGTCCGCAGCACCGTGCGCGAAATCGCCGTGTGATGCGTCACCCGCCTCTCGGCAGGCCAATCCGCACACGCCCCTCGATGCAGGCCCCTTGATGCAGGCGATGACGGTTGCCAGACACGCGCTTTGGGCTTATCTGGGCATCATGCGTCGCTATTTCGACATGACCGACCACGCCCGCCTGCCGCAGCGATTCAGCCGCGAAGGCCGCTCTGTCCTGTCGCATCTCGGCTGACCGGCCGGTTCGGCGCTGGCCCTCCCGGCGCCCGTTTCCCCTTTCGCATGTCTAGCCACAATCTACAGAATGGACCGCGCCATGACCGCTCCGAAAACCCTCTACGACAAGATCTGGGACGCCCATCTGGTCGATGAATCCCCCGACGGCACCGGGCTTCTCTATATTGATCGCCATCTCGTGCACGAGGTGACCAGCCCGCAAGCCTTTGAAGGTCTGCGCCTGGCCGGCCGTCCCGTGCGCTGCCCCGAAAAGACCATCGCCGTGCCCGATCACAATGTGCCGACGACCGAGGGGCGTGAAATGGGGATCGAGAACGCTGACTCGCGTATCCAGGTCGAAGCTTTGGACAAGAACGCCCGCGATTTCGGCATTCACTACTATCCAGTGTCGGACATTCGTCAGGGGATCGTTCACATCATCGGCCCCGAGCAGGGCTGGACCCTGCCCGGCATGACCATCGTCTGCGGTGACAGCCACACCGCGACGCATGGCGCCTTCGGCGCGTTGGCGCATGGCATCGGCACGTCCGAGGTCGAGCATGTGCTGGCAACCCAGACGCTGATCCAGAAGAAATCCAAGAACATGAAGGTCGAGATCACGGGCAAGCTGCCGCCCTATGTCACGGCCAAGGACATCACGCTGTCGGTCATCGGCGCGACCGGCACCGCCGGCGGCACCGGGCATGTGATCGAATACTGCGGCGAGGCGATCCGCGAATTGTCGATGGAAGGCCGCATGACCGTCTGCAACATGGCGATCGAGGGCGGCGCGCGTGCCGGCCTGATCGTCCCTGACGAAAAGACCTTCGATTACGTCAAGGGCCGCCCGCATGCGCCAAAAGGCGCTGCCTGGGAGGCGGCGGTCGCCTACTGGAAGACGTTGAAATCCGACGACGACGCACATTGGGACAAGGTCATCACCATCCGCGCCGAGGACATTGCCCCCGTCGTCACCTGGGGAACCAGCCCCGAGGATGTGCTGCCCATCACCGCCGAAGTGCCCGCCGCCGAAAGCTTTTCGGGCGGCAAGGTCGGCGCGGCGCAACGCTCGCTTGACTACATGGGTCTGAAACCCGGCACGAAGCTTACCGACATCCCGATCGACGCGGTCTTCATCGGCTCCTGCACCAACGGCCGGATCGAGGATTTGCGCGCCGCCGCCGCCGTACTGAAGGGCCGGAAGCTGGCCCCGGGCGTGCGCGGCATGGTCGTGCCGGGCTCGGGCCTGGTGCGCGCGCAGGCCGAGGAAGAAGGGCTGGCGCAGATTTTTATCGACGCGGGTTTCGAATGGCGCCTTGCCGGCTGCTCGATGTGCCTCGGCATGAACCCCGACCAGCTCTCCCCCGGCGAACGCTGCGCCGCTACCTCGAACCGTAACTTCGAGGGCCGCATGGGCCGCGGCGGTCGCACCCACCTGATGAGCCCGGTCATGGCCGCCGCCGCCGCGATCACCGGCAAGCTGACGGATGTGCGGGAATTGATGGCTGAGATGGTATAAACGAAAGCGATCACTGACATCAGCCGTCGATGCGGCGGATCGCACCGCATCGACGGCCATCACACCGCTGTCCAGCAAATCAACGTTCAGGAAAATGAGAAATGGATAAATTCACTACGCTGACCGGGATCGCCGCGCCGATGCCATTGGTCAACATCGACACCGACATGATCATCCCCAAGCAGTTCCTGAAGACGATCAAGCGCACCGGGCTGGGTGTGCATCTGTTCGACGAGATGCGCTACACGCCAGAGGGGGACGAGATCGATGATTTCGTTCTCAACAAGCCGGCCTACAGAGAAGCCGAGATTCTGGTTGCCGGGGACAATTTCGGATGCGGCTCGTCGCGGGAGCATGCGCCCTGGGCGCTGCTCGATTTCGGCATTCGCTGCGTGATCAGCACGTCATTCGCTGACATTTTCTACAACAACTGCTTCAAGAACGGCATTTTGCCCGTCATCCTTCCTCCGGAAGCCGTGGAGCACTTGATGGAGGATGCCACGAAGGGCGCAAATGCACGCATCACCGTTGACCTGGAAGCGCAGACGGTCAGCTCCTCGGACGGCCAGACCTTCAGCTTCGACATCGATCCGTTCAAGAAACATTGCCTGCTCAACGGCCTCGATGACATCGGACTGACGCTTGAAAAGGTCAGCGCGATCGACGCGTTCGAATCGCGCGCTCAGCAGCAGTTCCCCTGGGCCTGAAAGCCGCGCAGATCCCGGTGATTGCCTCAAGGTCGGTCCCGGGATGTGCGTCAAGCTCGCGCCCGGCGGCGACAGCAAGAGGCACGCAACATGGTCTTGGGCGTTGCTGGGCTGTGCCTCTTGCCGCCGTCGTCCTTGGCTCGACGATCCTGAGGCAAACAGTTAGCCTTCGCCACCGGGTTGCATCCGGGAAACAGTCTGTGCGTCAATTCTCCGATTGCCCTGATCGTGCGCAGGATACCGATGGAGCGCGCCGCGCGGCTGAACGTCGGGCCTCGCGCGCACTGCGTCGAGTTGGTCGATCCCGCAGCTGGATGTTCGGGGTTTTCTGGGCGATCTTCGCCGCGTTGCCTGCCAGCGCTGACACGCTGCGCCTGGCCGTCTTGCAAAGCGGTCTCAGCCGTGACGGGCCGGGTCTTTTGCTACGCGACATCCGCGCTTCGGCCGCGGATGTGCTGGCGGTGCGCGATCTTGTCGCGACAGCACAACCCGATGTGCTGCTTCTTCTGCGGTTTGATTATGACCTGGACGGCCTGACGCTGGAGGCGTTCGCGTCTCTGTTGGAGGTTGGCGGTCACGCGATGTCGCATCGCTTCGCGCTCAGACCGAACAGCGGTCAGGCAACGGGCCTCGACATGGATGGCGATGGCCGGTTGGGCACATCGGACGACGCGCAGGGTTACGGACGTTTCGCCGGTCAGGGCGGTATGGCGATACTGTCTCGCCTGCCATTCGACCACAGCGGCGTTCAGGATCACTCGCAGTTTCTATGGCAAGACCTGCCTGGCGCACTGATCCCGGAAGTCGACGACGCCCCCTTTCCCTCGGCAGAGGTATTCGCGATCCAGCGCCTCTCGTCCACCGGGCACTGGCAAGTGCCGGTGATCACCCCGTCAGGAACTACTCTGACGCTGCTCACCTGGCATGCCGGGCCGCCCGCCTTTGGTGGCCCTCACGAGCGCAACCGCCGGCGGAACCATGATGAGACGGCCTTCTGGCTCCATCTTCTCGACGGCAGGTTGCCAAGCCCCCCACCAGGCCAGCCTCTCGTTTTGATGGGCAATGCCAATTTGGACCCGGCGGCTGGCGACGGGATGCAGGCGGCGATCCGGTCGCTGTTGGCGCATCCGGCACTCCAGGACCCGGAGCCGTTGGGGCAGCGTCCCGTCGCGGATCAGCCCGGACCGGAGACCGCCTACTGGCCGCGCGGCCCCGGTGCATTGCGGGTGAGCTACATACTGCCGTCGGTGGGGTTGGACATCAGGGACAGCGGCGTGATCTGGCCCGCCGAGGGCGCGGGAAATCACGCACTGGTCTGGGTAGATATCGCACTTCCGTGACGGCGTGATCAGCCCGAACGAAAACGCTGCCGCCACCAGAGGCCCGCCAGCACCGACAGACCGATAACCGCCAGAACCGCCACATCCGCATTCCGGCCGATATTTGCCGCGGCGATTCCCAGAAAACCCCAGCCGGCCGCCAAGGGATAGGCCCCCCCGGGCGCAAGGCGCAGATAGGCGACGGCCGCGAAGACCGCCGCCAAGGGCACCAGCAGCAGCGCTGCTGCCCGCCCCGAACCGATTACCCCGTAGCCCGCCAGCACAATCCCGAGCGAGACGAAACTCGCCGCTGTCAGCCACCCGGCAAAGAGGCCGATCGGCACGCGCGCCAACCAGAAATCGCGATCCGGCGCGCGTGCCAGCGCCAGAAGCGCCAGCGCCAGCATCGCCCAGATGATGACCGTGGCCAGAATCGGGTTCTGCACCGCCACCCAGAGCCACCCCGCTCCCAGAACCATTGCCCCGATCAGGGGCAGGCGGTGCGGATCCCAATCGCGCGCCTCGGCGCGTTGGAGCAGGCCGAACCCCGCACCGATCAGCAGCCAGAGATAGATGACCCCCCAGATCCCGAAGGCGAAACCCGCAGGCTGGATGGGCGGCTGCGCTTCGGCGCGGGGCATCTGATCGGGCCGGTAGCCGGTGAAGTCGGGCGCGAGGTAAGAGAACAGGATGAAGGCGATCGCCGCAGCAAGCACCAGGATCGCACGCATGCGGGCGCCATCAAGATCACGCATCAATCACCATTCTCTTCGCTCGGAACAAGGCGCAGCAGCGGCACGTCCTCGCCATCGGCGATCACGTAGATGAACCCGTGATCAGGGCCGATCGCTACGTCGCGGATGCGCCAACCCTCGCCCTCCAATAGGCGAACGGGCGCGCTGACGTCATGGCCGTCGACCGCAAAGAGGCCTAGATACTGGTGGAACAGGTTGCCGACCAGAAGATGACCCTGCCAGTCGGGGAAGGCCTCGCCGTCATACCAGGCCATGCCCGAGGGCGGGAAGTGATCATCCCGGCCCGGCGGCCAGTGGAAAACGGGTGCGATGAAGCCATCGTCGGGCTGATGGGTGTCGGCGAACTGCTCGCCGGTACGGTAATCGACGCCATAGGCGGCGAGCGGCCAGCCGAAGTTTCCGGCACGCTCCACCACGTTGATCTCGTCCCCCCCGGCCTCGCCGTGTTCGGCAAGCCAGATCTCGCCCGTGTCGGGGTTCAGGGACATCGCCTGGATATTGCGGTGTCCATAGGACCAGATCGCGCCCGCGGCGCCCTCCTGATCGACGAAGGGATTGTCGTCGGGGATCTCGCCATCCATCGTGAGGCGAATGACCGAGCCGTTCTCGCTCGACAGGTCCTGCGAGATGTGGTCGGGCCCAAAGTCCTTGCTGTTTCGATCGCCCAGACCGACGAAGACATGCCCATCGGCAAAGACGATGCGCGAGCCATAATGCGCCTGACTGTCCATCGCCGGGCTCACGATATGCAGAACCTCAAAATCCTGCAGCGCCCCGGCATCCCTGTCGAGGCGCGCGCGGCCCAGATGCGTGGTCGTGTCGCTCCCTTCGGTGACACCGCTCCAGGTCATGTAGACCAAACCGGATTCCTCAAAATCCGGGGCGGGGGCGATGTCCAGAAGACCGCCCTGGTTTCGCGTATCGACCTCGGGCGCGCCGGAGATCTCAAGGATCTCCCCGCTGTCGGCGTCGTGGATCATCACGCGACCCAGCCGACTGGTGAGGATGATATCGCCGCTCCCGGGCAGGAAGGCCATCGCCCAGGGGTTTTCCAAGCCCTCGGCCAGAATCTCAATGGAATAGGGTTTGTCATCAGCCACCGCCGGAAAGGCGAGGCTCAGGGCCAGGGCGCTGGCGGCTACGGTTGTGGTAATTCGCATTCTTTTACCCCCGGTGTTGTTCTTGTCAGGTATTTATCTGGGGTGGCGCGAGAGAATTTCAAATCCGCTGGGGGTTGCCGTAAAATGAAGCGGCCCCCGGGATGAACCCGAAGGGCCGCTTTTCAATGGCAAACTGGAAGTGTACGATCAATATTGATTGTGTAACTCACGACCCCGTCATCCGCCTACTGTCAGAACTGACAGGTTTCAGAAAAAGGGGTCAGAGCCCGAGCAATTGTAGCTGCAACGCTTTGGCAATCGCCTCGGTCCGGTTACGGGACGCAAGCTTGCGGCGGGCGTTTTCGAAGTGAAAACGCACGGTCCGGACCGAGATCGCCGCGGCTGTCGCGATCTCGTCATCGCTGAGTCCACGGCGGGCGGCATTCAGGACCTCACGCTCGCGCAGAGACAGGCGCACGGCCTGTACGTCACCCTCGGCACCGAAGAGCATGCGCATCCGATCATGAGCGTGCCAGACTAGGAATTCGAGAACGATCCGGGCGTGCGCCTCGGGGTCGGGACCGGGGCCGCACACGCATCCGATCCCGCGATAACCCTGTGCTCCGTAGATCGGCACAATCAAGCCGTGGGGCCAACCGAGCGCGGCAGCAGCGTCCAGGATCGAGATTTCCTCCGCATCGGGCCGGAACCCGGCGCGCCCATTGCGGATGTCCTGGATCGAAACCGGGCCGGCATTCAGTTGCAGCGCGTGCAGGGTCGGATCGTGGTCTCCCATTCGGCCAGAGATATAGGTCTCCGACCAATCCGCCGGCAAGTTGCCCATCATGAAGGCGCCGGGATAGGGATGATCCGGATGCGGCATCGCCCCGACAAGATAGTTGGTCATGCCAAAGGGCCGCAGATGGCGCAGCAGCGCCTCGCCAACGGCGCGGCAACTGCCTATCCCGCCTATCTCGAGCGGGAAGTGAAACAGATCCGGTGGCAATCGCTGGTTCACGTCTGCATCCCGCTTGCCGTCGGTGTGACCATACTGCGCTGCAGCGTAACGGCAAACCGTTTTCATGCGGCGAGCGTCATGAGCGTCCTGAAATGCAAATTGCGAGCCTTGCAGCAGTCGCTTCAGGGCCGCCCACGCCCTAGGTCGGTGCCAGAATCCGCCAGTTCCGGCGTCCGGGGGGCGAGGTCACGCTGGCTCCAGTAGATGGCGTCGGCCGCCGCGCGCGCCCCGTCGCCCAGGGCGACTGCCTTGCGCAAGGCCTGCAGGGCGCGTTGCAGTTCAAAATTCGACAAGTTTCCCTCGACCGAACAGAAAAGCTTCTGATGCCCGGTTTCGCGCAACTCACCGCTGATCGACAACTCTTCGTGCAGTTTCTCACCGGGTCGCAGCCCGGTCACCAGCACTTCGATATCGCCGTCGGGATGCTCGGCGTCGCGCACCGAATAACCCGAGGCTTCGATCACCTGCCGGGCGAGATCGGCGATCAGCACCGGTTTGCCCATGTCCAGAACGAAGATCTCGCCGCCCTGCGCCATTGTGCCGGCCCAGAGGACCAGGCGAGTCGCCTCTTGCGCGGTCATGAAATAGCGGGTGATTTCAGGGTCTGTCAGGGTAACCGGCCCGCCGCGCAGGATCTGCTCGCGAAAGCGCGGGATGACCGAACCAGAAGACCCCAGCACATTGCCGAAGCGCACTGTCGCAAAGACCGTGTGCGAAGATTCACGCGCAAGATCGGCGATGATCATCTCAGCCAGACGTTTTGTAGCGCCCATCACGCCGATCGGTCGAACGGCCTTGTCGGAGGACACGAGGATGAACCGCTGCACCCCATAATCGAAGGCTTCGCGCGCCAAGGTGTTGGTGCCCAGCACGTTGTTCGCGATACCGGCCAGTGGATTCGCCTCGACCATGGGGACATGCTTGTAGGCGGCAGCGTGGAGGACGACATCGACGCAATGCAACTCCAGCACATGGCGCACATGGCGTCGATCGGTCACCGTGCCCAGCACGGGCACGATCTCGCAGTCCAGCTTGCCAGCCAGCGCGCGCAACTCGCTGTCGATGGAATAGAGAGCGTATTCGGACAGCTCCATCAACACCAGACGCGAGGGCCGGCAGTTCAGCACCTGCCGGCAAAGTTCGGACCCGATGGACCCGCCTGCCCCGGTGATCAGGACCGAGCGCCCCTCATAGGCGGCACAGCCACCGTCCAGTTGCCCACCCAGATGCTTGCGCCCCAACAGCGTCGTCGGCAGCACCGGCGCAAGTTGCGCCACGATTTCCTCTTCCCCGATAAGCTGCGAAAACGACGGCACGCTCTGCACATCTACGCCCAGATCAGCGATGCGTCGGGCGATCTGGGCCTGTCGCGGCGAATTCAGCGAGGGCATGGCAAGGATGACGCGGTCGATCTCCAAGTCGCGGATCAGGGTCGCCAGCTTTTGCGGCGGGTGAACACGCAGTCCCGCCACCGTCAGCCCGTGCAGGACTGAGTTGTCGTCGACGAAAGCCATTGGCTGGATCGACGCATGCGCCCGCAGCGCCAGCACCAGTTGGGCGCCGGTCGTCCCGGCCCCGTAGATCAGCACCCGCGTCGCGGAACGCCCGTCGCGATAGAGTTGCAGCAGGATGCGCAGAAGCGCGAAGCGGCTTGCAGCGGTCAGGAACAGGAACATCAGTCCGAAGATCACCGGCCCAGTCGTGGGCAAGATGGCGCCGGGTCGGCCGTTGAAGAGGATCAAAAGGAAGGTCAGCGCCCCGGCCAGCAGCGCGGATCGGCCCATTGCCGACATCTCGTATGATTTCATCTGAATGCGCGGCAGGCCGAGCGTGAGCGAAAGCCCCGCGCAAGCCCCCATCATCGCCAGGATCGGCAGCCAGTTGTCAATAGCCCAGGTCGGCGACATACGGCTGCCGTATTGCAGCACCCCGGTCGCCAGCAGCGCGATCGGCACCAGGATCACATCCAGCGCCAGGATGATCGCCTGTTTCTGTGAACGTGAAAGCCATTTCACGAAACCGAACATCCGCTGCGTTCCCTCGACTTCCAACGGCAGCTTCGTCGCATGCCGCCTTGCTCTTCTCACTGAACCCGTACAGGCCGGCGCGCGGTGCGCACCGTGCCCCGCCGGTCACGGACCGCCGATTAACCATTCATCTAACGCGACGGTATGCTCAACCTCAAGCTTATCCGGCCGATTTGGAAAGTTATTGGCACAACTCGGCACAACTCCGCCGCATTTCGCGTCAGCTGGCCTCCGTTCGATATGGTTCCGGCGTCATCCCTCGGGCATGACCGAGGAATGATGCGCGACAATCTTCCAGTCTGTGCCGAGGCGCTCGTAGACAAAGGTGAAACGCGCATCGATCTCCCGCGGGCTGTCGCCAGGCGAGATGGTGAAGCGGTAGATGCCGGAGTGAACCGCCACATCGCCCATATGCCGCACCGTCCCTTCCAGAATGCGCCCGTCCACCCCGTCGAGCAGGAACATGTCGAAATAGCTGGTGATCCCCGGCGGCGTCTGGCGGATCCGGTTCGATATCGTTGGCACCAGAACCGCGTCCGGTGCATAGAGCGCCGCCACCTGCTCGGGATCCCCGGACCGCACCGCTGCGATCCAATCCTCGAACAGACTTTCGATCAGTTCCACCTCGGCCTTGCGGTCGCGCGTCATGTCACCTCGTTGTCGTGCCCGCCTTCACGCGGGCGCCCCTTCCCGGCAAACCGGGCGCGGTTCCCTACCGCAAGTTGCGACTGCAATCCACCATTGAATCAAACATGAACCCGATGTAGCCTTTTTGAGATTTCGTTAAGCACTGTTGATTTTTTCTACGGATACATCCAGCTTGTATGACAGGGACATTGTTTGAGTAACCAGCACCCGGCGACCTCCCCAAGACGACTCGAATGCAAAATGAATAGAGACGTCGCCGAAAGACTTTGTTAGGTCCCGCCCAGCAGGCTGCCGCTCGGGGTAGATCTATGAAGGTGTGGGTGTGACAACCGTTTTGGACATGCGCCATCGTGAGCGCGTCGTCATTGATACGACGCGCCTGGATGAACTTTTTCAACAGCTTGGCCCGCGCGAGGCCGAATCCTACGTGATGGACCGGGTCGAGGAGGTTTCCGAGCATCTGGCAGATTTTGAGTGGCAATACCGGCAGGGGTCTCTGGCGACGATCGCGCGAGAGGCGCGCGTGGTATCGAAACTCGCCTCGGACATCGGGCTGACGTCGCTGGCGCGAGTCGTGCGCGACCTCGGCGTGTCGGCCACCCAGGACGACATGGTCGCGTTTCGCGCCGTCTGGCAGCGTCTGGTGCGCATCGGCGATCGTTCGCTTGCCCAGGTCTGGGAAGTGCCGGGCCTGTCGCTCTGATCGCGGCTGTTGCGGTTCGGGGGCGATTTCCATTCACGGATCGATGACATAGTCTGCGCGCGACTCTGATGTTAGCGCGAGCGTGACATGCTGCCCGATCCTGTCTTTGTCCCCGACGACACCGGCGCCCTGCCCTTGGTTGCGCTGCGCAGCGAGGATCACGCCGACTGGCTTGCCGGTCTGCCACTCACGTCGCGCCGCTGGGCAGAGGCCTCGGGCTTCAAGGCCCGTGCCGGTGAGGTTCTGCTGCTGCCGGACGCTGCGGGCGACGTGGGAATGGCGGCGGCCGGACTGGGCGACGCGAGCACGCGGCAACGCACGCGCTTCGCGCTCGCCAGCGCGCGGAGCAAGCTGCCGGCGCGGACTTTCCGGCTCCTGACCAGCTTGACCGGGCCCGCGCTGGAAGCGGAGGTGCTGGGCTGGCTTCTCGCCGGTTACCGGTTCAACCGCTATCGCACAGCCGACGTTCGGGCGCTGGCGCAGCTTATCGCGCCTCCAAGCGTCGATGCCCTGCGCCTGGCCATCATCGCACAGGGCGAGGCGCTGAGCCGCGATCTGATCAATACTCCCGCCGCCGACATGGGCCCGGACGAGCTGGAAGCCGCGGCGCGTGATCTTGCCCGCGACGGAGGCGCCGAGATCACCGTGATCACAGGCGATGCGCTCTTGCAGCAGAACCTGCCGATGATCCATGCCGTCGGCCGCGCCGCCGCGCGCGCGCCGCGCCTGCTGGATCTGCGCTGGGGCGATACCGGCCCCCGGCTGACGCTGGTCGGCAAGGGGGTCTGCTTCGACACCGGCGGGCTGAACCTGAAGCCCGGCGCGTCGATGGGGTTGATGAAGAAGGACATGGGGGGCGCCGCGACCGTTCTGGGCCTGGCTCATATGATCATGTCCCTGGGCTGGCCGGTCCGTCTGAGGGTGCTGATCCCAGCGGTGGAGAACGCGGTTTCGGGTTCGGCCTTTCGTCCGGGTGACATCCTGACCGCCCGGAACGGGCTGACGGTCGAGGTCAACAACACCGATGCCGAGGGCCGGCTGGTGCTGGCCGATGCGCTGTCCCTGGCCGACGAGGAAAAGCCCGATGCGATTGTCTGCATGGCCACGCTGACGGGGGCGGCGCGCGTGGCCCTGGGCCCTGACCTTGCGCCGTTCTACACCGATGACGACCCTCTTGCCGCCGCACTCGGGAAGGCCGCCGCAACCGTGCATGACCCAGTGTGGCGCATGCCCTTTCACCCTGCCTACGAGCCGATGATCGAACCCGGCATCGCGGATCTGGACAACGCGCCCGCCGGAGCCATGGCCGGCTCGATCACCGCGGCGCTCTTCTTGCGCCGATTCGTGCACGACGCGGCCCGGTTTGTCCATTTCGACATCTACGGCTGGCAGCCCAAGGACGCACCTGGCCGACCCAAGGGTGGCGTGGGACAGGGAGCGCGAGCGTTGCTCTCGGCGCTGCCCGATGCACTGGGGTTGAAATGACCGACCGCCGGTTCCTGCGCGCCACCGACCGTATGGCGCATGACAGCCTGCGCGGTGGCATCGAGGGGCGTACCTTCACCTCCGGCCGCCCGGCGCGCATCGCTGCGTCCGTGGTCGACCTCTGCGCCGCGCCAGATGGGCCGCGCGACCGGCAACTTCTGCTCGGGACCGCGTTCACGGTGATCGAGGAGCGGGGCGATCACGCCTTCGGTTTCGACGGCGCGCAGGGATATTGCGGCTGGCTGACGACCCGTGCGCTTGGCGATCCGGTCGCGCCGACGCATTGGCTGGCTGTCCCGGCCAGCCATCTTTACCCCGGCCCCGACCTAAAACTGCGCGAAGTTACCGCGCTGTCGATGGGCGCACGGGTCGCCGTCGAGGGCATCGAGAACGGCTTCGCCCGCACGTCCGACGGTTGGATCTTTGCACGCCATCTGCGCCCGCTTCACGAGGCTCTGTCCGACCCGGTCGCCGTCGCGCGCAGTTTCATGGGCACTCCCTACCTCTGGGGCGGGGACACCCATGCAGGGATCGACTGTTCCGGGCTGGTGCGCGCCGCGCGCGCCGCCTGCGCCCTGCCCTGCCCGCCCGACAGCGACCTGCAGCGCGCGATGCCGGGCCGGGATGTGCCGCCAGGCGAGGAGCGCGCGGGCGACCTGGTCTTTTGGAAGGGGCATGTGGCGATGGTCAGCGCGCCGGATCGGATCGTCCATGCCAACGCCCATCACATGGCCGTGGCCGAGGAGCCCCTGACCCCCGCCATCGCCCGGATCGAGGCCGCCGGCGGCGGCCCCGTCCTGCGGCGTTTGCGCCCGGCGGGTTGAACGGCCGGGCAAACCGGTCTCAGTTCCGGGTACCGTGCTGGTGCCCGTGCTGATGGCCTTGCGAATGGCCATGTCCCTCGGGCTGCCGCTCATTGTCGATCGCAACCGACACGCTGTGCTCGGCGCCGTCCTCGAAGACGAACGTCACCTCGACCGGCTCGCCCTGTGCCATCGGCCGGGAGAGGCCCAGGAACATCACATGGTCGCCGCCGCGCGCCATCGGATGGTCGCTCCCGGCGGGCAGATCGATTCCGTCCTCCAGCTCAACCATGCGCATGACGCCCTGTTCGTCCTCGCGGTGGGTGTGCAACTCCGTGCGCTCGGCGATGTCGGAGTGGACGGCGACAATGTGGCAATCGGCGTCGCCGGTGTTCCGAAGCACCATGAAGGCCGCGCCGGATTGCGCCATCATGCCGGTGGCGCGCGCGTAGGAATCGTGGACTTCGAACCCGTCGCAAGCAAGCGCTGGCAGGGAAAGGGTGGCCGCCACGGCGGCAAGGGTGAGGGTGCGGATCATCTTTCTACTCCGTCTGGAAATGGGCCTGAAGGGGATCAGACCCGGGACGGAGGGCCGCGCGCCGCGAGCAAGTAGCGCGGCGCCGGCAGGGGGCCGGGCAGATCGCGGATCGCATGGGCAAGCGCGACGAGTCGCCGTACCGGGCCCTCGATCCCGGCCTTTTCGCCGTCGAGCGCGGCAAGGGGCGGGGTGCAATCCGGGCAGGGCATCATCGGCCCGGTCGGCCGCCCCTCGGCATCGAGGCTCACGCTCACCATGCCGTAGCCGGTGCACAGAACCACTTCGCCCACCGCACGCGCCTGATGGCGGGCGACCGCCATCGTGACGCTGGCGACGGCCAGCGTCAGGACCAACGCGATCAGGGTCAGGGGGCGCAGGATTGACATCGTTCAAGTCTATCAGGCGGCCGGTTCGCGCGAAAGCAGGATCGGCGCGTCAGGCCTGCGACCAGATGCGCGGCACAATCGCCTTGATCCGCCCGGCATGGCCGTCGGGCGCGGCGCAGGCATCCGCGCTCAGCTCCCGCGCTGCCGCAAGCAGACCCTCGGCCGGACAGAGCCGGTCGACCAGCCCCCATTCCAGTGCCTCCTCGGCCACGATCTTCGCACCGCCCATGAGCAGGAAGCGCGCCCGCCCCGGCCCGACCAGCGCCGCCAGCCGCCCCGGGTCCGAGGGCTGCGGCAGGTAGCCGAGTTTCATCACCGGATAGAAGAACCGCGCCGCCGGCACGGCCAGGCGGATGTCGCAGGCCAGCGCCATGCCGAACGCCCCGCCCGCCAGCGTGCCGTTGAGCGCGGCAATCGTCAGGCAGGGCAGCGTCGCCAGCTTGCCCGACACCTCCTCCCAGATCGGGTCGGTGGCCAGACCCGCGCGCGCTTCGTCCAGATCGGCCCCGGCGCTGAACACGCGGCCCGTGCCGGTGAGGATCAGCGCATCCGCCTGCCCCTCGGCTGCGGTCAGATGCGCCAGCAGATTGCCCAGCATGGCGCGGGTCAGCGAGTTGGCCTTCTCGGGCCGGTCCAGAACCAGCGTCCAGAGCCGCCCCTCGACCTCGCGGCGGATCATCCGGGCAGACCCAGCCGCTGCCGGATCGCCGCCTCGCGCAACGAAACTTCGGCCCCGCGCCAGTCATCGGCATCGGCGCTGCACATCCACAGCAGCGCACGCGCCGGCCATTCCGGCGGCACATGCACCGACCAGTCCAGCTGGCTGACCGGATTGACCCCTGATGCCCGGATCGCCGCCTGCATCCCCGTCGCCACCGTCCCCGGCGAAAGACTGAGCACGCGCACCAGATCGCCGGCCTCCAGATGCGCCGCCCGCGTCATCATCATCGCCCCGGCCTTCGAGGCGCAGTAGCCCGACCAACCCTCGAGCGGATTGTAGGCCGCGCCCGACCCCACGGTGATGATGGTTCCTCCGCCGGCGGCGCGCATCCGCGGCAGCGCCGCGCGCATCCCGTGGAAGACACCCTTGAGGTTCACGTCGATCTGCCGCGACCAGGCACCGGGATCGGCCGTCTCGATCATCGCGATCGGGTCGATCACCCCGGCATTGTTGATCAGCACATCAAGCGCACCGAACCGGGCGGCTATCGCCTCAACCGCTGCCTCGACCTGCGCGGCATCGGCCACATCGCATTCCAGAAGTTCGGCGCCGGTCGCCTTGGCGACGGCCTTCAACTCGGCGCTCGGCCGCCCGGCCAGCCCCAGTTTCGCGCCCTTATCGGCGAAAAGCCGCGCCGCCGCCTCGCCGATCCCGCGACTGGCGCCGGTGATCAACACCGCCTTGCCTGCGACCGCGCCTTCCCATTCCGTCTGCGTCGTCATCCCGATCTCCTCGTTTCCTGTGCCAGACCTAGCCGCCCCCCTTGGCGAAGACCAGATCCCTCGCCGCTCGCCGTCATTCCCGCACCAACGGAAATGCGCCAGGCTCGGGCGCACCAGCGCCCGAGCCTGGCCCAACGCAAGGAGCGTTGAACCGCAGGTTCAGCGCGACGCGCGGCGGGAGCCCGTGGAGTCCCTGATCCAGTCCGCCGGCGCGCGGTCAGCCCTTGCGCCGGATCCAGCCGTAAAGGCAGATCAGTTCCATCGCCACATGCGCGCCGGCAATTGCCGTCGCTCCGGTCGTGTCATAGGGCGGCGAGACCTCGACCAAATCGCCGCCCTTCAGGTCGATCCCCGCCAACCCGCGCAGGATCGCCGAGGCCTGCCAACTCGCCAGCCCGCCCCAGACCGGGGTGCCCGTCCCCGGGGCAAACGCCGGGTCCAACCCGTCGATGTCGAAGCTCAGGTAACAGGGACCCTCGCCCACGATCTGGCGGATGCGCGCCGCCACGGCCTCGGGGCCGATCCGGTGCGCCTCGGGGGCGTCGATGACGTTCACGCCCAGATAATCCTCGCATTCGGTGCGGATGCCGACCTGCACAGAATGCGCGGCATCGACGAAACCCTGTTTCACGGCCTTGTACATCATCGTGCCGTGGTCGATCCGGCTCAGGTCGTCGTCGGGCCAGAGGTCGGAATGCGCGTCGAACTGGATCACCCGCATCGGGCCGAAACGCTCGGCATGTGCCTCAAGAATCGGCAACGTCAGATAGTGATCGCCACCCAGCGTCACCATCCCCGCACCCGCCGTCAGGATCCCCGCCGCATGGGCCTTCAGCGCCGCCGGGAAATCCCCCACCCGCGCATAGTCAAAGGCCAGATCGCCATAATCCACGACCGCCAGTTCCGACAGCGGATCGTAACCCCAGCCATAGGGCGGATCATAGGGCTGAAGGGTCGACGCCTCGCGGATTGCGCGGGGGCCGAAGCGGGTGCCGGGACGGTGCGTCACCGCCTGATCGAAGGGCACCCCGGTCACCGCCAGATCGACGCCTTCCAGATCCTTGGTGTAGCGCCGGCGCAGGAAGCTCGTGGCCCCGCCGAAGGCGTTCTCATAGGCCAGGCCGCGCCGGTCCTCGCGCGTGAAGGCCAGGTCCACCTGCTTGCGTGCGTCTTCCAGCGCCATGGGCTGCTCCTTGCGGCTGAACGGGGGCGAAGATCATCAAATTCCCTGCCGGGTTGCAACCGCCCTCATTCCAGCCGGGCGGGAAAGCCCGGGGCGCGCAGGTCGGTGCCCAGCTGGTCCTCCAGCAGCTTGACGATCTGCGTCGACTGCGCCTGGCCGCCATAGACGGCGCGCCCGCGGCGAAAGGTCTGCTCGGTCAGCGCGGCCAGATCCAGCGGCACCTCGAACTGGCGGGCAAATTCCATCGCAAAGCCCAGATCCTTCAGTGCCAGGTCCATGTTGAACCCCACGTCGTAGCTGCCGTTCAGGATCAGCTGCCCCTCGGTCTCATGGACGAAACTGGTGCCCGAGGAGGCCGCGATGGCCCGCCAGGCCTGGCCCAGGTCCAGCCCACCGCGACGCGCCAGCATCAGCGCCTCGCCGCAGGACAGCAGGTGAATGAACGCGAGCATGTTGGTGATCACCTTGATCAGCGCCGCCGATCCCAGCGGCCCCATCTCGATCACCTGCCCGCCCATTGCCTGAAACGCCGGGCGGTGCCGCGCCATCAGCGCCGGATCGCCCCCCAAGAGCACCGTGATCTCACCCCGCGCGGCCAGATGAACGCCGCCGGTGACCGGCGCTTCGATCACGCCCAAACCCGCTTCCTGGGCGCGCGCGGCCAGCTCCATCAGCTCGGTCCGCCCCAGCGTCGACATCTCGATCCAGTCCATCCCCGCCCGTGCGGCCGGCAGCACCGCCTCCAGCACCGCGGCCGAGGCGGCAGGCGACGGAAGACAGGTGATCACCGCATCGACACCCACCGCCAGCTCCGCCGGGCTCTCGGCCCAGACCGCGCCCGCGGCTTCCAGCTCGGTCCGGCGCGCCGGGTCCCGATCGTGGACAAGCGGCGCAAACCCCGCCCGCGCCAGCGATGCCGCCAGCGCCGCCCCCAGATTGCCCAGCCCGATCAGCCCGTATTTCATCGCCGCCTCCTTCGCGTTGCACCAGTTCAGGCTTGCACCTATCAAGACCGGACGAAAGTGAAATCCGCCCCGACTGGAGCCGCGCATGGCCCGACTCTATGACGCCTCGGCCTATGACGCCGCGATCTGGCCGCCCAGCTACTGGGCGGCGAGCGCTGCGCCGATGCCGCCCTGCCCGCCACTGACCGATGCCGCCCGGGCCGATGTGGCGATCATCGGCGCGGGCTATGCCGGGCTCAACGCCGCACTCGAACTGGTCGAACGCCACAGCGCCGATGTCGCGGTGCTGGAGGCGGGTCAGCCGGGCTGGGGAGCCTCGGGGCGGAACGGGGGCTTTGCCTGCAAGGGCGGCTCCAAACTCTCGCCCGCGGCGATGGCCCGCCGCTTCGGCGCCGAGGCCACGCTCGACTGGGAGCGGTTCGAACGTGCCGCCATCGACCGGGTGCGCGACAACCTGCACCGCTACGCCATCGACGCCGAACCCGGCCCCGAGGGGGAGCTCTGCCTCGCGCATTCCGCCCGCGCCGCCCGCACCCTTGAGGCCGAGGCCGGCCCGGGCGATGAATGGCTGCCCCCCGCCGCGCTGACCGACCGCAGCTTCTGCGCCGCCGGAATGCACGGGGCACTCCTGCGCCCGCATGGCTTCCCGATCCACCCGCTGGCCTATGCGCGGGGCCTCGCGCGCGCCGTGCAAGACGCCGGCGCGCGGATTCACGGCGACAGTCCGGTCACGGCGCTGGGACGCGCGGGCGGCGACTGGGTCCTGCAGACCGCGCGCGGAACGCTGACCGCGCCGCGCGTCCTGATCGCCACCAACGGCTATACCGACGAGGCGCTGCCGCCCTTCCTTGGCGGACGCCTGCTGCCGGTCCTCTCGGCGATTCTCGTCACCCGACCGCTCAGCACGACCGAGCTTTCGGCGCAGGGCTGGCAAAGCCGGATCATGGCCTATGACTCGCGCCGCGTGCTGCATTACTTCCGGCTTCTGCCCTGCGGACGGTTTCTCTTTGGCGGACGCGGCGGGGTCTCGGCCGCGCCGGATGCGATCGCGGCCTTCCACACCACCCTGCGCGCCGATTTCGAGGCGATGTTTCCCGCCTTCGCGGGCGCCGAGACGCAGCATTACTGGGCGGGATTCGTCTGCCTGACCGGCAATCTCGTGCCCTTCTGTGCCGAAATGCCCGGCACGCCCGGCCTCTTTGCCGCGCTTGGCTGGCACGGCAACGGGGTCGCCGCGGCTTCCGAAGGGGGGCGGCGGATCGCGGTGGCGCTGGCCGGCGGGATCAATCCCGCACCGCGCGTGACGCAAACCCCGCCCCGGCACTTCCCCCTGCCTGCGCTGCGCCGCCCGCTTCTGCGCGCGGGCGTGGCCGTGGCGCGGCTGATGGACAGGCTGGGTTGACGGCGCAGTCGGGCTGAGCCGCCCTTGCCGCGCGGGGCCTGCTGCACTAAGCAGATGCCGGCAACGCGAAGGGGACAACATGCGCATTCTGGTCACCAATGACGACGGCATCAACGCGCCGGGACTGAAGGTGCTGGAAGAAATCGCCGCCGAGGTCGCCGGCCCCAAGGGCGAGGTCTGGGTGGTCGCGCCCGCCTTCGAGCAGTCGGGCGTCGCGCACAAGATCAGCTACACGCATCCGATGATGATCGCGAAGCTGGGCACGCGCCGCTACGCCGCCGAAGGCTCGCCCGCCGACTGCGTGCTCGCCGGCTATTACGAGGTCCTGCAAGGCGCCAGGCCCGACCTGGTCCTGTCGGGTGTGAACCGCGGCAACAACTCGGCCGAGAACGTGATGTACTCGGGCACCGTCGGCGGCGCCATGGAAGCCGCCCTGCAGGGGCTGCCGGCGATCGCCCTGTCGCAGTATTTCGGCCCCCGCACCGAAGAGATGTCCGACCCCTTCGAGCCGGCGATCGCGCATGGCAAGGCGGTGGTGCGGGCGCTTCTGGACAAGGGGCTGTGGGACACGGGCGATTACCGTCTTTTTTACAACGTGAATTTCCCCCCCGTTCCGGGGGCCGAGGTGAAGGGCATGAAGGTCGCCGCGCAAGGCTACCGCAAGGACACCTTCTTCGGCGTCGAACCCCATATCTCGCCCTCGGGGCGCAAGTTCCTGTGGATCAAGGGTGGCCCGCAGCATCTGCCCACCGCCGAGGGCACCGATGCGGCGGCGAACCTCGACGGGTTCATCTCGGTCACGCCGATGCGCGCCGACCTGACCGCCCATGACGCGCTCGACACGTTGCGGGAGCGGCTGGAATGAGCCCAGCGGCGGATGACGCGGCCGAACGGGCCGAACGCATCATGCGCTTCGTCTATACACTGCGCTCCAAGGGCGTGACCGATCCCCGCGTGCTCAAGGCGATGGAGGCGATCGACCGCGGCGCTTTCGTGCGCGGCATCTTCGCCGAACGCGCCTACGAGGACATGCCGCTGCCCATCGCCTGTGGCCAGACGATCAGCCAGCCCTCGGTCGTGGCGCTGATGTCCGAGGCGCTGGAGGTCGGCGACCGCGACAAGGTGCTGGAGGTCGGCACCGGCTCGGGCTACCAGGCGGCGATCCTCAGCCGGCTGGCGCGGCGCGTCTACACGGTCGAACGCCACCGCCGGCTGGTGAACGAGGCGCGGCGGATCTTCGATACGCTGGGTCTGACCAACATCACCGCGCTCGCGGTCGACGGATCCTTCGGGCTGCCCGAACAGGCGCCCTTCGACCGTATCCTGGTCACCGCCGCGGCCGAGGACCCGCCCGGCCCCCTGCTTCAGCAACTGCGCGAGGGGGGCATCATGGTGTTGCCGGTGGGCCAGTCGGATTCGGTGCAGAACCTCATCAAGGTGCGCCGCACCGCCCGCGGCTTCGACTACGAGGAGCTGCGCCCCGTCCGCTTCGTGCCCCTGCTGGAAGGCATGGGCCAGGACTGACGCGCCTGAACCGCCTACGCATCAGAGTGACGAAAGTTCTCCCGCCCCTCGTCCGGCTGTGCGCGCTTCGCGCACAACCCTCCTCGCGTTGGGCCGGGCGCCGCACCCGTTCCGGGCGCGGCGCGGGGCATCCCCGAGGCGT
>CAZKSE010000036.1:0-22983 GCA_964555305.1 uncultured Rhodobacter sp. | reverse complement strand
CGCCAGACCCTTGCGAATTCCGGCGACCGCCTCGGCATGGTCGAGTTGATCCTGCATGTCCTCCCAAGCTGCGGCGTCGATCACCACGACCGAGGGCTTGCCGTTGACAGTCAGGATCTGCGGTCGCCCGGTTTCCCGAATGCGCGCGATCATGCGCGCCGAATCTCGCTTGAATTCGGTCAGCGGGCTGATGTCCTTGGTGATATCCATGCTTGACCTCTCGCAGAGCATGAGCACGAAATTTGGTGCGAATATAGCTCCCTTTTAGATGCGCGTCGAGATGCCAAGGTATCCCTCCCAAGGGAGGACCATTCAACAAGCCTTGCAGGCTTGGTCGAGCCGCCACGTCAGGCCGCGCGCCGCACCGCCCGAACCGGCGCATCGTCGTCGATCGCGACGTCTCGCCCCGGCCCCGCCAGGAAGAACCAGCGCGCCATCAGCGCCGCCTCGGCCAGGCCGTGGTTCTTTTTCACCCGCAGGATGGCCTCGTGTTCGGGCCAGAGCTCGCGCGCATAGTGCCGCGCCGCGTCCTTCGCCGCCTCCCGCTCCATGTTGCCCAGCCGTGAGGCCTTCTTCCATTGCTGCGGAGTGACCAGCGTCACGGGCAGGCGCATGGCCCCCAGCGCGCCCAGGATCGTGCCGACGACCATGCCGAAGGTGAAGGCGGAGGTGGCCCCTTCCTTGGGGCGGGCGCCGACTTCCTCGACGACGGCCATGTCGACCTCTGCGCAGATCTCGGCAAGGTGCATCGGGCACGGCCGCAGCAGCCGGCCGGAGCCGAGCAGGACCAGCTCGCCGATCTCGATGGCATGTGGGCGGGCCGTGTCGAAGCGGGCATAGGCTGTCGTGCGACCCGGATCGAAGGCGGTGATGATCATCGGCTGTTCTCTGCTATTGTCGTTCCAGAGAAGGATAACATTACTTTTTCGCACAGACAATCTTGGGCGAATTCTTGATTTCGTGATTTCGCGGCCTGCGCGCCGGCCGCGGCTGTCCGCGACCCCGGGGTGCCCCGAACGGCACTGAGTCAAGGCCGAAAATTCATAATTTCACACGGGGCACGACATGGAAAAACCCTCCCGCGGAAACCGCGAGAGGGCTATATGGCTATCCGAAATCATGGGAGTCCCCGTCAGTCTGTCACCGATAGTCATGATGCATGAAGGTCATCTTTCCTATCGAGTATATGACAAACCCATGGACGCCGATCATGAGCAGAATCGCCGGCGGCATCAGGATGTAGTTGAACAGCGTCCCGAAGATCGCCGGTATGAACATGAAGACCGCCATGAAGATCGACCAGAGCACGAAGGCGATGGCATAGCCGAACACGACAATGCCCGCCGAAATCCCCGACAGCGCCTCGAAAAAGCGTCCCGCACCAGTCGTGGCGCGCGTCCGATTTGCCTCGTGAAACAGGGGCATGGACCTCATCACGATCGCTATCACCACGAGCCCAACCATGTGGAACATGAGGTTCCAAAAGGCCGAGGCGAACGGCTCCTGCGTCATTCCCGCCCAGTCCCACTGCGTGATGAAGTTCACGCTGAGCGCGCCCTCGAGATAGCGCAGGAACGCCGTGTAGGAATAGACGCTCAGGTAGAGCGACGCAGCCCCCAGCACCGCCAGGACGATCACTTGCGGCAGATAGGGCACCCTCGCGCTGAAGCGCTCATAGGGCGAGAATATCTCGTTTCGTTCAAAGGCCATCTCACCCTCCATCCATTCAGAGCGTCGTCTTGTTCGCCATGATATGAACATTTTTTCGCACAAGTCAATACGGCTCGTTTTTCATTTTCACGATTATCTTTCTCCATTCCGTTAACGAAGAGGGGGCGGCTCTCGCCACCCCCTCATTTCCGTAATCGCGCATCACCGGAAGATCAGCCCGAGGAACGCGGCGGCGGATTGTCCCCGCCTTGCGCTCGATTGCGGCCAGTTCCGGTCAGCCTTTGCGCTGCCCGCCCGGCGGGCTTCCCGAGGTAGCGCGTCATCGGTCCATCTCCGGGCCCCGTCTCGGAGTCCAGGTTGTCGAGGCCGCGGCGGGCGGCGCCCCAGCGCGACGGATCGTTGTTCGGGTTCTGGCCGGTGGAGCCGCCGCGCGAGACGCCCATGCCGCCCATCGAGCGGACGAGCCCGCCGCCGGGGACCGCGGCCCCCTTGGCGACGGCAAGGCCGGCACCGGCAGCGGCCATGCGGGCCTTGTTCTCTTCGCCGTTCGTCAGCTGGGCTCCGGCGCCCATCCAGCGCAGCACACGGCCCGGGAATTCCGAGACGAGCGAGAACGAACGCTCGAGCAGAACCATGTAGAAGATGGCCATGAAGATCGAGTAGCTGAAGATGGCGATCAGGTTGACCCAGAGGCTGCCGCCCAGGATGCCAGACAGGGCCTGGAACATGCCGATGTCGATAAGCGCCGAGGTCACCCGGAAGATCGTCATGCCGATCAGGAAGCCGAAGATCATCAGGACCGGCGTCATCAGCAGCGCGAGCAGCATGAGCCAGCCCTGGCGACCCGCCTCGCCCGAGATCCCGTCCCCGTCCATGCGCATATGCGCGATGGCCCAGAGGTTGACCGCGACCATCGCCTCGACCACCAGGATGAAATAGCCGGTCACCGCCAGGACCCAGAAGATGAAGGGCATGATCGGCAACAGGAGCGTCAGGATCGAGCCCGCGGTGATCATCGCCACGAAGATCGGTGCCATCATCGTGGCGATCGCGCCGCCGGTGAAGAAGCCGGCCGCGCTCGAGGCGACGAGCAGGATGCCGGCGCCGTTCATCAGGTATTGTCCCAGCGTGCTCATCGCGATCATCGGGTCGTCGGCGAAGAAGCGGTTGCCGGGCGAGAAGGCGCCGATGAGCATGTTGCGCGCGTTCTGGATCCAGGCGCTGAAGCCCGGGATCCTGGACAGCGTCGAGGACGCGTTCGTGTCGGCGAGCTGGTTGATGTGCAGCGTCGACATCGGGAAGCCGAGCGCCGCCAGGCCTTGCGTGGACGTGTCGAACGCCTCCATGTAGCGATCCATGGCGAGCTGAATTCCCGTCGGGTCGAGCATGTCGGAATTGCCGCGCCAGCGCGAACCGCCGCTTGCCAGGTGGATGGAGCGATCGACCGGGTCGGGCGTGCCGATGTAATTGCCTTCGCGAGCCGAGGGCTGGGCATTGAACAGCGAGGAAAGCTCGTTGTTCAGCTGCGCGAACATCATATACCAGCTGCCCGCTCCGATCCAACCTTCGCCATAGCAGCGCAAGGCCTGGTCTTCGCTGACCCCCTCGACGCAGCTTCCCTGGATGCGGTTGAGCAGGGCCGTGCGCGCGGCTGATCCGCGGCGGTCGGTTCCGACGGCCGCCGTCATGATCGCCTGGATGCCGTCGGACAGACGATCGTTCGCCGAGAGCAGCGTGTTCTGGATCTCGCTGCTCAGGTCCGGCAGCGTCTGGCCGTTGTCGAGGGCTGCGGGGAGAACCTGCGCCGCGAGTGCGCGCATGTTGGCCTTGGCGTTCTCCAGGACGTCGTGATGCATCGAGGTGAAATGCGCTTCGATCGTTGCCTGCTGACTGCCCTGGATGCCGGAAATGATGATCTCCGCATCGGGGTCGGCGCGCGTGATATAGGAAGGAAGGCCCGGAGTGGCGCGGTTTCCACAGATATTCCCATGGGTGTTGCGGCCGTTCATGTCGAGCGCGGAATGGGTTTGCACGGAACCATCCGCGCCGGTCATCCGGACCTCGGTGATCTGGTAGGGCGCAACGCCGCTGCCGGCCGCAAGGGCCATCTGGTGGTTGACGATCGCCTCGCAGGCCGCGTTGCTGTAGAGGGTGCGGATCACGCCGGGCGGCATGGTCGCGGGCGCGGCCGTGATCGGCACCTGTCCGGTGATGACGAGCCCGGCCGAGGTCGACCAGACGGCTGAGGCCACATTGGTCGAACCCTTGACGATATAGGCGACACCGGCCTGAACGAGGTTGTAACCGCCAAGGCCGGGCACGGGAACGAGCAGGCCCACCGCGAAGATGACCCGCAGCGGCGCCCAGAGCGACGACCAGCGCTGTCCGAGGACCTGGCCCTCATGCGCGCTCTGCAACAGGCCAATGGTCGCGTTGTAGAAGAACAGGATCCCGCCGATGACCAGGATGATCACGTTGAAGTAGCCGATGATCGTCGAGAAGACCGTGGCGCTCGATCCCCCCGCGATGGAGGGGAAGATCGGACCGAAGATCTGATTAAGGAAGAGCGACGAGAACCCGTCGCCATGCGATGTGCCGAAGAGGCTCGCCGCGTCGAGCGGCGTGAAAGCCTGCGCGGCCTGCCCGAAGGCGGCCGCAGTCAGCGTCACGGCAAGCGCCAGAAGACCGTTGGAGATGTTTCGCATGATCGTTCCTCGAATTTTCACATCACGCCCAATGGCCTTTCCCGCGCGTGACCTCGCCCCAGTATAGGCCGGGACCGGGAAATTCCCGATAGGCTGTCAATCGCCCACTGCGTAGCGGCTTTCGACATGAACAACCGAGTTGCCACGGTAGAGCACGACCGACAGCTCGGGGTTGTCGAGATGTATCGAGTCGACAAGGTCGACGACCGCCCCCTCAAAGCCGCCCGGGAAGACGGCCGAGGCGCGAATCCGGTAATCGGAATCCATGTCCCAGATGACCGTCCATTGGGAATTGCGCGCCCAGCCCTCCAGGGTGGTGCGCAGCGAGGCGCCCGCCATCACGGCGAAACGGCCTTCCTGGATGGGAGCCATCATCTTGCCGCCGACATCCGCAAGCAGCGGGACGGGCGCGGCCAGAGTTCCGGCGGCGATAAGGGTGGAAAGAAGAAGCTTTCTCATGGTGACGATCCTGAGCATTACCTGGACTGGAGAGAGGCGGGGCGCGCCATGGGGCGCGTGGCCGGGGAGAGTTGCGTGAGGGCTTTGACTTCCCCGCTCGCCTCGAAGCCGATCGGGGTGAGCGGAGCCGCCGCGCTTGCGCCGCGCGACGCAACCTCTGCGGGCTGCGACAGCATGACGAAATCGTCGGCGAGATCGGTGTTGCTGATCGGCGGCAAGGGCGGGATGCCGGCGGCCATGGCCTCGGCGGGCCCGGACAGCGAATCTCCGTTCTCGAAGCTCACATAGACCTCGCTTCCGATGCGGCGGATATCGGTCACCGGGCCAAGAGCCCCGATCACCATACCGGCTTCCAGCGGGATCTCCGAGCCGGGGCTGTCGTCGCGGAAGAGACGCGTCGAGCCGTCCGATCGCATTGCAACACTCCACCCGGCCAGCAGGACACTGGCGCCGCCGTTCGTGGCGTCGAGCGTGACCTCGCGCGCCTGCTGTGGTCGCTGATCGACCTGCGGGGAGCGCACGTCCAAGCCGGCAGCCCGGTGCAGTGCCGCTGGATCCTGCATCGCAGCCATCAGCAGCGCCACCGCCTGGATCTGCTCGGCGCTCATGCCGTGCAGTGGATTGCCTGCCTCCGCCAGCTCGATCGCATCCGACGGCGCTTCCGTGGCTGTCGGGTCAAAGGCAGCCTCGGCGATACGCGACGCGCCGCCGGCTTCGCCCGCATCTTCATTGGCAGCATTGGCAAGTTCGATCAGGCGCTGCAGGTCTCCATCATCGGCACCGCCGATATCCAGTGTCTCGGCTAGCTTGCTGGCGATGATTTCGCGCATACGCTCGTCCGCGACCTGTGAGGCGCTCATCGGGACCAGGTGATCGGGTGCGCCGGGGATGGCCGATGGCACGTTGCGCGCGGCCTCGGATGCCGCGGCGGAGGTGGCCGGGATCAGGGCGCAAAACAGCGGCACAAGGATGCGTTTCATTCTTCGCTCACTCCATCGAGTCTATTTTTTCGCATATCGCGCGCCCGGTTCATCGCGTGGCTGACGCGCTTCATCCGGTCGGGCCGGGTAACACCATGAACAAGGCCGTGGCGTGCAAAGATGCCGAGGGTGACGATCATGTTGTAGCGATAGGGTTCGTATTCCTGGTCGACATCGCCGCCGAGCAGGTCGCGCAGCGCCTCGGGCGCCTCTACGGCCAGCTCGAAGAGTGCGCCCAGGCGAATATCGGCCCGCGCATAGGCCAGCACGCGAAGCGTGTTCTGGCGGATCGTGCGCCGCTCGAATTTCTTTTCGGGCAGGGTTAGCGCGGCGGCATGCAGTATCCGGATTGCCCGCGGCACGATGCGCACGAGGATGCCCTGGCTGGCAGGCAGCCAGGTCTCGCGCGCGCCGACCTCGCGCGCCGCCGAGATGAGGGCGTCGATGACATCATCCGGCAAATGAATGTCGCCCTGTATCGATTGGTCCAGCATATCGGCCCCGCTTTATTGGCATATTTTTCGCACGTTCGGGGGGTTGCTTCAATCCGCGCCGGGCGCCCCGCTTCGCTTTTCTGTGGAAAACCCCGGAAGTGCGCACAAATGACCCCGGTTCCGGCCATGTGAAAATTGCGTTATCGGCGCTTTCCGCTACAATCGCCGCAAGATGAGAGGTGCCGCCATGGAATATGACGAAGAACGTCGCGACGTGGTTGCGGGGAGCATGGTGCTCCTTGCCGAGGAGCAGAATGCAGCCTTTCGGCGCGGGGATGTCATCCTGCGCGCGCCGGTGGCGATGATGTCGCCGCGGCTCGTGGGCGACCTGATGCGCCTGGCCGCCTTTTCCGCCAACCTGCATCACGAGATCTTCGCGCGCTCTCCGGGTGCGCGAAAAACGCTTGCGGGAGAAGACATCTTCCTGGCGGCGGCCTTCGACCACGCGATCGAGATCGCGCCGCGCAGCGCGCTTGAGGATGGAACCCCGGTGGTCGACCTGGAGCGGCTGGCGGGATGGGTCCAGTATATCGAGACCTCCCAGGGCGCGATCGCGATCGATCATGACCTCGTTTCGCGCGTGACGATCGCCGCGCGGGACCGCATGGCGCCAGGCATGAGCGAGCCGGCGCGTCCGACAGGAGCTGCGTGATGGCACAGGGCGGTGGCGGCGCAGGCGCGGGCGCAAGCGGACAGGACGAGGAGGCCCTCAAGCTCATCGTCTGCCTCGTGATCCTTGCGGTCGTGCTCTTCGCGCTGGCGCGCATGCAGGAGGAGCGCGCCAATGCCTTGATCGGCGCGATCGCCTATCTGCATGTCGTGCCCTTCGCGGAGATGGTGCGCGCCCTGCCCGCCCTTCTGGATCTGCCCTGGATCGGAAACTGGTTCTTCCTGCGCACCGCACAGACGCACGACTTTCTCGACCAAGGCGGCTTCGCGCAGATGAACGCGGCCGAGCGCGCGCTCGTTCTCGGCTATAGCGGTCGCGCGGCCCTGGTCATCTACGGTCCGATCCTGCTCTGGATCGCGTTGCGCGGTCAGGATGTCCGCCCCGACCAGAGGTTTCGGAATGCCCACACGCTTGAAAGCATGATCCACTTGCAGACCGAGGATTGGGTCACCGCCCGGGTGGCCCGGCACGTCAATCCTTCGAAGGGGAAGGATATCAGCGCCCGTTTCGTCGCCGCCTCCGCGGCCAAGAAGATCGCGGCGGCGCAGGCCTCAGCGATGCCGGGCTTCGCCGTGCCGCGCAAGGTGGTCACCTTCGCCCCGGACACCTGGAACCGGGCGCTGCGTCCGGAGGAATGGCTGGTGGCGAAAGGGCTCGTCTTCGACGCCGAAGCCTTCGAGCGCGCCTCGGCGCCCGAGGCGATGGCCTCGGATTCGGAGTTCAGCTTCCGGCACGAGTGGGAAAAACTTCAACTGGGCAGCCTCTCCGAGGCGCTTGCGCAGCAGCTGCGGACCCCGTGGGAGGGCGTCGAGAAGATGCGCCCGAGCCACCAGGCGCTCTTCGCGGTCATGTCCCTCTTCTACACTTACGACATCAATGGCGGAAACCGTCTTCTCGGGGATCTCGCGCTTGTCAGCGATTCCATCCGCTGCCGGAAGGGCGGCATGGACGTCGCTCTGCGCTCCGAGCCCGGCATGATGGAGCGTATCGGCAAGATCGCAACCGGACCAGAGGGTCGGAAACTCGCTCTGCACGCCGACAAGCATGCCTGGCTGGAGACCGCCTTTCCCACCTTCCTGTCGGTCTGCCGGAAGGATCGCGGCGTGCTGCCATCGGCGGCCTTCCTGTGGCTCAAGGCCGAGGATCGCCTGTTGTGGTATATCCTCAACAATGTCGGCAACGAAGCCATCATGATCGAGGCCGCAGGCGCGGTGGCGCATTGGCGCGCCGAATGCCAGATCGGCAGCCGGATCCGTCGACCGGCGGTTTTCCAGGCAGCGCGGGCGCTGCTCGAGGACTATCTCGACCAGACCCCCGATCGCATCGCCACCAGACAGGCAAAAATGGCCCGCCGGCGCATCCCGTCCGAACAGGTTAGGCTGGCCGTAGTGGAGCGCGCGGGGCTGGTCGAGGATCGAGCGGATCCCGACGGGATCCGAGAAGAATAAAGGAAGGACAGGCTGACATGCTGGACAACGACGCATCCACGCTGTTTCCGGATCGGATTTCGGGCTGCGCCTTTTTTGACATCTACCTGTCAAATGATGCGCGGCAGCCCCCCATGGTGCGCGGGCTTCGCCCGCTGGACACCACCACCTATGAGGGTCGGCCCGGCGTCGGCGCTCTGCCGGAATGCCTCGCGGGTGATGTAGACCAACTGCTCGGCAAGGTAGAGACCCGCTTTGCGGAGACGGGAGAGTCCGAATTTGTTGTCCTGCATGACGAGGTCTACTACCGATGCGCGCTGATCGCGGCGCCAGGAGCCCTGGGGATTACTGCTCCGGAGGCCTGTCGGGACTGGTGTGTCCGTCAGATCGGCTCATCGGCCCCCATCCTTGGCGATATCGAGCTTCCGGGTGATCTCGTCTCATCGCTGCGCGACGCCGGCAAGGAGCGAGGGCTGGTGATCATCTCGGGCTCTTTCGGGTCGGGAAAATCCACCACTGCTTCGGCGGCGCTTCTCGATTGGGTGACCGCCAACCGGGAATCCGCCGTCACCTTCGAGGACCCGCCTGAATTTCCCCTGGCTGGTCGCTACCCCGACGGGGGCATCATTCATCAGGTCCCGGTGACGCAAGAAACACTTTCTGGCTCGATCATCAGTGCGCGCCGATGGTCTCCGCGCTATGTCTTCCTCGGGGAGATCCGAACCCCGGGCTCGGCGGCGGAGCTGCTTCACATGGCCATTTCAGGACCCATGACGCTTTGCACTGTCCATGCCTCGGATCTCGTTCAGGCCCTGGCGTCGCTGGCCCGCTTTGCCGGGACCGCCGTCGGCGACACCGAGGCACGCCGGATGATCGCGGCGTCCGTTCGCCTGGTGGTTCACCAGGATCTGTCCTGGGGCCATATGATCGCGCGAAAGGCGGTATTTCATGCCCATGGCATGCAGGCGATGCGCCACAAGATCGAGACCGGACGCTTCAACTCGCTTTACGAGGATTTCGAGCGCCAGTCCACCGGGGTGAGGTGAAGATGCCTATTTGCGAAAATCGGGTTTACGGTCTACACTCAAGCTGTCACCCCGCGCCCACCGCGGTCGAACGAAGGATCTCCGGATGATCAACTCCTCACTTTCCCTTGCGCGCCGGCATTCGCGCCGTGTGGCGCTCCTTGCGGCCGCCGCGAGCGTTGCGGCCCTCGCTCCCGGTGACGGCCGCGCCGACTGGATCCCCAGTGCGCTAGATGCGCGCTGCGAGCAGGCCGATATCGACGGTATTTCTCAGAGTATTCGAGACGCCATCGAGGCGTCGGTGCGCAGGGCAGAGGCGTCGATCGCGGCGCCCGCGGCAATTGGCGACTTGGGTTGCCTCAATGATCTGATGAACGCACCGCTCGACATCTTCTCCAATGTTGGTGGGCTCATGGGCACGTTGCAAGGTGGACTTTTTGACAGTTTGCCTTTCTCCATGGACATGGATGTGTCGGGTATGGTCTGCGATTTCGCCGCCGAGAAATGGGGCGAATTGACTGGCGGGCTTGGCGATATGGATATCGACATTGACCAGTTCGCTAATACCCCCGCCTCTATGGTCGACCGTCTCGCAGGCGGTGGCGGATTTGGTTCGGGCTCTGGAGGTTCCGGAGGCACGGGCAACCTCAACACCGGGATGACGGGCACGACGAGCCTGGGAGACGCGAACGCGGGCACTGGCACCGGAGCGGTCACCATTCCGATCGGGGATGAGGCGGCCGCCAATCCGATCTTCCCCGATCCGGTGCCTGATCCCGGACCTTCCTTCATCTTCGATCAGGCCGGATACAGCGCCGCCATGTCCACTTATGAAGCCGCCGCCGGGACCGCGATGATGAGCTATATGGCTTGCGAAATTGCGCGCCGACTTGCCACGGTCACCTATGACGAATGGGGGAACCCGCGGCATACCGGCCCCACCTATTGCCCGCCGCCGAGCCTGCCCTCGGAGCCTGATATTGAAGACTACTTCGTGCCGGCCAGCGCGACCGGCGGCGCGACTTTCATGCCGTTAAGCGCTCCTGTCGTCGCCGATCAGCCGCGCAGGACCGTTGCTCCGAGCGATCTCGTGGGCAGCCCCGAAGCGCCGGCAACGCGCGCGCCGAGCCGCAGCGTCGGCACTCGCGGCGAGGCCATTCAGTCGATCTGGGAGAAACTCTGATGCGAGAAAAATCGATGAACTTTCGGCCTGTCTCCCTCGCCTTCGCAGTGGCCATCGCCCTGACCGTTGCCGCTGCGCCCAAGCCTGCCGACGCGTTCCTCTCCTTTGGCGGCGCCAACAGGGCGACCGAGAGCACCCTGCGATCGACCCGCGACGAAGTGCGCAAGGTGCGCTCCGCTGTCGATGGGACGACCAAAGCCGTTCGCGAGGTTCGCCAGGAAGTGCGCGACATGGGTGATCGCCTGATCGAGGCCTTGCGGCTATCGACAGGAGAGCGATCAGCCTATTCGGATAAGCAGATCGAGGCGCAGCGCCGCTTCATGGATGCGGCCCAACAGAACGAATCCGAGCGCCTTCGCCAGGAATTCCGGGCGCGGGCGGAGTCGGGGGAGTTTGACCCTTCGCCGAATATCTGCCTTCTCGCCGGGATGTATCGCGGCGGCGGCAGTTCCGGGCCCGGAGCGATCGGGACCAATACCGGCCAGGCGGCGGTATCGGCGACGAGTGGTGCCGATCCTGCCGTGCGCCAGGGTGGCGCCGCATTGGCGCGCTCTGTTCTCGACAAGCGCGAGCAGTTTCAGGGCCGAATGGGCGTTCAGGATCCAACCGTCGATCCTGGGGCGATCCTGATGAACCCGACGATCGCGAGCGGCGGCGACGACCAGCAGGCGCTGGTTGAGTTGATGCGTAACATGATCGACCCCAACCCTCCGCGCCCTGTCACCGCAACCGAGGCCAATACGCCGGAGGGCGTGATGCGCGCCCATCGCCGTTCGGTCCAGGAGACGCGCAACAACGCAAGTCGCGAGGCGCTCTCGATGTTGGCGAACATGCGCACGCCGGTGCAGCCGATCAGCGGATCCGGAGGTGGCAGCTTCGAGGCATATCTGGATGATATTGCCAACTATAACCGACCGGTGCCGTCGGATGGCATGATCTCCGAGCTGCAGGCACTCGATATTCGCACGCTGCGCTACTATGCGCCGAAGCCCGAGGTTTTCCAGGCTCGGGCGGCGATGTCGGATCGTGCGCTTCTGCAGGAAATCCTCGACTCGATCTCGATCGGCAACCGCATCGCCTTCATCCAGCTCGAGCTCGACAGCAGGCGCGCCGCTGTGGAGACGCAGATCCTGTCAACCCTGAACAACGACTGACAGGCGTCTCGAAAGGATCGAAAAGCCCGGCACTGCCGGGCTTTTTCATTGTGGATGAGTCCGAAGTTGGCTCTTGCGCTGTCGCAGCGCAAGCCCGCCCAAGAGCGCCATCGAGCCGAGGAGGAGAGGTGCCGATACAGGTAAGGAGATCGGAGAGGGAGTAGGTTAAGCGCAGCCTTTGTTGGCGCCAACCCCAAGCGGCTGTCCGTTCCTGTTGATAATCTGCGAAAAAAGGACGACCTCCGTTCGGCCAGCTGCTATTCTGTCGGCAAATTTCATGGTGAGCGCAGATGTCCGAACTGAAGAGCAGAACCCCGAACCTTCCCGGTCAGCGCGACATGGTCGATCCCGGCATGGTCCGGCGGCCGATCCGCAGCGCGACGCAGGAAGTCGTCGAGATGGTGACGAGCAAGGAAGCGGTGATGATCACCCTTTTCATGGCCGTCACCCTGATGCTCCTCCTGCCGTTGACCTGGATGTTGCTCCTGCCCTTCGTGCTCTCCTACTACGGCATCGTGGCCTCGCGAAAATATCGCCTGCCCTTCAAGCTGCCCCAGGCCTGGGGCGGGGTCGATTACGGCGCGCCGAAGCCCGGCGGCAACGGCTACGCAAAGGCCGGCGGCATCCTCTTCTTCGGGCATGACGCCCAGACCGGCGAGCAGCTCTGGATCGAGAACGGCGATGCGCGCCGCCACGGCTTCTTCCTCGGCACCACCGGCTCGGGCAAGGCGCTGCCGCTCGATACGCCGGTGCTGACGCCGCAAGGCTGGGTGATGAACGGCGATCTGCGGCCAGGCGACCGCATCGTGCATCCCGACGGCACGAGCGCGACCGTGCATTCGGTCCATCCGCAGGGCGCGATCCCGGCGGTGCGGGTCTGGTTTGCCGACGGCCGCGAAGCCGTCTGCTCGATGGACCATCTCTGGCAGGTGCGCATGCGCCCGCGCAACGGAATGATGCCCGCGGGCATGGAGGAGCAGGACGAGGTCCGCACCGCGGGGGATCTCGGCATCCTCGTCGGCCTGCGCGGCGACGAGGTGCGGGTCTCCGTCCCCCTCGCCGCCCCGGCGCCGATGGAGGGCTCGATCGACCCAGATGCGATCGACTTCCCGGCGCTGATCCGTGACGGGATGCAGGGCCTCGACATCATGCCCTCGACGCGCGGCACGCCCGAACAGCGCCTGGCCTTCCTGCGCCATTGGGCGGCCGCCAGCGGCACGGTCGCCACGCGCGAGACGGAGGTGCTGCGCCTGCACCGGCTGCGCGCCAGCGATGCCCGGATCCTCAAGCAGATCGCCTGGTCGCTCGGCGGCACGGCGACGACGATGCTGCGCCCGGACGAGGGTCCGGATGGCGAGATGGACCTGCTGCTCAACTTCCCTGGCATGGAAGAGATCTGGCCGCAGGCCGAGGGCCTGGCGCCGATCGCGGATCTGGAGATCATCCGCATCGACCGGCTCGAGGACGATCTCGAGATGTCCTGCATCAAGACCGACCGCGAGGACGGGCTCTACGTGATGGAGGGCCATGTCGTCACGCACAACACCGAGCTTCTGCTCGGCGTCGTCTCGCAGACGCTGATGTGGAGCTCGGGCTTTCTCTTCATCGACGGCAAGGGCACGACCGAATTCTACGCCCGCGCCTGGACGCTCTGTAAGCGCTTCGGCCGCGAGGACGACATCCGGGTGCTGAACTTCACCGATGCCGGCGGCGACCCCGATGCGCCCGCGGGCGGGCCCGACACGCAGTCGAACACCGTCAATCCCTTCGCCAAGGGCGGCGCCGACCAGCTGATGAACATCGTGGTCTCGCTGATGGGCGATGCCGGCCAGGGCAACGACATGTGGAAGAACCGCGCCATGTCGCTCGTCACCGCCGAGATGAAGGCGCTCTGCGAGCTGCGCGATTCCGGGGATATCCTGCTCAACGTGCAGACCATCCGGGACTTCCTCTTCCTCGGGAAAGGCTTCGACAAGGAGACGCTCAAGAAGCGCGGTATTTCGAAGGTGACCTCGATCGAGCAGATCCCGGAAGCCGCCTGGGAAGAGCTGCGCGGCCGCGCCGGGCTCATCGAGCTCTACCTGCGCGCCATCAACCGGGACTTCTCGGAGGCGACCTACCTGGCCCTCAAGGGCTTCTTCGACACCCTGCCCGGATTCTCGCTCGACAAGGCGATGAATGGCGACCCTCAAGACGCTAAGTGCTTGGAACAATACGGCTTTTTGTCCATGCAACTAACTAAACCTTTAGGTAGTTTGGCGGATGATTACGGCCATATTTTCCGCACACCTCTGGGGGAAGTCGACATCGACGACGTCGTCCTGAACCGGCGCATCCTGGTGGTGCTGCTGCCGGCCCTGCAGAAGGCGCCGGAGGAAATGCAGAACTGCGGCAAGATCGTTGTCACGCTGTGCAAGATCATGATGGGCAACGCCTCGGGCTTCATGCTGCAGGGCTCGCGCCAGGAGATCGTGGAATCGAAGCAGACCCGGGCCCCCTCCCCCTATATCGTCGTGCTCGACGAGGCGGGCTATTACATGGTCTCGGGGATCGACGTGATGATGGCGCAGGCCCGATCGCTCGGGTTCATGATCATCGTCGCGGGCCAGGATATGGCCGCGATGCAGAAGACCTCGCCGCAGATTGCCGAGACCGCCGCGGCCAACGCCTCGATCTTCGCCGCCGGCAAGACCGTCGACGGCGAGAAGACGGTCAAGTTCATCCAGGCCGTCTTCGGCCGCACACAGGTGGCGGTAACGTCGGGCTACACGCAGACCTCCGGTCTCTTCACCGATCGCTGGGTAGACCGTCGCGACGCCTCGATCCAGGAGGTCGAGAAGGTCAAGATCGAGGAGCTGCAGAACATGATGGAGGGGGAGTTCTACTTCCTCTTCAACGGCTCGCTGGTGAAGGCCGCGACCTTCTATATCGGTGACAATTTCGCGGATCAGTTCGCGGTCAACAAGTTCATCAAGGTGCGCGGCCCCACCGACCGCGTCCCCGGCCTCGACCAGACCCGCGAGGAGGCCTTCCTGAAGGATTACGTCGGCGCCACATCCGCCTTCGCCTCGCTGGTGCGCAAGGAGCTGGATCTCGAGGTCGCCGAGCCCGAGGACAGCCTGGCACGCGTGCTGGAGCGGGCCGAAGGTGCGATCCTGTCGCGCGCCGCCGAGGGCAGCCTGGCGCCGCGCGACATGCTCCTGTGCTGGCGCGATGCCATGCTTGCCGAGCAGCAGCCGGGCGAGGCCGACGAGGACGAAGACGAGGGTTGGTCACTTTCGGCCGAGGTCGATGGCCTCACCGATGGCGAGTTGCTGGGTATCGACCCGAGCCTGGACGACCCGATCGAGGACATGCTGCAGGGCCGCGCCGCGAGCGGCGAGGACCAGCCCGGCGAGGCGTTGGCCCGCGGCATGGGGCGCGTTGCGCGCGGCCGCACCCCGGACGAGCGGGCAGGCGGCCTCGTCGACATCCTCGTAGCGCAGGACTCGGCGCGCGAGACCAGTCGGCGCAGTCCGGTGGTGCATCGCTATGTCGAGGAGGCGAACCAACGCGTTCAGCGCGAGGCGCAGGAGAAGACGCAGACCATTCACGAGTTCTTCGCGGCGATCGCCGAGAACTCGCAAAGGCTGTCGCGGCTCTTCTCCGAGGAGAACGTCCAGGGGCAGGTGGCGATGGAGATCCTGCGCCGCACGGGCTCCGCCGACCCCCTGCCCCTGAGCAATCTGCCCGACGAGTCCCGGCTCGAGGGCGTCGTGTCCGAACTCGAGAAATTCCTCGTAGAGAAGGGAGGCTGACGATGCGCCGGACCCTGATGGTGCTCGCCTCGACGAGCGCGCTCGCCGCAACCTCTCCGGCTGGAGCGAGCGAGGAGATCCTGCGGGCACTCCTGCCTGTCCCTGGCCTCCAGATCGTTGCCATGGACCCGCCTGAGCAGGATGGCGGGCAACTGTGGATCACCAATGTCGCGGCAAGCCTTCCAGGAAGCTCGATCTCGATCGGGGAGGTCCGCATCCAGCCCTCGCCGGGCCGGATAGAGGTCGGGCTCGACCGCCTTCTATGGCGCAGTGATAGCTCTGACGGACTCGACATCGTGACCGGCGGCACGCTCGTCTTCACGGGTCTTCCCGCGGCGACAGGCCATGCCGACGCTCTCTGCGCTCTTGCCGGCAGCCTGAAGGAGGCGCGGCTTGGCCGGACGGTTGTCGAATGGGGGGAAGGTCGCAACGCTGCCGCCCGCGCTGGCGCGCGGCGCAGCCAGATCGCGTCGCTGCGCCTCTCGGCGGAGCCGGATCCGGAGGTCTGCGCCTTCAATGGTCGGATCGATCTCGGGGAGGCGGTGGCCATGCTGCCAGGCATGAGCCGGATCGAGACCCGCGGCATCGGCCTGACGGCCGATGTGCCACTGGACCTGGAGGCGGCCCGCAATGCTGCCGGGAGCGCGCGCCTCTCGATTGGCGTGGAAGGACTGGAGCGCGTTTCGGGCGGAGAGGTCCCGTCTTTCGGCGCCGCCCGGCTCACGCTCGACATGCAGGCGCCGGCCCAGCGAACCGCGGGCGTCGTGTTCCTGCTTCGCGCCATGGCGTCAGCCGCCGCGGCGCAGCCGGTCGAGCAAAGGGTGATGGAGGCGTGGAACGCCATCCACCTGCTGTCGCCGCAAGCCGCGCTCCGGGCGGAGAGCATGCGGCTCTTTCTGCCGGGCATCGTGCCCACCGGGCTCGTGGCGAATTTCCGGCGCGCGGGGCTCTCCAACGCGCGCGGAGATCTCTCGCTTGAGCTTTCGATGGCGAACGATCGCGCGGCCCTGCGCGGCAGCACTTCGCTGACGGGCGTCTTCGATCTTTCCCTTGCGGCCGCAGCGGCAACCTCTCGCATTCCTCCCGAAGTCATGCGGGAAATCCTGGCCGATCCCCATGCCACGGCTTGGCGGACGAGCGTCCTGCACCTCGACCAGGCGCAGATCGATTACCTCGATACCGGCATGGAGCGCGTGGTGGGCGACCTGTTCGGAGTCCCGGCCGGCCGTCTCGTCGAGGAGATTCGCGATCTCGCCCGGCGCGACGGTGCAGCCGACCCCTTCTTTGATCGAATCACCGAGGGTCTGGCCTACTTCCTGCGCCTGGCGGCGGGCGGAGCTGAGATGCGGGCGCGATTCGCACCCCTCACAGATGTGCGGGTGGACCTGCCGGGCGATGCCTATGATTGGGTGATTCTCGAGGGCGATCCGAGCCGCTCCATGAGAGTCGAGTTCTCCGAAAAATGACGCTCTTCACTCCAGAAAGATGAACAAGCGTTAGGAAAAAAACCGCTTTGAAACAGGAGTTACCGGAAGGTTAACAAACGCGAAGCCTTTTCAACACCTTTCGGCGTCACAATTTGAAAAGCGTCACAATAAGGCTTGCAATCATCAGTCGCCTGAGGAAATCAGGGTTATGGCTAAATCATGCCGATCGAGTATTTGGGGGAAAAGATGCTCTTGACACGCCTTGGGATCGCCGACCTGCTTCGATCCGACCAGGAAGACGCAAAAGCTGCAGAAGGGGCGGTCTCGTCCATCGATTGCCTTGTTCCCGTCTTCGCGATGGACACCGGCGCCGGACAATGCGCGACCCTGCGAAAAACGCGCATGCCGCTGACGCTGAACTCGTCCTCACCCCTCATCGACCAGGTCCTCTTCTTTGATGTCTACTCCACTGCCATGGAGGCTCGGGCGGCACTGAAGGCCATGTTGAAGTGGGCAAGCTACCCGGCCGAGACCGCGCAGCTCGACAATGGCGACCACGTCGTGATGTCGCAGATGAGCCTTGCCGAATACCAGCTCGTGCGCGGGCGTGCCGCCGGAGCGCCGGCCGTCCCTTTCCCGCAGCCCAATCATGGCATCTTCCATGTCGTGAACGATCACCGGCGGGCCGCGGAGCATAGCTCCATCGTCTTCTCCACGGAGATCACGCACCGCGCTTTCGTCGTCGCCATGAGCGACCCCACGCGCGCCACCACCCTCGACGGCTTCTCCCGTGCCGATGCGATTTTCGGAGGGCTCCAGGGCGATCTGGAGCATGGTCCCGTGGTGCGCGCCCTGCAGGGCAAGATCGAGCAGATGGGTGGCGCCTATGTGACGCTCGCGGCGATTTCCCCGGCCGATATCGAGGAGCGGGTCGAGGACATGTCGATTGACCTGGGCGTCTACGATGTCGAGCCCTCCGGCAACGATATCCGGTCTCGCATCGAGAAGGCAGCGGAAGCTATCGACCTTTCGAGGCATGTCGATGAGGCAATCGAAAAGATCGCATTTGAAATCATTGGCCCCGCTCTCGAAGCGTGACGGCAGGGTGTCGGTTTTTTCGCGGTTCGGGCTTATCATCTCCAGAAAGGAGAGTGCCCATGCATGTTGCGAAAAAAGAGACACAGACGAATGGGCGCTTCGTGGCCGCGATCGGGGCGGCGACCGCATCAGCATGGCTTCTGTCGGGCACGGCGATGCCCGTCGAGCACCTTACCTCCGGCCTGGAGATGGTTCGCAACATCTCCGGCCATGATGTCGATCTCGAAATTGTCGATTCCTTCATCCAGGGCGGTCGTGACCACCTGGCCGCAATCGGCATGGGGTTGGCGGAATCGGCGCAAACAGCCGGTCTCAGCTTGTGCGAAAATATAACTACGCCTCTTGCGGAAATGCGCCTGCACCTGGGCGATCGCCTCATCGAGGTGAAGGCTGCCCTGGAAAGCCGGATGAGTGCCGGCGAGGACCGGGCGGCTTTCTGGATTCACCAGGCGGGCTTCGCTCATAGCGAATTGGATGCGGTGGAGGTGGTCGATGCCGGCAAGGGCATGCTCGATGCCCTGCATGGCATCGTGAAGGCCTGGACGGTCTTCACGCTCGCATCGCGCGCCATCCGCTGGGGTATCGCCAAGCTGCGCGGCATCGCCGCCGAAGACGTCATTTCCGAGGATGCGGCGCCCGAAGATGCGGCACCCGGGGCCGCCCTGCCCGATGCGAAGGGCGGCCTGCGCCCGGAGGCGCGTGTCCTCGAGATCCCTTCAGCCAGGCCAACCGAGCCCGCGAACCTGCCCCTCCCCCCTGCCCCGCAGGCAGAGGAGATCGAGAGCGGCGAGCTGGAAGATTGCGAGGCGCGCCCATGATCCTGATCGGCCTCGCAGGGGAGCGCCAGGTCGGCAAGTCCGTTCTCGCCGACCACCTGGTCGCGGAACATGGCTTCGCGCGCATGCACCCGTTCGATGGCGGCAAGGCCGCCACGCAAGCCTTCTTTCGCCACCTTGGCGCCGATGCGGGCACCGCCTGGCGGATGGTGAATGGCGATCTGAAGGACCGGCCCAGCCAGCTCCTGCCCGTCAAACCGGACGGCGCCCATTTCGATCCGCGTTTCTTCATGGAGAAGTTCGGCGCCTTCATGGGCGTCACGCTCGGCCCGGACTGGACCCTCAGCCAGGAGATCCGTCGCCTCGCCGACAGCGGCAGCGACCGGATCATCGCGGAATCGATCGCCTTCGAGGCGGCGGCCTTCCGTGCTGCGGGCGGTATCGTGGTGGGTGTGGAGCGTCCCCGCGCCGGACCGATCATTGCGGGTATTGAGACGGATCGCGTTGTCGCCGGGATCGTTCCGGACCTGACATTCCACAATGCCTCGAATGACAAGCGGGCTGCCGGTCCGAGCTTTGCGGACTTCCTCAGTGAGAACGGAATTCTGGAGCTTTCAGCTCCGGCAGAAGAGCTGCCGGAGCCGATGTAGCCAGGTTCAGCCGCCGGCGCCCGGCGCCGCGGCGAAGCGGTAGTCGCGCGCAGCGACACCGGCCAGGAAACGCGGGCCCTGGGCTGTCTGCCAGGCAAAGAAGGGCACGCCAGGGATCTGGTGATGCGCCATCAGGTCGAGGTTGGCCTGCACGCCGGCGAGCAGCGCCGGGTCGAGCTGTCCCGGGTTCACCGGATCCAGCGACGGACGCCCGAAACTCGCCATATGCAAGCCGTTCTGAACCAGCGCTTCCGCCGCGTCTTCGGCGGCCAGAATGGCCGAGACGAGACCAAGGGACGCGTCCGAGACCGCGGGAACCAGGACGATGCGCAGCTGGATCTCGCCGCCACGGATGCGCGGTTCGAGATTGCGGATCGAGCGCGAGCAATAGGGGCAGGCCGGATCGAAGACCATGTAGATCGGTTCGGCCTCGGGATTGCCGATCGGGAACCAGAAGCTGTTCTCGGCAAGATCGGCGAGCAGCTCGACTGACCCCCCGGCATCGTCCTGCGCTTCCTCAGCCTCAGTCGCGCCTTGCAGGGCCTCCTCCAGTTGACGCGCGATCGCATTCATGTCCTGCGCGGGCGAGAGCCCGGCTTCGGGTTCCGGCTCGGCGGCAGGCGCCGGCGCCTCCTGCCCGGTGACGCGCGCATGCCAGGCCACAAGGGCCCCCTGGAACTCATCGGGCGTTCTGGCTGCGGACATCGCCTCGACGAGATCGGCAAGAAGCGCGTCGCGTTCGGCGTCGGAATAGCCGGCCATGCTGGGCGCGGCGCGGCGGAGCGCGTCCTGCAGCGCTTCCGGGTTCTGGGCGGCGACCTGGGAGCCGGCGCCCGAGACCGGGGCTTGCGCCTGCGGAGCCTCTTCCGGCTGCGCCTCGCCGTCGAGATCGAGCCCCAGGCTCTCCTGGACATCGATCGGCTCGAGGCCGAGCATGACCGAGCCGATGTCGCGGCCTCGGCCGTTGAAGACGAAGCCCGCGATGACCGTGTTTCCGTCGGGCAGGACGAGCCATAGGTCGTCATGGCCTTCCAGAGACCAGGCGTCGAGTCCGCCGATCTGACCCTCGTAGGTGAAGGGCAGATCCTGCATGAAGGGCGCCTTCGATTGCGCCAAGGCGGCGCCGGCGGAGAGGGTGATGGCTGCGGTTGCGGCCAGAAGTCCAGGGAAGAGGGCGAAGCGTTTCAAGGCCGGTCTCCGATATGCGAAAAATCAAGTTCAGTGTAATCCATCCCTTGCCGGCAGGGAACCCGGTGATGTAAATTATTCGCACAAGGCAACCCGACCCGAGGCCCATCCATGCTGAAGACCCTCCAAGGCGTATCGCTGCCGCGCCGCTCCGTCGTTCGCCGGTATTCCGGCCTGAAGGAGGCTCGGCCGGGCAACCAGGTGCGCAAGGCGCGCAAGGCGGCGCTTTGGGCGGTGGCGGCCTTTGCGGCAATCGCGACCGTCGGCGCGACGCTCGTCATCCTCGGGATCGGGATCCCGGGCCGCGCCTGGGGCTGATCAGGGCGCCATCGCGGGTTCCGGGCTGTCCATTCCCATGAGCGCCTCGATGCGGTCGCGGTGCTCGGCATGGAGGTCGTCAGCGGCGGCGAGGAGGATCTCGGTCGCCTCCGGCGTGGCGGAATCCAGCCCCAGATGCGCCTGCCCGCGCCCGGGCGCCTGATCGACGCGCAGGTAGTTGTCGCCCAGCCAATCCCGCATGATCGACTCGGCGAGCACCTGCTGGGTTGAGACCACCGTCTTCAGGATCCGCTCCCCACGCAGCCAGGCGAGAATTCCCATGTCCCGGCCCTGGGGTGGCGGCATCTCGAAATGCGCCGTCATCGTGCCAAGGCTGAGCATGACGACATCGCCGGCCTTCAGGCCGCGGTGGTGGGTGACCTCGTGCATGGCCAGAAGGTCCGGGGCATTGGCGAAGGGGGCGCCGTCACAATGCAGCTCGCCGTCAAGCGGCACCGCCGGGAAATAGGTGGGCGCCGCCGTGGCGGCCATTGCCACATCGATGACGGGCAGATGGGCATGCGTGCTCCGCCGAACCATGACGGGGTGGCCGTCCTTCAGGCGGATGAGCGGAACCAGGATATCGCGCTCGAGATCGCCGATACGCATACGGGGATCGATGAAGCTCTCGATGGCCCGGCGCAGGCCGACGCCGTCATGCCGGGCTTTGCGCAAGAGCCGGAGAATGGAGCCGGGCGACCAGAGGCCCGGCGGTGTGCCGGGAAAGACCGTGGGTCCGTGTTCGACGATTCCATCGACGATCCTTTGGGCGGGAATGTCCGCGGCCAAGCCGAGCGCGATGGCCCCGCCGATCGAGGTTCCGGCGATCAGGTCGAAATGCCGGCCGACCGGCGGCCGGTCGCTCTCCTCGGTTCGGGCAAGTAGGGCGGCCGGAAGCAGGCCGTGGTATCCGCCGCCGCTAAGGGCAAGAACTCTGAACATCGTTACGCCTCCCCACGGATTCATCATCCGCCGGAAGCGTGAAAAGCCGAAGTGAAAAACGGGTGAGACAACGCCCGCGTGTGCGCCTTGCCGGCCTCAGATCCCTGTGCGCGATCACTCCGGGCCGAGGAGGTCAGGTTCACCCTCAGGATCCTCGTCGACAAGGGCCATGACCTGCGCAAGAAGGTCGCCGCTGTCGTGTTCGATGCCTGGGGCGGGCGTGATTGGCGGCGCGCTGACGAGGGCCAGGATGAGGCGCTGAGAAAGCGCCTCCAGATCAACAGAGACGCTGGTTTCGGTCACCACAGAGTTCAGGTCCTTGAGTTCTTTCTGCACCTGACCACTCCTTGCCTTAGCGTCTCGCTTTCCGAGGCCCGCCGCGGGATCAATCCGTGCGCTTCCCGCCGGAGCCATCGCCCCCCCGCCCATTGGGCTTCCGCCCCAGATCCGCATCCGACAGGCTGTCGCGAGAGTCGAACCTGTTCACATCCGGCCGGTTGAGGCGGGCTTTCCGGTAGTAGATGGTGAGCGCCACCCAGAAGGCCGCGCCAAGCAGCTTCCAGAGCATGACCGCGCCGCCCAGGCCAAGCGGGACCCCGACCAGCCAGCCGACCGCGAGGATGACCGCCACCGCTACGGCGGCAAGGGAAAACCCCATCGCCAGGTAGAAGGCGGTGAGGATCTCGATCGCACCGAGGAGCGCGGCGAGGGTCAACCAGGCCAGCGGATGCGTGGCGATCTCGCTCACTTCTGACCCCCCGCGGCCATGACGGCGGCTGCATCGAGGAAGGCATTGGACGCACCGCCCGGGAGCATGATCAGCTTGGCGTTCGCGGATTTCGCGACGCCCTCCAGCGCCTCGACCTGCATACGTGCGGTCTGGAAGGTCAGAGCTCGTTGCGCGGCATCCCCCTCAAGAGATGCGGCGATCGTGCCGTTGGCCTCGGCATTGGCGGTCGCGATGGCGCGGATGGCGTCGGCGCGCCGCTCTGCCTCGTAGAGTTCGGCATCGGCGGCAA
>CAZKSE010000035.1:15733-23108 GCA_964555305.1 uncultured Rhodobacter sp. | reverse complement strand
CTGGAGGACGGGCCGATGCCGACCTTGAACATGTCGAAGACGGACAGGAACATGGGCACTCCGCTGCTGGTTGGCACCCTCCTACACGATCTGTGGCGCACGGGCAGCCCGGTTGCGACGAGGACGGGGAAAAAGCGGCGTAAGGATGACGACGGGCGGGGCAAAATCGCCGCTGCTTAGCGATTCGTCGTTGTTTCGTCACACGGCGCTTCTATCATCGGCTCGCTCGCGGTGATTGCGGGCGCGGGACGACCCGCCCGGGCGGCAGCCATTCGTGGCGCCGCGGCGGCCGGTCGAGAAAAGTGGGGAATGAAAATGACTTCTGACAAGGGACGTTCCATCCTGCGTGCGCTGCTGGCAGGCGCTGCGCTCGCGGTGGCGCTGGTGCCGGTGGCGCGGGCCGATTCGATCACCGTCTATACGTCATACGAGGAAGACGAACTGACCGCGTTCCTCAACCGGATGCGAGAGGATCTGCCGGATCTGACGGTCAATGTCCTGCGCCTGTCGACGGGCGATCTGATGGCCCGGATCCTGGCGGAATCGGGCAATCCGCAGCATGACGTGATCTGGGGCTGGGCAGTCACCTCGATGATCGATCCGCGCATCAGCGAGATGCTGGAACCCTATCAGCCCGCCGGGATCGACCGCGTGGGCGAGCACTTCCGCGACCCTGACGGACGCTGGTTCGCCGTGACCGGCTACATGGCCGCCTTCTGTGTCAACAACGAGGTGCTGAAGGCCAAAGGCCTGCCAATGCCCGCCTCATGGGCCGATCTGCTGGATCCGGTCTATGAGGGCGAGATCGTCATGCCGAACCCGGCCAGTTCCGGCACCGGCTATTTGCAGATCGCCTCGATCCTGCAGATGCTGGGCGAAGAGGCCGGCTGGGAGTTTCTGCGCGAACTGGACGGCAATATCGCGCAATACATCAAGTCGGGTTCGCGGCCCTGCAACGTGGCGAGCCAGGGTGAATACGCCATCGGCGCCTCCTTTGCCCTGCGCGCGATCAAGAACATCGACGAAGGCTACCCGATCACCATGGTCATCCCCGAGGAAGGCGCCGGAAACGAGCTGGAGGCCAACGCGCTGATGGCGAGTTCGCAGAACAAGGACGCCGCGCAGCGATTCCTCGACTGGACGCTGAGCGACCGGGCCGTTCAGGAATACTACGCCTGGAAGGAAATCGTCACCATTTCGGGTGGGGAGATGCCGCAGCATTTCCTTGATGCCGGCTTGCCGCCCGACATCGCCTCCGTCATGTGGCCGATGGATTTCGCATGGTCGGCCGAGAACCGCGACCGCGTCCTGACCCGGTGGCAGGAAGAGTTCGAGGACGAGTGAACTGGCTGTCGGTGGGGCCCATGCGGCCCCGCCGGGGTCGATTGATGGGATTTTCCGGTGAGCCTGCGCATTACCAACGTGACCAAACGGTTTGGTCCGATGACCGCCCTCGATTCCGTTTCGCTCAACGTCGAGCGGGGTGAATTCGTTTGCTTCCTCGGCCCGTCCGGCTGCGGCAAAACCACGCTGCTGCGGGTGATAGCCGGTCTGGAAGAGGCCGATGCGGGGCGGATCGAGCTGGACGGGCGCGATCTGATCGACCTGCCGGCGCAGGATCGCAATTTCGGCGTGGTCTTTCAGAGTTATTCGCTGTTTCCGAACATGACGGCGGCGCGCAATATCGGCTACGGACTGGAATGCCGTCGCCGCAGCAAGGCCGAGATCGCCGGAAGGGTCGAGGAGATGCTGGGTCTGGTCGGCCTGCGCGACCATGCCCACAAGCTGCCGGCGCAACTGTCGGGCGGGCAACAGCAGCGCATCGCGCTGGCGCGGGCGCTTGCGCCCGATCCGCAGCTGCTGTTACTCGACGAGCCGCTGTCGGCACTGGATGCCAAGGTGCGCGAGGATCTGCGCCTGGAGATCCGGGCGGTACAACAGCGGCTGGGGATCACGACGATCATGGTCACCCACGATCAGGACGAAGCGCTGACGATGGCAGATCGGATCGTCGTCATGCGCGCCGGGCGGATCGAGCAGGTGGGCACCGGCCACGACCTTTACGAACGCCCGGCCAACCGCTTCGTGGCGGAATTCATCGGTCGGTTGAACGTCCTGCCACAAGACGCGGGCGCGCCCGAGCTGGAGCTGCCTGCCGATCAGGGGGGGCGCAAGCCCGCCGCGGTGGGCATCCGGCCCGAAGCGGTGCGGCTTCATCCGACGGGACGCGAGGGGCCGAACTATCTGCCCGCCACGGTGGCGCGCGTGGTCTTTCTGGGGAACCTCACACAGATCTTCCTGGATCCGGGGCGCGGCTGGCCGCCGATCATGGTCGAGCGCCTGGGGCCCGAGGCGCGCACGACTGCGCCGGGCGCGGCGCTGGTCGCCGAGCTGCCCGCCGAGGCCTTGCAGGTGCTTGAATGGCGGTGATCGCCGAGAACGCCTTGCCGCAGAAGCGTCGGCGCGCGCCGGGACGCCAGACGCCGGTCCTGATCGGAACGCTGCTGGTCGGCGTGCCGCTGGTGGTCTTCGTGCTCTGGCCGCTGACGGCGATCCTGATGCGCAGCTTCGCCACGCCCGAGGGGCTGGGGCTCGACAACTACCTGTCGGTGATGGCCACGGCCCGCTTTCAGCGCATCTTTTGGAATTCGCTCGATATCACGCTGGTCTCGACGCTGATTGCGGTGCTGGCGGCGTTCGGTTTTGCCTATGGGGTGCAGCGCACGCTCATGCCCGGCAAGGCGCTCTTCCGCTTTCTGGTGCTGATCCCGCTTTTCGCGCCCTCACTCGTTCAGGCTCAGGGACTGGTGCTGCTTTTCGGACGCAACGGGCTGATCAACCGGACCTTCGGGACTTCGATCGACATCTACGGCTACTGGGGCATCGTGCTGGCGATGGTGCTTTATGTACTGCCCTATGCGTTCCTGATCCTGTCGACGGCGCTGGCGGTGGCCGATCAGCGGCTCTTCGAATCCGCGCGGATGTTGGGCGCGGGTCATTTCCGCATCTTCCGCACGGTGACGCTACCGGCGACGCGCTACGGCTTGGCGGCGGCGATCTTCGTCTGCTTCACGCTGGTCATCACCGATTTCGGCAATCCGATGGTGATCGGCGCCAACTACAACGTCCTGGCGACCGAGATCTACAACCAGGTCATCGGCCAGGCGAATTTCGAACGCGGCGCGGTGATCGGCATGGTGCTGCTCGTCCCCGCGGCCATTGCCGCGATCTGGGAAAAATACCTCAGCCGGCGGCAATACGCGCTGATCTCGGACCAGTCGAAGCCGCTGGAGATCCGCCCAAGCCCGCGGCGTGACTGGGCGTTCTCGGCCTTTTGCGGGCTGATCTGCCTGGCCATCGTGTCGGTGGTGGCGGTGGTGATCTACGCCAGTTTCGTTCATCTCTGGCCTTACCGGATGACGTTTTCGCTGCGCCATTACCAGTTCGACGTGCAGAACGGAATCCAACCGCTGTGGAACTCGATCTATATCTCGCTGATGGCGGCGGTGATCGGGGTCGTGGTGGTGACGGCGGCGTCCTATGTCATCGAGAAGCTGAAATCGCCGGCGACCCGCTGGCTTTATTTCCTGTCGATTCTACCCGCGGCGGTGCCGGGGATGGTGCTGGGCCTGGGCTATGTGCTGGCGTTCAACAACCCGTCGAACCCGGTCTACATGATCTACGGGACGCTGGTGATCATTGCGCTCGCGAATGTCTATTACTACCACGCGCAGGGGTTTCTCATCGCCTCGACCAGCCTGAAGCAAGTCTCCGGATCGTTCGACGAGGCGTCGTCCAGCCTGGGTGGGTCGCGGATGCAGACGCTGGGCAAGGTGACGCTGCCGCTGATCGCGCCGACGCTGGTGGGGGTGGCGGTCTTCTTCTTCATGCGGTCGATGGTGACGCTTTCGGCGGTGATCTTCCTGATCACGCCGCAGACGCAGGTTGCCGCCGTCTCGGTCCTGTTGCTTGAAGACCGGGGGGCGACCAACCAGGCGGCGGCCTTTTCGGTCTGCATCATGGCGACGGTGCTGGCGGTGCTGCTGGTCGTGCGGGTCGCGCTGTGGGCGCTGGGGTGGAAGAATGTGCGGCTGATCCGCTGATCCCACCGGGTTCATGATCCGATCATTCGGGGCAAACCGCGGGCGGGCGGGGGATATGGGCGTGCGTAAGGGTTGCCCAAAGAGGGCGTGCAGTGCCACCGGGGTGCCTGCCGGGAGCCGGATGACAAGCGTATGACAAATGTATGACATGCGTATGAGAAGTGTATGACAGTTGCGGGCGGTGCGTCCTCCCTTTCCGGACAGGGTTTGGCGCCTTGGCGGCGGCCCATTGCTTGAGGGTCGCGGGAGGGTCGCAGGTCGGGCGAAGGCCGAAAGCGGACAGCAGCGCGGCATGGCGCGAAAGGTGGAGCGTGCGCCGGACGGGGCGCGCCCGGTTGTGCGTCCTGTGGCGATGACCACCGAAAAAAAACCCGGCGCGGGAGGCGCCGGGGTCTGAGGTTCACGCGGCCGGCGCGGATCAGCCCTCGGCTTTCTCCGCGGCGATTTCCTCGCCGGTCTCCTGATCGACCATCTTCATCGCCAGACGGACCTTGCCGCGGTCATCGAAGCCCAGAAGTTTGACCTTCACTTCCTGACCTTCCTTCAGCGCGTCCGACGGATGGTTCAGCCGCTGCTTGGCGATCTGGCTGACGTGCACCAGTCCGTCGCGCTTGCCGAAGAAGTTCACGAAGGCGCCGAAATCGACGATCTTCACCACGGTGCCGGTGTAGATCTGCCCGACCTCGGGCTCGGCCACGATCGAGTAGATCATGTCGTAGGCCTTCTTGATCGCGTTCTGGTCGTTCGAGGCGATCTTGATCACGCCATCGTCGTTGATGTCGACCTTGGCGCCGGACACCTCGACGATCTCGCGGATGACCTTGCCGCCCGAGCCGATCACTTCGCGGATCTTGTCGGTGGGCACGGTCATGGTCTCGATCTTCGGCGCATACTGGCTGAAGCCCTGCGGCGCGCTGAGCGACTTGCCCATCTCGCCCAGGATGTGCATCCGCCCATCCTTGGCCTGGGCCAGCGCCTGCTCCATGATCTCGAAGGTGATCCCCGAGATCTTGATGTCCATCTGCAGCGAGGTGATGCCCTTGTCGGTCCCGGCGACCTTGAAGTCCATGTCGCCCAGGTGGTCTTCATCACCCAGGATGTCGGACAGCACCGCGAAGCGGCCGTCGTCTTCCAGGATCAGGCCCATCGCCACGCCGGCGACCGGCGCCTTCAGCGGCACGCCTGCGTCCATCATCGACAGCGACGAGCCGCAGACCGTGGCCATCGAGGACGAGCCGTTCGATTCGGTGATCTCGGACACGATGCGGATGGTGTAGGGGAAGTCCGTCGCCGGCGGCAGCACCGCCTGCAACGCCCGCCACGCCAGCTTCCCGTGCCCGATCTCGCGCCGGCCCGGAGGACCGAAGCGACCAACCTCGCCCACCGAATAGGGGGGGAAGTTGTAGTGCAGCAGGAAGCTCGATTTCGAGGTGCCGGTGAGCGCATCGATGAACTGCTCATCCTCGCCGGTGCCAAGGGTCGCGACGCAGAGCGCCTGCGTCTCGCCCCGGGTAAAGAGCGAGGAGCCATGCGTGCGCGGCAGGACGCCGGTCTCCGCCACGATCGGGCGGATCGTCCGGTTGTCGCGCCCGTCGATCCGCGGCGCGCCATTGATCACGTCGCCGCGCAGGATCGAGGCTTCGAGCTTCTTCATCGCCGAGCCGAGATTCTCGTCGCCCAGCTCTTCCTCGCTCAGCGTGGCCTTGATCGCATCGCGCGCGGCGGCGATCGCGGTCACCCGCTCCTGCTTGTCGCGCAGCGCGAAGGCGTCGCGCATCTGCTGCTCGCCCGCCGCCTTGATCTTGGCGTAGAGCGCAGAATAGTCGGCCGGCACGAAATCGAAGGGTTCCTTCGCAGCGGCTTCGGCGAGATCGATGATCAGGTTGATCACCGGCTGGTAGCTTTCATGGGCGAACTTTACCGCGCCCAGCATCTCGGCCTCGGAAAGCTCGTAGGCTTCCGATTCGACCATCATCACGGCGTCCTTGGTGCCGGCGACAACCAGATCGAGCCGCTGCTCGGGGTTCTCGCGCAGCTTGTGCATATCCTCGCATTCGGGGTTGAGCACATACTCGCCATCGACGAAGCCCACGCGCGCGGCGCCGATCGGACCCATGAACGGCACGCCCGAAATGGTCAGCGCCGCCGAGGCCGCGATCATCGCGACGATGTCGGGTTCATTGACCAGATCGTGGCTGAGCACGGTGCAGATCACCAGCACTTCGTTCTTGAACCCGTCGACGAAAAGCGGACGGATCGGCCGGTCGATCAGGCGTGAGGTCAGCGTTTCCTTTTCGGACGGGCGCGCCTCGCGCTTGAAGAAGCCGCCGGGCACCTTGCCCGAGGCGTAGTAGCGTTCCTGGTAATGGACGGTCAGCGGGAAAAAATCCTGACCCGGCTTCGCCTGCTTGGCGAAGGTCACATTGGCCATGACCGAAGTCTCGCCCAGCGTGGCGATGACCGAGCCATCGGCCTGACGGGCCACGCGGCCCGTTTCCAGCGTGAGCGTTTCCTGGCCCCACTGGATCGATTTCTTAGCGATGTTGAACATTCAGCGTATCCTGTAAGGGAGCATCCCGGCCCTCCGGGCCTCCCGGTCCTGTGGCGGCCCCATTGCCGCCGACCCCTGCCATCTTGCGTCGAACGCCGGGGCCCGAGCGTCACGTTTCAGATGCGCGGCAGATACAGGAAAAGCCGCGCTTTGGAAAGTGGCCGCGCCAGAGCCGTGCAGGGGAGCCGTGCAGGGGGTCGCGAACAGGTCCGCGCCACCCGGTGGCGACCGCCGGGAAGCGTCTGCCGGCGGAATGCCGCAAGCTGCGCAATTGACGGCTTCGCGAGCCGCCGCTTACATTGCACCGCAGCACGACGGGGGATTCGCGGCATGGATGGCGACGGCGACACCGGGACCGCTGAACGCTTGGGCACCCCCGTGCGTGGCTTCTTTGGCCGACCCATCTTTCGCGATGCCTCGGTTCGGGCGCTGGAGCGCGTGGGCGTGATCGACGTGGGCTCCAACTCGGTCCGGATGGTGGTTTTCGACGGCGCCGCCCGCTCGCCCGCCTTCTTCTACAACGAAAAGATCATGTGCGGTCTGGGCCGGGGCATGGCGCAATCCGGCCGCCTGAACGAGGAGGGGCGCAGCCGCGCGCTGTCGGCGATCAAGCGCTTCGCGCTCCTGGCCCGCGAGATGAACCTGACCAGCCTGACCATGGTCGCCACCGCCGCCGTGCGCGAGGCCGAGGATGGCCCCGAGTTCAAGGCCCAGGTCGAGG
>CAZKSE010000035.1:0-15633 GCA_964555305.1 uncultured Rhodobacter sp. | reverse complement strand
CTTCATGAATACGCCATGACGCCGAAATCGATCCGCAAGACGATCGACTGGTTGCAGGATCAGGACCTGAAGAAGCTGCGGGCGAGCACCGGCCTTTCGCCCGAGCGGATCGCGCTGGTGCCGCTGGCGACGGTGGTGCTGCGCCATCTGCTCGGCGTCTTCCGGCCGAAGATGATCTATGTGTCCAGCTTCGGGATCCGCGAGGGGATCCTGTTCGAGCAGATGCCCGACGCCCTGCGCTCGCGCGATCCGCTGATCGAGGCCTGCCGCTTCTACGAGACGGCGAATTCGCGCCTGCCGGGGTTCGGAAAGAAGCTTTTCCAGTTCCTCACGCCGCTCTATCGCAACGCCAGCCCCGAGCGTCTGCGGCTGATCAAGGCGGCCTGCCTGCTGCACGATGTGAACTGGCGCGCGCATCCCGACTACCGCGCCGAAAGCTGCTTCGATACGGCCACGCGGGCGAATCTGGGGGGGCTCGATCACAAGGGCCGAGTCTATCTGGGTCTGGCCCTGATGAACCGCTACAAGAATGCCGGCACCGACAGCCGACTCACCCCCTTGCTGACGCTTCTGGACGAAGACGAGATCCGCCACGCGATCATGCTCGGCCGCGCCATGCGCTTCGGCGCGATGTTCTCGATCGGCGGGCCCGAAGCGGCGGGAGAGTTGCGCTTCTACCCCAAGAAGAAAGTGCTCGAACTGCTGCTGCGCCCCGAGATGCGCGACCTTTTCGGCGAAGTGGCAGAGCAGCGGTTCAACGGGTTGGCGAAGACGCTGGGCGTGACGACGATCGTGCGGACCGCGCGCTCTCAAAGTTCCAGGGGGTCGGTGACGGGCGCCTCCTCGCCGGACGGGTCGGGCGCGGGGGGCTGACTGCGACGGCGGATCAAGATGTCGCCGTTCGGCAGCACCTCGGGCGCGTGCCAGCCGCTCAGATCGCCGAGCATGTCCTGCAACGCCTCGAACCCGGGCTCCAGTCGGCCCAGCAGGCGGTCGATCATCTCCTCGAACCGTTCCTGGATCGTCGGCTCGTCTGCCGGCGCATCGGGGGCCTCGGCTACGGCCGGACCGGAGAGTAGCAGCGCCAGCACCAGCGGCGCGAGACGGGGCATGGGCGACAACATCGGCGACAACTCCTGCCGGCAAATCTGGGATCGGCCGGTCGTTGGTTCAAGCGGCGCCGTGCGGGTTCCGCGCGGCGTCTTCAGGCCGCGTGACGCGCCTGCACGGCCTCCCAGGCGCGGTTCAGCGCCTTGAGGCGGGTTTCGGCAACGCGCACGGCTTCCTCGGGCACGCCGCGGGCGCGCAAAGCGTCGGGGTGGCTGTCGCGCACCATCCGGCGGAAGGCGCGGCGGGCGTCGGAAAGGCTGGCGCTGGCGGGCAGTTCCAGCACCTCGAACGGATCCGGCTCGGCCCCCGGCACGACACGGGCCTTGAGGGCCCGGAAACAGGCCTCGGTCAGACCGAAGATCCGCGCGACTTCGTGCAGGAACTCTTCTTCGGCGGGGTGGAAATCGCCATCGGCGATGGCGACGTGGAACAACCCCTCCAGCAGGTCGCGCAGCACCGGATCGCCTGGCGGAAACATCCCGGCGAGCTTGCGCGCATAGGCGTCGAAACCGGCGACATCCTGCCGTGCGAGGTTGAAGACGCGCGCGGCATTCGCTTCCTCGCCGGGGGGGATGGTGAAGATGGCGCGGAACATCGCGACTTCGCCCCTGGTGACGGCGCCATCGGCCTTGGCAAGCTTCGCCCCCAGCGCAATCACCCCGATGGTGAAGGCGACCGAGCGTTCGGGCGGACTGCGCAGCCGGTCGAAGACGGCGCTCAACGGCTCGCCGTCGCGCAGGGCGGCCAGCGCGGCCGAGATGCGGGACCAGATCGACATCAACTCAGTTTATCGCAGCTTGCGCGCCTTGCCCATCCGGCGGATCAAGCAATTTCTGCACAAGCACCAGATCATGGTGGCGCCCGAACTTCCATCCGGCATCGGGAATGCGCCCGACCTCGACGAAGCCCAGCCCGCGGCGGAAATCGAGCGAGGCTGCATTCGTTGCCGTCACCGCGCCGATCAGCATGCGCCGGCCGTTCCTGCGGGCATGTGCCTCCAGAGCGGCCATCAGCGCCCGGCCCAGGCCCAGGCCGCGCGCCGCGGCGGCGACGTTGACGGAATGCTCCATCGTGCGGGCATAGCCCAACCCGCCGCGGAACTGGAAATAGCTGGGAAAGCCCTGCACGACGCCCTCGACCTCGGCCACCAGGAAGGCGTGGCTCGCCGCTTGGCGGTCGGCGATGAGTGTCGCGATTTCGTCGGTGGATTTCTGGACCGGGTTGAAGGTGATGTCGGTGTCGCGGATGATCGGGTTCCAGATCGCCGCGATGGCGGCGGCGTCCTCCGGGCGCGCATCGCGGATCACGCCAGCACCCGCAGCCCGGCGGGCGTCTTGAATTCGGCGGCCATCTGCGGCTCGGCGCCCAGCGTGACGGTCAGGCGCGCATCCGTGATCAACGGGGCAAGGGCCGCGCGCAGCGCGCCGGCTTCCGGATGGATCAGCACCAGCCGGTGCAGGCGAATGCCCTGATCGGGCAAGGCATCGGCCGGATGCGCCGTTCCCTGCCAGGCGATCAGGGCGGGAAAGAGCCCGGCGAAGGGCAGAAGCCCCGTGTCCGGGATCGCCATTTCCCAAGCGTAGGCGCCCCGGCTCAATGCGTGGGCGTCGCCGGCGCCGGCCGGCGCCCGGGCCAGTGCCTCGGCGAGCGGCGGCGCGGCGCGCGCGATCCAGGCGCCGGGGCGCGGCTTGCCGCGAAAATCATCGAGCGCGAACCAGCGCGGCCGACCGGGGCGCGGGGCGTCGGGGTCGATGGCGATCACTTCCAGATACTCGCCCGGTCCGAGCGACAGAAGCCGGTTATGTGTGCCCATCATCGGATGCGCCCCGCCCGGTGCCAGCGCAACGCCCAAGGCGGCCTCCACCGCCGCGACGCCGTCCTCCAGGGTTTCGGCGCCGATCGCCAGATGGTCGAAGCTCAGCATCGCGCGCTCCTGTCGTGTACCGCCGCGCCGGGGTTTACTCGGCCGCCGGCGGATGCGCCTCGCGGATCAGGCGCAGGATGTCGCGCGCCGCCGAGGGGATGTTGGTTCCCGGCCCGAAGATCGCCTTGACGCCGCTGTCGCGTAGGAAGGCGTAATCCTGCTGCGGGATGACGCCGCCGCAGATCACCAGGATGTCGCCCGCGCCCTGATCCTTCAGCGCCTGCACCAGTTTCGGCGCCAGGGTCTTGTGACCGGCCGCCTGACTGGAGATGCCGACGACATGCACGTCGTTGTCGATCGCGTCCTGCGCCGCTTCCTCGGGCGTCTGGAATAGGGGGCCCACATCCACGTCGAAGCCGATATCGGCGAAGGCGGTGGCGATGACCTTGGCGCCGCGGTCATGCCCGTCCTGCCCCATCTTGACGACCAGCATGCGCGGCCGCCGCCCTTCGGCCTCGGCGAATTCCTCGACCTCGCGCTGGATGGCGGCGAAATCGTCATCGCCCTCGTAGGCGGCGCCATAGACGCCGGCGAGCGTCTTCACCTCGGCCCGGTGACGACCGAACACCTTTTCCATCGCCATGCTGATTTCCCCCACGGTGGCGCGGGCGCGCGATGCATCGACCGCGGCCTCCAGAAGATTGCCGCCCTCGCGCGCGCGGCGTTCCAGCTCGGCCAGGGCCGCGTCGCAGACGGCCTGGTCGCGGGAGCCGCGCACCTTTTCAAGCCGCGCGATCTGCGACAACCGCACCTTGGCATTGTCGATATCGAGGATGTCGATCGGATCTTCCTTGTCCTTGCGGTACTTGTTGACGCCGACGATCACTTCCTCACCCCGGTCGATCAGCGCCTGACGCCGCGCCGCCGTCTCCTCGATGCGCAGCTTCGGCATGCCGCTGGCCACGGCCTTGGTCATGCCGCCCAGCTCCTCGACCTCCTCGATCAGCGCCCAGGCTTTCTCGGCCAGCTCCGCGGTCAGGCTTTCGACATAGTAGCTGCCCGCCAGCGGATCGACGACATTGGTGATGCCGGTCTCCTCCTGCAGGATCAGCTGCGTGTTGCGGGCGATCCGGGCCGAGAATTCGGTGGGCAGCGCGATGGCTTCATCGAGCGCGTTGGTATGCAGCGACTGGGTGCCGCCGAGGACCGCCGAGAGCGCCTCGTAGGCGGTGCGGATGACGTTGTTGTAGGGGTCCTGCTCGGCGAGGCTCACGCCCGAGGTCTGGCAATGCGTGCGCAGCATCAGGCTGCCCGGCTTCTTCGGCTCGAACTCCGACATGATCCGATGCCAGAGCAGGCGCGCGGCGCGCAGCTTCGCGGCCTCCATGAAGAAATTCATGCCGATGGCGAAGAAGAACGACAGCCGCCCGGCAAAGGCATCGACATCCATGCCGCGGGCAATCGCCGCGCGGACGTATTCCCGCCCATCGGCCAGGGTGAACGCGAGCTCCTGCACCAGGTTCGCGCCGGCCTCCTGCATGTGGTAGCCGGAAATCGAGATGGAATTGAACTTCGGCATCTCGGCGGCGGTGTATTCGATGATGTCGGCCACGATCCGCATCGAGGCTTCCGGCGGGAAGATATAGGTGTTGCGGACCATGAACTCCTTCAGGATGTCGTTCTGGATGGTGCCGGAAAGGAGCTTCCGGTCCACCCCCTGCTCCTCGCCCGTGACGATGAAATTGGCGAGGATCGGAATGACCGCGCCGTTCATCGTCATCGAGACGCTGACCTTGTCCAGCGGGATCCCGTCAAACAGGATCTTCATGTCCTCGACCGAGTCGATGGCGACGCCGGCCTTGCCCACGTCCCCCTCGACCCGCGGGTGGTCGCTGTCGTAGCCGCGGTGGGTGGCGAGATCAAAGGCGACCGACACGCCCTGCTGCCCCGCGGCCAGCGCCTTGCGGTAGAAGGCGTTCGATTCCTCGGCCGTCGAGAAGCCCGCGTATTGCCGGATCGTCCAAGGGCGACCGGCATACATCGTCGCGCGCGGCCCGCGCACGAAGGGCGCCAGACCCGGCATCGTGCCCAGATGCTCCAGCCCCTGCAGGTCTTCCTCGGAGTAAAGCGGCTTGACCGCGATCCCTTCGAGCGTGTTCCAGGTCAGGCTATCGGGGGTGCGGCCCTTCAGTTCCTTTTCGACCTGTTCGGCCCACCGGGTCAGTTTCTCGCTGCGATCGCTCATCTCGCTCTCTCCGCATTTGCCATGCCGCGCCGGGTGATGGCGGCAAATTCATCGCGCATCTCTGGTGTTTTCCACCCGCGAGCGCCTATATCTGGATCAATAGGAGGCAAAATGACCCTGCCCGGAATGACCCAGCGTATACTGCCGATCTTTTTCGCCGGCCTCGCCGCTTTGCTGCCGCTTGCCGCCATGGCCACGACCGACAGCCTGAACGGCGATGCCGAGGCCGAGGTCGAAGGCCTGCGCATCATCGAGGCGGTCGATGTGGATCTCGACGACTTCCTCTGGCAATGGCGGATACTCGCGGTGATGTCCGACACGCCGAACGACCCGGCCTTCGTGCAGCAGATGCGTGACATCGAGGCCCGCGCGGACGACCTGTACGAACGCGACGTGGTGGTGCTGTACGACACTGCGCGCAATTCCGGCAGCAGCCTGCGCCAGCGGCTTCGCCCGCGTGGCTTCATGCTGGCGATCATCGACAAGGACGGCGAGGTCAAGCAGCGCCGACCCGCCCCGCGCGACGTACGCGAGATCAACGCGGTCATCGACCGCTTCCCGCTGCGCCGGCAGGAAATGCTGGATCGGCTGCCGTCGGGGCGGAACTGACCGCCCCGGGCAAGGTGCCTGATGCTCATTCGAACTCCATGATGACGTCGTCCACGGCAAGGCTACCGCCGACTTCGGCGTTGACCTTCTTCACCGTGCCCTGACGTTCGGCGCGCAGGATGTTTTCCATCTTCATCGCCTCGACCGTGCAGAGCGCCTGGCCCTCGTAGACCTCGTCGCCCTCGGCCACGTTCAGCTTCACCATCAGTCCGGGCATCGGGCAGAGAAGCATCTTCGATGTGTCGGGGGGCAGTTTCTCGGGCATCAGCGCGGCCAGTTCGGCTTGCCGCGGCGTGCGCACATGCACTTTCAGATCGCCCCCGCGCAACCGCACCCGGTAGCCGCCCGTGATGCGCCCGACCTTCAGGACCAGCGGCTCACCATCGATCAGCAGCCGCGCCAGCGGCTGGCCGGGCACCCAGTCGGATTCGACGCGCATCATGCCGCCATCGGAAAAATCGACCGTCGCGCCGGCGCGATCGGCGCGGATCTTCAGCGCGACCGACAGGCCCTGCGCCTCGACCACCCAGTCGTCGCCGACCTTGCGCTCGTGATTGTCCATCCGGCCCGAGACCCGCGTGCGCCGGATCTCGGCCACGCGATTCATCGCCGCCGCCGCGGCGATCACCCGCCGGAGCGTCTGGTCGGGCAGGCTGACCCCCTGGAACCCGTCGGGGTATTCCTCGGCGATGAAGGCGGTTGTCATGTCGCCGGCGGCAAACTTCGGATGATCCATCACCGCTGAGCAGAAGGGCAAGTTGTGACCGATCCCCTCCACCTCGAACGTGTCCAACGCCAGGCGCATTTCCTCGATCGCCGCGGCGCGGGTGTCGGCCCAGGTGCAGAGCTTGGCGATCATCGGGTCGTAATACATGCTGATCTCGCCGCCCTCGTAGACGCCGGTATCGTTGCGCACGATGCCGCCGGTGGGTGTCGTTCCCTCGGCCGGGGGGCGGTAGCGCGTCAGCCGCCCGATGGATGGCAGGAAGTTGCGGTAGGGATCCTCGGCATAAAGCCGGCTTTCCATCGCCCAGCCATTGATCTTCAGATCCTCCTGCGCGAAGGGCAGCTGCTCGCCCGCCGCGACGCGGATCATCTGCTCGACCAGATCGACGCCGGTGATCAGTTCGGTCACCGGATGCTCGACCTGCAACCGCGTGTTCATCTCGAGGAAATAGAAGTTCCGGTCGCCATCGACGATGAATTCGACCGTGCCGGCGCTGGTATAGCCCACGGCCTTGGCCAGCGCGACGGCCTGTTCGCCCATCGCCTTGCGCGTGGCCTCATCCAGAAACGGGCTCGGCGCCTCTTCGATGACCTTCTGGTTGCGCCGCTGGATCGAGCATTCCCGCTCGAACAGGTAGACGCAATTGCCGTGCTTGTCGGCCAGCACCTGGATCTCGATATGCCGGGGCTGGGTGACGAATTTCTCGATGAAGATGCGATCGTCGCCGAAGCTGCTCGCGGCCTCGTTCTTCGAGGACTGGAAACCCTCGCGCGCCTCCTCGTCGTTCCAGGCGATCCGCATCCCCTTGCCGCCGCCGCCGGCGCTGGCCTTGATCATCACCGGATAGCCGACCTCGCGGCTGATCTTCACCGCCTCCTCGGCGTCCGCGATCAGGCCCATGTAGCCGGGCACGGTGCTGACGCCCGCTTCGGCCGCGATCTTCTTCGAGGTGATCTTGTCGCCCATCGCCTCGATCGCGGTGGAGGGCGGGCCGACGAAGGTGACGCCCTCGGCCTCCAGCGCCTGGGCGAATTTCATGTTCTCCGACAGGAACCCATAGCCCGGATGCACCGCCTGTGCGCCGGTCTGCCGGATCGCGCCCATCACCTTCTCGATGTCGATATAGGACTGGTTCGCCGGCGGCGGGCCGATGTTCACGGCCTCGTCGGCCATCTTCACATGCAGCGCGTTCCGGTCGGCATCGGAATAGACCGCGACCGTCTTGATGCCCATCTTGCGGGCCGACTTGATGACGCGACAGGCGATCTCGCCCCGGTTCGCGATCAGGATCTTCTCGAACATGCATTTCCTCCGCACGGTGCATGGCGATGGGTCAGAAACGACTGCGCCGCCCGCACCCGGCAGGGTACGGACGGCGAAGATGACCGGATCGCCTGCGTCGCGCAGGGCGCGTCAGCAGCGGTCCGGATAGGTCTGGCAGAAGAGGATGTTGCCGCCGGCGCCCACGGCCGCGCCGAGAACCGGGTCACCCCCGACAACGGCAGAACCGACGGCTCCTGCACCGCCGCCAAAGAGCGCCTGCTCACCCACATTGCGGCCGCAGCCGGCCAGTGCGACCAGGACGGCAGCGGACAGAACAAATGCTTTCGACATGATTCCCGAATCTCCCGATTGTTTGCGTCTTGGACCTTAAACCACGGGCGGGCCGAACGGTTCCCCGCGCGCACGCGGGCGCAGGGGACGGTGGCGGTTTCTTGCCGAAGCGGCGGGCAGGCCGGGGTCATTCGTCGTCCTCTTCGGGCTCGTGGTCCCCAAGGCCGTTGTCGGCGAAGATCTCGGGGAAGCTCTGGCGCGCGACCTTCAGGTCGATGCGCAGCAGGGCCTCGTAATCGGCGGGGTCGAACGGGTCCTCGGCGGGGACGACCTCGCGGCCGAAGAGCCAGGACAGGCGCCCGGCATCCAGATTGCCACGCTCGAATGGCTCTTCGCCAAAATGTTCCCAAAGCGCTGCGATGAAGCCCGCATCGGCGCGCCGGTCGGCGGGACGGCGGTCCGCGAACCGCTTCCGCGCGACGATCGGGGTGGCGCCGTCCTTGTTCGCTCGCCGGATGACGAACTGGAAATCCGTGCCCGGAAGCCGGCCGGGAAAGCCGCGATGCTTCAACATGCCGGGCTACCGCCTGTGCAGGCGGACATAAAAGGGGGCAGGACGCCGTGGCGCCCTGCCCCGGTAGTCAGACGTTCCGAAGTCTTAGCGCGTCTTGCCGGTGACCGGCTCGGCGTAGATCGGCTCCATCGGCGCGGGCTGGGCCGGGGCGCGCTGGCAACCAGCCAGAGCGCTGAGGCTGAGGACGGCGGCAACGCCGATAAGGGTGATTTTGGACATGGATCGCTCCTGCTCTTTTCGTTTTTCTGGCGGGAAGGGTGCCATGCGCCCCGCCGACAACCTTTGCGCCCACCCGAAGGCGGCGCAGCGCTGGCGGGAAAGATACTGGATTCGAATCGCGCGCACCAGATGCCGCAGGCGTGAGCAGAACGTGACCGCCCCACCGTTGCCGCGCTGCAATGGTGCCCCCCAAGCGGGGTCGCGGGCGGCAGCAGGCAGAACCGGGGCGGGGGGGTGCAAAGCAGGAAGGTCGGCGCGCTCATAGCGGGATGTTGTCGTGCTTTTTCCAGGGGTTCTGGAGTTTCTTGTTGCGCAGCGAGGCGAAAGCGCGGCAGATCCGGCGGCGCGTCGAATGCGGCATGATCACCTCGTCGATGAAGCCCTTCTCGGCGGCGACGAAGGGGTTGGCGAAGCGGTCCTCGTAATCCTTCACGCGGGCGGCGATCTTGTCGGGGTCGCCCAACTCGCTCCGATAGAGGATCTCGACCGCGCCCTTGGCGCCCATCACCGCCACTTCGGCGGTGGGCCAGGCATAGTTGAAATCGCCGCGTAGATGCTTCGACGACATGACGTCATAGGCCCCGCCATAGGCCTTGCGCACGATCAGCGTGACCTTCGGCACGGTCGCCTCGCCATAGGCAAAGAGCAGCTTCGCGCCATGCTTGATGATGCCGCCGTATTCCTGCCCCGTTCCGGGCAGGAAGCCGGGCACATCGACGAAGGTCAGGATCGGGATCTCGAAGGCATCGCAGAAGCGCACGAAGCGCGCCGCCTTGCGCGAGCTGTCGATGTCGAGGCACCCGGCCAGCACCATCGGCTGGTTGGCGACCACCCCCACCGTCTGCCCCTCGAGGCGGATGAAGCCGGTGATGATGTTCTTGGCGAACTCGGCCTGAATCTCGTAGAAATCGCCCTCGTCGGAGATCTTCAGGATCAGCTCCTTCATGTCGTAGGGCTGGTTCGGGTTGTCGGGCACCAGCGTGTCCAGGCTGTGATCGATGCGCGCCGGGTCATCGAAGAAGGGCCGCACTGGCGGCTTCTCGCGGTTCGACAGCGGCAGGAAATCGACCAGCCGGCGCACCTCGATCAGCGCCTCGACGTCGTTCTCGAACGCGCCATCCGCGACCGAGGACTTGCGCGTATGGGTCGAGGCGCCGCCCAGTTCTTCGGCGGTGACAACCTCGTTGGTGACGGTCTTCACCACATCGGGGCCGGTCACGAACATGTAGGAGCTGTCGCGCACCATGAAGATGAAGTCGGTCATCGCCGGCGAATAGACCGCGCCCCCCGCGCAGGGTCCCATGATGACCGAAATCTGCGGAATGACGCCCGAGGCCAGGATGTTGCGCTGAAAGACATCGGCATAGCCGGCGAGGCTTGCCACCCCCTCCTGGATGCGCGCGCCGCCCGAATCGTTCAGCCCGATCACCGGCGCGCCGTTCTGGATCGCCATATCCATGATCTTGCAGATCTTCTGCGCGTGGGTTTCCGACAACGAGCCGCCGAAGACCGTGAAGTCCTGGCTGAACACATAGACCAGACGCCCGTTGATCGTGCCCCAGCCCGTCACCACCCCATCGCCCGAGGGGCGGTCCGCCTGCATTCCAAAATCGGTGCAGCGATGGGCGACGAACATGTCGAATTCCTCGAACGAGCCCTCGTCGAGCAGGATCTCGATCCGCTCCCGCGCGGTCAGCTTGCCTTTGGCATGCTGCGCATCGATCCGCCGTTGCCCGCCGCCCAGCCGGGCGACCTTCCGACGCGAGTCGAGTTCGTTGAGAATGTCCTTCATGGCGCCCTCCTCTGCTGGCGGCGGAAAATAGGGTTTTGCGGCGCGCAGGGAAAGCGGTTTTCGGAAAATTTGCAAATCTGCCTTTGCTAACTCTATGTGAATTGCAAATCTGCAAAGTCCGATCGGAGTTGGCCTCGGCCCCGCGCGGGGCTATCTGAGCGGTCTTCGCCGGGAACAGCCGACTGGACACCGTCCCGGGGAAATCCTACACAGGTGAAACGATGATGGCGCCCCCGACGCGGTTTCTGGACCGCACCACCCCACCGCATCTGTCGACGCTGATCCTGATTGCGGGACTCTCGGCGCTGTCGATGAACATCTTCCTGCCCTCGCTGCCGAACATGGCGGCGTATTTTCAGGTCGATTACGCGGTCATGCAGCTGTCCGTCTCGCTCTATCTTGCGGCGAGCGCGGTGCTGCAGGTGATCATCGGCCCGCTGTCCGACCGGTTCGGCCGGCGCAAGCTGCTTCTCGGCTCAATGGCGCTGTTTGCGGTGGCCAGCGTCGGCACGCTGATCGCCCAATCGGCCGAGGTCTTCCTGATCTGCCGCACCGCGCAGGCGGTCATCGCCACGGGCATGGTGCTCAGCCGCGCCATCGCCCGCGACATGGTCGACGAGGCGCAGGCGGCCTCGATGATCGGCTATCTGACGATGGGCATGTCGATCGTGCCGATGCTGGGGCCATTCGTCGGCGGAATCCTCGACGAAACCTTTGGCTGGAAAGCAAATTTCCTGATGCTGCTGATCGCCGGGCTGCTGGTGATGGCGCTGACCTGGGTCGATCTGGGCGAAACCTCGGTCAGTCGACACACGAGTTTCCGCGCCCAGTTCCGGGACTATCCACCGCTTCTGTCGTCGCCTCGCTTCTGGGGATATGTGCTGGCGGCCTCGCTGACCTCGGGCGTCTTCTTCGCCTATCTCGGCGGCGCGCCCTTCGTCGGCTCCGAGATCTATGGCCTCAGCCCGACCTGGCTGGGCGTCTATTTCGGCGCGACGGCGGTGGGCTATGCCCTGGGCAACTTCTGTTCTGGTCGCTTCTCGGTGCGAATCGGCGTCAACAAGATGATCCTCTACGGCGCCGTGGTCACCACCGCGGGGCTGGGGGTGCTGGCGTTCTTCCTGGCGCTGGACCTGGCGCCGGCGTGGGTTTTCTTCGGGTTCTTCTTCTTCGTGGGACTTGGCAACGGCATGGTCCTGCCCAACGCCACCGCGGGAATGCTGTCGGTGCGCCCGCATCTGGCCGGCACGGCCTCGGGACTGGGCGGGGCGATCATGATCGGGGGCGGGGCGATCTTGTCGGGGCTGGCGGGCGCGCTTCTGCAGCCGGGGTCGACCGCCTGGCCGCTGCTGCTGATCATGCTGACCTGCAGCAGCCTTGCGATCTTCGCGATCCTCTACGTCATGCGGCGGGCGCGACAGATCGGTGCGTGAACGACTTGGCGACGCGGATTTGCAAAACTAGTATCCCAATGTTGCAAAGTCGGGGGCGCAATGGCTGTCCAGAAACTCTATGCCGGCTCCAAACTGCGTGAGATCCGTGCGCGTCTGCAACTGACGCAGAAGGATTTCGCCGGTCGGATGGGCGTCTCGCTGCCCTATCTGAACCAGATGGAGAACAACAACCGCCCGGTGTCGAGCGGCGTGTTGCTGGCGCTGGCGCGCGAATTCGGAACCGATGTCACGGAGCTGTCGACCGGCGACAGCGAGCGGATGGTGTCGGACCTGCGCGAGGCGCTCGCAGATCCGGTCTTTCCGGCGCCCGCCCCGGCACTGGCGGATCTGCGGCTGGTGGCGTCGAACGCGCCGGGGGTGGCGCGGTCGTTGCTGGCGCTGCACCATGCCTATCGCCAAGTACATGAGCGCCTCGCCTCGCTCGATGAGGCACTGGGGCGCGAGGATCGGATGCTTCAGGCCTCTCCCTGGGACGAGGTGCGCGACTTCTTCCACTATTGCGACAATTACATCGACGCCGTGGACCGCAAGGCCGAAACCTTCGCCCAGGCCTCGGACGGGTTGGACAGCTACACGATGCGCGTGCTGGCGCGGAACGGGGTGAAGCTGACGGATATCGATGCCGGCCCGCTGCGCGTCTACGATCCGCAGTCGCGGGTGCTGGGGCTGGCGCGGACGGCGTCGAGCGCGACGCGGCGGTTCCAGTTGCTGCATCAGGTGGCGCTGCTCACGCAGGACGATCTGCTGGAGGCGACGCTGGATCTGGCGCGCTTCCAGACGGAGGCGGCGCGGGGGATCGCGAAGATCGGGCTGGCGAACTATTTCGCCGGCGCGGCGCTGATGCCTTACCGCGCGTTTCTGGCGGCCGCGCAGGAAACGCGGCACGATCTTGAGCAGCTTGCCGACCGTTTCGGCGCGTCGATCGAGCAGGTGGCGCATCGGTTGTCCACCCTGCAGCGGCCGGGCGCGAAGGGGGTGCCGTTCTTCTTTGTGCGCGTCGATCAGGCGGGCACGATCACCAAGCGGCATTCGGCGACGCGGTTGCAGTTCGCGCGCTACGGCGGGGCCTGCCCGCTGTGGAACGTGCACCGCGCCTTCGAGACACCGGGTCGGTTTGTGCGCCAGCTGGCTGAAACCCCAGACGGGGTGCGGTATTTCTGCCTGGCGCGGGACGTGGTGAAGCCCGGCGGGTCGTTCCGGGCGCCGGTGCGGCGCTATGCGATCGGCTTGGGCTGCGAGATCCGGCACGCCGGGGCGCTGACCTATGCCGATGACATGGATCTGGACAACCCGACCGCTTTCGAGCCGATCGGAATTTCCTGCCGGATCTGCGCGCGGCCGGATTGTCACCAGCGGTCCGTTCCGCCGCTGGAGCAGGAGCTGCGGATCGACCCGAACCGGCGCGGCACCCTGCCTTACGGGATCCGGGCGCCGCGGACGGAGTGAGCCCCATCAACGGCGACCGCGCCACAGGGGTGAGTCCTGGCGCTTTGGGAGGGTCAGAAACACGGAAAACGGCGTGGGTCCAAGCTTGGACCAACGGATAAGTCGATGACTGGAAAGGGAATCGCTTTTCTTGTTAACCGAATGGAAACCCATCTCCATGCGGCTCGCCCCGATGAAGGGTAATCCTGCGATCCCGGGGATGCCGGCTGCGGGTCGGCCAATCCCGCGTTCAAACCGCGTCTAAGCCCCCGCCGGTCAGTAGGTGCGGATCAGGCCGACCAGTCGGCCCTGAATCTGCACCTGATCGTCGCGCAGGATGCGGGTCTCGTAGGCGGCATTGGCGGCTTCGAGCGCGATCATGCCGCGCATCCGGCGGAACCTTTTCAGCGTCGCTTCCTGACCTTCGACCAGAGCGACGACGATATCACCATTCTCGGCCGTGGTCTGTTCGCGGATCACCACGACGTCGCCATCGTTGATCCCGGCCTCGATCATCGAATCGCCGCGCACTTCCAGCGCGTAATGCTTGCCCTGGCTCGACAGCATCGACCCGGGCACGGCGACATGGTGCGAGATTTCGGAAATCGCCTCGATCGGGGTGCCGGCGGCGATGCGGCCCATGACCGGCAGTTCCAGCGCCGAGGCGGCTTCGACCGGGCGGGCGCCGCGCGGGGCGGGCGGCGCCGAGGCAAGCGACCGGCCGCCGCCTTCGATGACGCGCGGGGAAAAGCGCCGGTCCGTGGTCTCTGGCAGGCGGATCACCTCGATCGCGCGGGCGCGGTGGGGCAGGCGGCGGATGAAGCCGCGCTCTTCCAGCGCCGTGATCAGCCGGTGGATGCCGGATTTGGAGCGCAGTTGCAGCGCCTCCTTCATCTCGTCGAAGGAGGGGGGGACGCCATCGCGCTTCATCCGCGTGTCGATCAGTTCCAGAAGTTCCAGCTGTTTCCGCGTGAGCATCGCGCGCCCTTTCCGCAACATGAGCCGGGCATATGCCCCCTACGTTCCCGCAAGGTTCTATCGTTGTTCCCGCCAAAAGTCAACCTTGGCGGGCGGTTCTCAGATTGGGATGTAGCGCACGGGGTGACCGGCGGGACGCGCGGGATCCCCGATGGGACGGACGAGCAGGGCGTCCGCCTCGGCGAGGACGGTCAGAAGCGAGGAGTCCTGACGCGGAAAGGCGCGGATCTGGCCGTCGGGCTGAAGCCGGGCGCGCATGTAATGGGCGCGCGGGCCGTTCTCGGCCACGGGTTCGGCCAGCGTGGCGGTGCGGGTAGGCGCGGGCCAGGCGCCCAGCCCTTGCATCGCCCGCAGCGCCGGCAGGAGGAACAGGTGCGCGCAGACGATGGAGGAGACCGGGTTGCCCGGCAGGCCCAGCATCAGCGCATCGAAGAGCCGACCGGCCATCAGCGGCTTGCCCGGCCGCATGGCGATGCGCCAGAAGGCGGGTTCGGCCCCCAGCTCGCGGGTGATCGGCGCGACCAGGTCATGATCGCCGACCGATGCGCCGCCGGTGGTGACGATGGCATCGGCGCCGCGCGCCAGCTCCAGCACCGCGCGCAGATGCGCGGGCTCGTCGCGGGCGATAGGCAGGATCCGCGCCTCGGCGCCCTCGGCCTCGACCAGGGCCTTCAGCGCAAAGCTGTTCGAGGCGACGATCTGGTCGGGGCGCGGGTCGTCACCGGGCATCACCAGCTCGTCCCCGGTTGCGATGATCGCCACGACCGGGCGGCGGGTCACCGCCACCTCGGCCCGGTTCATGGAGGCGAGGACGGCCAGGTCCACCGGGCGCAGGCGGCGCGGGGCGGACAGCAGGTCGCCGGCGCGGAAGTCGCCGCCGGCGGGGCGTATATGGGGGCCGGGGTCGAGGTTGTCCTTCAGCGTGATCCAGTCGTCGCTGCGGGTGACATCCTCCTGGATGATCACGCGCGTGGCCTCAGCCGGGACCGGGGCGCCGGTGAAGATGCGCACCGCCTCGCCGGGGGCGAGGGGGGCGTCGAACCGGCGGCCGGCCGGCGCCTCGCCGATGACGCGCATCTGCG
>CAZKSE010000034.1:0-23156 GCA_964555305.1 uncultured Rhodobacter sp. | reverse complement strand
CACCGAATGAAGACAACTTTCCGGGCCGGCTTGCCGGCTCGGACCCCCCCGTTCAAACCGGGGAATAACACGAGGGAAAAAGGAGACCAGTATGGCGAATATGGATGTTCCCCACGATCAGAAGCGCGGCTTTTCCGCAAGCCTGGGATACGGGCTTCTCCTGCTTGTCGCGATGATCGGCTATGTGGCCGGCATCGGCGCGCTCGACGAGATGTCGGTTGGCGGCGTGCGGCAGCTGGGCGCCTCCCTGACGGGCGAGCACCCCCAATATAACGCCACCGATCTCTACCTTTCGGCCGCCGTGGTCGGAACGCTGCTGGTGCTCGTCGCTGCCATCCGGCACCATGCGTTCACCAGGCTGGTCACCAATTTCGGCCTGGCGCTGCTGGTTGCGACGATCGTCTACATGACCGTCCGCTCGGGCGGGCTCTTCCGCGACCTGGCGGAGATCTCCGTTCACGCGCTGCTCGCGCTCACGCTGGTCATGCTCTTCCATCGCGCCGTGAGCATCTTCGGGGCGGGCCGGCCGACGGGCCAGCGCATCGCCATCGGCCTTCTCGCCGGCACGGTGCTCTTCATGCCGATGCTGGCCTTCTATCTCTACCACCTGCCGAACCATCCCTGGCCGGCCATCCGGGGCTCCCTGCCCGTCCTGCTGGCGATCGGCGCGGCCGCGGCGCATGCGGCCTTCCTGGCCGGCTCGAAGACCGCTCCCGCGCTTGCCGGGATCGCAGCTTTGGTCGCGGCCTTCCTCTATCTCTTCGCGCCGCCGCTCTACCCTTGGCTTGCGGGCAATGCGACCTTCTTCGCGCCCTTCTTCTACGCCTTCCTGACCTTTTACCTCTATGGCTGGATCTTCGATGCGCGCCTCGCGACCGGGGCAAGCCGCGGCCAGGCTCATCTCGCGGCGCTCGGCCTTGCAGCGGTCTTCGCGGCCCTGCCGGCGCTCCTGCTCCTGGCGCTTCTCGCAGCCTTCCTGCGGAAATGGGACGAGGTTCAGGTCCTGCCGATCATCGGCTTCAAGGTCTGATCGAAACCACCCCCGCAACGAAGAAACGGCGCCCCGACGGGCGCCGCTTTTTCTTCTGCGGATTTCGGATTGGCGGCGCTAAGGCTCAGCCCTGGGTTCCGCGGCCGTAGCAGCGGTTGCAGGTGCTGTCGATGCTGCCGTGACCATGGCAGGAATGGCAGGTCGTCTGCTGGTTGCTGCCTGCCGAGAATGTCCGGCCGGAGCCGCCGCAACCGTGGCAGGTCTGCTGGCTCCGCCCGGAGCCGTTGCACTGAAAGCATGTCGACATGGAGCTCTCCTTTCCCGGCCCATAATTCCATTTTTCGCAGGCTTCGTCCAGTGAGCGTGCCCCTCGCCGCCGGACGTGAAAAAGCCCGGGATGCGGGTGCATCCCGGGCCCTGGATCGCGCCGCTGGCGCGGCCGGTCAGCGCTGGCAGTCGAAGAGACCGACGCTGCCCACGATGATCATCGAGGTGGGCTCGATATTGAAGAGGCCGAGCGTTTCGCCGTCCATCATCTCGACCTGGAGCGCATCGGTGCGCCCGCCGATCTGCCGGATATCGGCATAGCGCTGGGTGGCGCCGAGGTTGTGGAGTGTCGCCTGGCCGTCTTCGAAGGTGAAGCGCGCGGCATCATCGAAGACATCGGTCGCGCAGGTCCAGTCACCGTGCCAGGCCGGAGCCTCGGCATCGGCTGTTTCCGCCGCGGCTTCCGGTTCGGCCGCCTGGTCGTCCGGCATGGGCTCGGCTTCCGTGGGCTCCAGGAGTCCGAGCAGATACGTCCGCGCGCCCTCCGCGCCGGTCAGGTCGATTTCGGCATCCGTGCCGAGATCCTCGCGCGCGGCCGCGACGATCGCGCCACGCGTGCCCGGCCCGATGGCGCCATCAATGCCGCCGCGATAGTGGCCGCGCGCCTGCAGCGCCTGCTGCACCTGGAGGCGCAGCTCGCGCTCGAGGCCGTTGAAGCCCGCGTCCACCGCCTCGAGTGTCCAGGCGACATCGAGCCCTTCGACCTGACCGTCGAACGAGCATTGCGCGCCGCTATAGGCCAGGCAGCCCGACTCCTGGATCTGCCCCGGCAGGCCATCCTCATCCGCCGTGATGGTGATCGTGCAGATATCGCCGTAGGCGCTGTCAGTGATTGTGGCGACGCCGTCGCGCAGCGCGCTGATAGGCCCCGACACCGCACCGGAGCAGCCGGTGCCGGCGATCCCGAGACTGGCCCGGTCGCCCCGGATCTCGAGCGTGCCCTGCGCGCCATCGGTCAAGATGCGGTAGAGCCCGTCACGAAGGCTGTCGGCGGAGGCGGCGGCCGGCAGGGCACAGGCAAGCAGGGCGAGGGTCAGACGCTTCATGGCAGGCTCCATGTGGGGAAAAGATCTTCCCTTTCAGTATAGAGAAAAACTGATTCTTTTGGCAAAGGTATTTCACGAAAAAATCGCATAGGTTCCATTATTACATTTCAGCGAGGGAGCGGATCGCGCCGGCGCAGCACCCGCGCCCGGTGCTGCATGGTCAGCTCGTCATCCGGATAATCCTCCTGCAACACCTCCCAGGCGCCCACCATGGCCTTGTGCGAGCCGGCGGCAAGGGTCTGCATCCCGCCCCATTTCGGGCGTCGCCAGATGATGAAGAGGGCCGCGCCGGGCTCGAAGACAGGGTCGAACATGGGAGTGAACATAGAGAGAACATTTGTAACCCGCAAGACCGGCTACCGCCAAACCGAATACCGGAGACAAGCCCGGTCTCTGCGAATATGGTGAAAGTGGCGCTGCGGCCTCATGGGTCGATGCCGGCGCCGGATCCCTCGCGGGTCCACTGTGATGCGTAGAAAGTTCAGGACGGTCCAATGATCAAATGGTTTCCCCGCTTTCTCCTGGTCGGCGCCCTGGCCGCGCTTGCCCAACTGGCGGCACCCCTCCCCGCTGCCGCCCAATCCTCCGGTCGCTGCGGCGAGGCCATCCGCGTCCAGCCCGGCGACACGCTTTTCCGTATCGCGCATTACTGCGGCACGACGATTGCCGAGCTGGTGCGGGCCAATCCGCGGATCACGAATCCCAACCGGATATATGCCGGGCAGATCATCCGGATGCCGCTGCAGCGGGCGCGACGGGCGCCTTCCAGGCCCGAGGATTGCGGCTCCAGCGTGACCTTCCGCACCGGCGACACGCTGGCCTGGATCGCGCAGCAATGCGGCACCACGGTCACCGCCCTTCTCCGCGCCAATCCGCAGATCCGGGATGTGAGCACGATCCGCCTTGGAGAGGTGATCCGCATGCCCCGCGCGGTGCCCGAGCGTCGGCCGCGGGCCGAGCCGCGCCGGGCCTCGCCGCGCACGCCCGCGCAGCCGTCACCGGGAATAGAGGTTGTCGGCACGCTCACCAGGGAAGGCGCCACCTGCCCCGCTCTGCGCGGCGACGACGGCCGGCTCTATACGCTCGCCGGGCATATCGGCAATTTCATCCCGGGTGACCGGGTGTGGGTTCAGGGCGAACAGGCCGAGATGTCGACCTGCATGCAGGGCGTGACGATCGCGATCGATCGGATCTTGCGGGCTAGATAACGGCCTGTGGCGCCGGTCAGCCGGCGAAGAGCCCGCGCCAGAGTGCCGCCGCCAGTCCGCCGAGGGCGACGCTCATGACGACGCCCAGGTAGAGCCCGGAAATCCACCGGTCGCGGCGCGTGGGCTTGCCCCACCCCTCGTTGGGATCGACGCCGCAGGCATGTTTCTCGTAGCCGCTCGCCATGGCACCCCTATCTCGACACGCAGTATTCCGGCAGCGGATAGATCGCGCTCAGATCATTCCCGTCGGCCTTCGCCGCGGCCTCGGCCTCGGCGTAGCGGCCGCCCGAGTAACGCGGACAGTCCCGCGCATGGCCCGCGCGAACCTGCGCTTCGCCGATGTCCTGGTCATCGAGATAGCAGATCGCCGAGGGGCGCATGTTGCTGCCGGCAGTTTCTCCGTCGAGCAGACAGGTCAGCTCGCGGTCGTCGACAAGATTGCGCAGGTGCTTGCTCGCCTCGGGGCCACCCGGTTCGCGCAGATTCCGGTGATCCTCGGGCGCAACGATACCTTGCAGGCGGACCCGAACCTTCCCGAACCGCACGTCGTCGCCGTCATGGCCCTTAGCGACCCCGGTCATGGTAGCTGCAGCACCCAGCCCGGTATCGAGCGCGGCGGAGGGCGCAGCCCATGCCAACGCGAAAGCCAAGGCCGACTTCGAAGCCAATCTCAGAACCTCCACGCGACACCCGCTCATAACTTCCCCGCCGCAAATCTGGCCGAGGATAGTGGCCGGAATATGGCGGGACTGACCTGCCCTTATTCGGCCGCCGCCATGGCCGCGATCGCGGCGGGCCGAGGGCCGATGATGGTCAGAATATCGTGGCCCGAAAGTGTCTCGCGCGCCTCTAGCTCATCGGCCAGCGCCAGGAGCGTATCACGCCGGGCGACGATCTCCTTCGCGACATGCTCGAGCGCGGCCTCGATGATCCTGCGGATCTCGCGCACGGGCGGGTTATCGCCATCATGAAGCGCGGCATCCTGCGGATCGAAGCGGATGAAGCCGAGGTCCGACATGCCGTAGGCCATGACCATCTGCCGGGCCACATTCGTCGCCTGCTCGATATCCGAGGCGGCGCCGGTGGTGATGGAATCCTCGCCAAAGACGATCTCTTCAGCCACGCGGCCGGCGACGGCCACGCGGATGCGGGCGCGCAGCCGCGCGCGGGTCTCGAAGAGCCGGTCCTGGTTGGGGCTCTGCATCACAAAGCCCGCGGCCCGGCCTTGCGGCAGGATCGTTGCCTTCTCGATGGGATCGGCCTCGGGATCGAGCGCCGCGATCAACGCATGGCCGGCCTCGTGCACCGCCGTCAGGCGGCGTTCGGCGGGGCTGAGCTTGCGCTGCGAGCCCGACAGGCCGACGAGCATCCGGTCGCGCGCCGCGGCGAAATCCGCCAGCGTCACGACCTCGCGCTTGGCCCGGGTGGCGAGGAGTGCGGCCTCGTTGACGAGCGCCGCCAGGTCCGCGCCGGAAAAGCCGAAGGTGGTGCTTGCGATCGAGGTGACGTCGAGATCGTCCTCGGCCCGGATCTTGCCGCAATGGACCTGGAGGATGGCCTTGCGGCCCTCGATATCGGGCAGGCCGATGGTGATCTTGCGGTCGATCCGTCCCCGGCGCGTCAGCGCCGGATCGAGGATCTCGGGCCGGTTCGTCGCCGCGATCACCACGATCCCCTCGCGCGCATCGAACCCGTCGAGTTCGACGAGGAGCGCGTTCAGCGTCGTCTCCTTCTCGTCGCCGGCGCCTGATTGCGAACTGCCGCGGGCCCGGCCCATCGCGTCGATCTCGTCGATGAAGACGATGCAGGGGGCATGCTTGCGCGCCTCGCGGAAGGCGCGCTTGATCTTCATTGCGCCCGCGCCAACGAAAAGCTGGTTCACGCCCGAGGCTTCGATCGCGAGGAAGGGCACGCCGGCCTCCTTGGCCATGGCGCGCGCGAGCAATGTCTTGCCGGCGCCCGGCGGGCCGTCGAAGAGCGCGCCCTTGGGCATCCGCCCGCCGAGGCGCGAGGCTTCCTTGGGATCCTTCAGGAAATCGACGATTTCCTGGATCTCGGCGCGCGCCGCGTCGATCCCGGCCACATCAGCGAAGGTCTCGCGCAGCTTGTCCTTCTCGATCACCTCGAAGGCGGAGTTCAAGCCGAGACCCTTGGTCGCCCCGCGCAAGACCAGGAAGAGCAGGAGCGCCACGATGAGGAGCCCCGGAATGATCTGCAGGAGCCGATCCGTCCAGGTCGCTCCGAGGTGCTGATTGGTGAAGATCCGCAGCTCGACTGTCGCCTCCTCGGCCATTCGCGTCACGGTCCCGGCCGCCGGATAGGGCAGCTGCGCCTTGACCACGGCCCCGGTGACCTCGCCCGCCTCGCCGGCCGCGGCCGGCTCCTCGAGTTCGATGTAGATGAAATCGCTGACGATGGCGCTGCGCCGGGCTGTCCCCGCTTCGGTAATCAGGCTCCAGGCTTCGGAAAGCGCGATCTCCTCAGCATTCGCGATGACGACATGCGGCCATTCGAGCGGCTTCGGGCTGCGCGTGGCAGAGAAGATGGCGGTCGCGAGCGAAACGGCGAGGACAAATGCGATGAGGATCTGGTGACGGCGGCTGAGGTTCTTCATGGATCGTCTCGCTCTTTCGTCTCGGTCTGGCGCATCTCGCCGCTGATGATCTCCTGGCGCCAGCGCGCCCGGCTCGGAAAAGGAGGGCCCGAATTGCCAAGTTTTCGCACAATCAATCAGCGAGGTGGTGGTCGCTCACCAGACCCGTGCTCCGCTCGACCTCACCATTATCTCACCGATGCCGCCCCAAGGACTATAGGGCACGGCCATTCATGCGAATTTTCTTGTGGACAGTTCGAGCCTTCGCTGGATCCTAAAACATGCGCACGGAATAATCGTTAAGATTGTGTTTCAATTTCCTGTTAGCGATAATCGCGAGCGCCCAGAGGGACTGGCGCCACAACAAAACCGGAGGAATCATGATAACTCGCGCGCTTCGCGGCATTTTGCTCGCCGCCTTCCTGCCAGGCGCCTTCTTGGCCGCCCCCATCGCAACCGCCGCCACCTTTCCCACCCTGACCGGCGCGGCGCCCCTGGTCATCGCCCATCGTGGCGCCAGCGGCTATCTCACCGAACATACGCTCGCCTCCTACGAGCTTGCCATGCAGATGGGCGCTGACCTCATCGAGCCCGACCTGCAACTGACGCGCGACGGGCATCTTATCGCGTTCCACGATGCGTCTCTGTTGAATGACTCAGCGAGCGGGCCGGCCCTGACCGACGTCGCCGAGCGCTTCGCGCCGCGCAACGGCGGCTATCTCGTCCAGGACTTCGACCTCGACGAGATCCAGAGCCTGACGACCTTCCCGCGCCTGACGGCCGGGACCGAATACCCGGGCTTCACACCCTCGTCGGACAATCCGTTCCGGATCCCCACTTTCGGTGAGGTCCTGGCCCTGCTCAACGACTACAATGCGGCGAACGGCACCAACATCGGTATCTACCCCGAGGCGAAGACACCGAACCGGACCGAGATGAACGAGAAGATCGTCGCTGAATTGGCGGCTGCCGGTTTCACCTCGCGCGAACAACCGGTCTACATCCAGAGTTTCAGCTATGACGCGCTGCGCGACATCCTCAGCTTCCAGAATGACGCGGGCACGGATATGCGCCAGGTCGCGCTCGGCGGGGCGTTCCAGCAAGACGGCGTCTTCGGCATCTTCGAGTTCGGCGCCAACCTATTCCATGACTTCGATCAGCTGGGCGATTTCGCCGATGGCCTGGGTGTCTTTATCGGCAATTTCCAGGGGCAAGCTCTCTCGGCCGAATGGGTCGCCGCCGCGCATGAGGCGGGTTTCGAGGTGCATGGATGGACTTTTCGGCCGACCACACTCGAGGCCGCGTTCTTGCTCACCCAGCCCTATATCGATATGGGCCTGGACGGCTTCTTCACCGACTTCACGGACCTGACGCGTCAGGTGATCCAGGCTAACCAGATCGTGCCGATTCCGCTGCCGGCTTCTGGTTTGGTTCTGATCGGCGGGCTTGGTGCGCTCCTCGCACTGCGCCGTCGGCGTCGCTGAATTCGTCTTCCGGGGGACGGCATACCCGCCGCCCCCGGCACTTCTCCTTGCCTTTTCTCAGCTCCGGCGGGCTGTCATGGCAACGAAAACGCAATTCCGGGATCGGTTGGCGCGCAAATACGCCGCGCACCGCATCTCCGACCAGGCCGGATACGACCGAACTCTCGCGCGCATCGAGCCGTTGATCTCGCAGAGAAGCTGTCACTGCCGGGGGGCTTGTTGTCTGCATTGATGCAGAAATGGCCCATCCGGCCAAGTAGTGCAGAAGCGGCCAGCAACTGGAGTTGAACTTCCTGTAAAACAGGCCATATCAGCCTCATGATCTGTGTCATCTGGCATAACACGGAACGCCAGCGTTCCAAGGGTCCGCTCCTGACCCGCGGCTAACCCCGCGCGGGGCTGTGCATTCACGGCCGCCGCCGCGGGGATTTTATCAGAGCCTCACCGAAAATCCAGATCGAGAAAATGCCGCAACTACGCGGCACCCCTTCACGGCGTTTCGCAAAGCGATTTCGTCGGGTCCGGGCGTGATCTGGCCCGCACAGACAGGAGATCATTATGTCGCAGATTACGGGTAAAGCTGATCCGTTTATCAACCGTATTCCTTTTTCCCGGGGCGACCTCGCCGGGTTTGCTGGCACCGTCAGGAAGCTCGCCGCGGCGGCGATCTGCCGCTGGCGAAAGCGCAGGACAATCCTGAAGCTCAGCGACCTCAGCGATAGCACGCTGCATGACATCGGGGTTCGCCGGGCTGACATCCCCCGCATCGCGGAAGAGCTCGCCTACTATGGCGCGTGGCGGCGGTCCTGATGCCTGGTCCGGGCGTGGCTCATTGCCCGCGCCCTTCCGAGCCCGCAGGCAGGAGGCGAGCGATGCTCAAATTCGGAGACTGCAGCCGGGGTGGATAATATTGGCTGACGCCCCTCCGCGCCCGGCACGTTCTACATCTCTTTTGGTCTCACTCAGGAGCACGACATGAACAGGTTAGCGCGTCCGACCCCGCGAAATGCAGCGCGCATAGAAGCACTCGCAATGATCGGGATGCTGGTGATCGCACTGATACTGGCATTCCCCAAAGGTTGACGGGGGGCCGAGAAGGATAACAGGCGGCGCTCCAGCGCCGCCGAAACACCACGATGGGGAATGATAATGATGATCTGCGACGCCGATTTCGACGAACTTTTCCCGGGAAATAACAAGCTCGAAGCTCGTGCGATTCAGCCGCTCCGTCACGCGCAGGCTTTCGTGCTGATGCCTGCGGCCGCGACCTTTATGGCCGCCAGCCAGATATTTCAGTCGATGGTGCGCATCGATAGCCTCATGCCCTGGCGGCCCGCGAAAGCGCCAAGCTGAAACTCAAAGGCGATCGCTCACCGCCAGGCAAATGCACCCGACTTTTCATCGCGCGGAAACCTGGGAAAACAGATCGCCACAGGCCTGATCTATCCGAGGTAGGCCTTCGCGTCATCCACTGTCGGAAAGCACTTGGTGCCGCTCAGCGTATCCACCGCTACTGAGCCGTCATTGGATACCCTGAGCTCCCGATCCTTGCCCTGCCGGTCCTTGACCGTGATCACCCAGTTCGTCTGCGAGAGATCGCCGCCCTCCAGGCGCTCAACAGGCGCGGGACGGCCGGCAGCCGTTGCGCCGGCTGCGGCCGGCACGACGATGGACTGAAGCGTAGGCTCGGCCCGCAGGCTCTCGAAGCCGCGGGCGATGGTGCCGACAATCGCCATGACCAACCCGATCGCCATGATCGAGACGGAGATCATCGACTTGTGCAGGTTGAAGACGGGATCGAAGCGCATGCCGAGGCCTGGCGCGGAGACGCTGGTCGGGACCCATGCCAGGAGGAGGAGGAAGCCGAGGGCGGCGAGGAGCCAGCCGATAACTGATACGGGGTGATTCAACATTCAGACCTCACGGAACAAGAAAACAGACATCACTTCTCACGGATCGTTTGCGTTATCGGGTCATACTCGAGCAAGTGGAGATTGCCTTCCTTGATTGCGCGAACCGCCCGACTGACATGCTCGGGCAAAACGTAGAACCACTCCCGCGGATAGACCTTGCGGCCGAACCGATCGGTGATCCAGAGGTCCCGAGGGCGGGCCGCGTCGAAGAAACGGTGCAGGAGGTTCTCCACCTTCCGCCATGCAAGGTTCTTCAGGTCGTAGGTCGCCACGATATCGACCGGCGCGAGCAGGAAGGTCGGATCGTTGCGCGCATCGGCCACCCGCCGCCGGACATCCTGGGTGGTCACCCCGATCTTCAGGAGAACATTGCGGACCTCGGCGATCTTCGGATCCGCCGACTTGCTGCGCGCAATATAGACGGTTCCCGTCAACTCCAGCCTGTCGGCCTCCCAGTCCGGGTCCAGAGCTCCCAGGCCGTGCCGGTGAATGACGCGCGCCGTGGGGTCGTCCGCCAGTGCCTTGCGGAACGACGACAGAAGGGGGTCGCTCTCGGTGCCATTCGAGAAGATGACCCTGAGACGATGGTCCCGCTTGCCGGCCCGCGCGGTCATTTCCGCCTTTTCGGCGACATAGGTGAGAAGGCCCTTGCGGATGAAGAGGCTGCCTTCGTCGACCCTCACTTCCTCATTGTGCGATACGGGTCGAACCTCGCGCTCCCCGGCCTCCAGTGCCGCTTGGGCGGTCGCGAACAACTCCTCGAACCGCTCGAAATCATGGCAAGGGTAGAACTCCGCGCGGTGATCGGGAACCAGGCGCTCGTCGGCCCTGGTCACGTTGCGGATTTCCGTGAACGCGTCCGAGACATCGAGATCGTCATCCTCGAAGATGTCGTCGAGTGACGCCGGGATTTCGTCCTCTTCGGCATCGTCGCGCCAGTCTCGCACAGGTGCCTCAGGTTCGAGGCGGAGAGGCGCAGCGCCGAGGAGCCCGTTGCGATCCGCATCGCTCAGGTCATCCGCTTCTCCCTTGGCGATCAGCTTGCCCCAGATGATCGCCAGGCGCATTTCGTCGTGATCATGGGCGCCGGAATCGGGCAGGCGGCCGTGCCGGTCATAGAAATCGTTGACCTGCGCGACCAGCTGGGCGTCCCGCTCGCGCTCGGGCGTCCGCGAGGCGCGCGACTTCAGGCGGACCTCGAGGAGGCCATATTCATCCTCCTCGTCCAGTATGTCGTCGATCGAGCGATACCTTGGCATGGGTCAGCCAGAAGCTTGGGCGGCCCGCATCCGCTCAGCCTTCTTGTTGCGGATATAGGCGTGCGCCTCCGCAAGCCTCCGCTCGAGATCGTCCGCGGCATGCGGATTGGGCGGGCGCCCCTCCTGCGCGGTGAACCTCTTGATGCGCGGCCATAGAACCAGCGCCTCTTGCTCGGTCATCTGGATCCGCTGCGCGACCATGGCGCTCTGGATCTGCTGCAAGAGAGGTGTATCCAGTGCCTTCGAGGCCACGTCGAAGCCTTCGCGGAACGGGTTGATCGAGTCGATCAGGTCGATATCCAGATCGCGAACATTGATGAACTTCTTCACCATCCGGATCAGGTTCATCCCGTCCGATTGATTGCCATCATCCTCATCATCGTCGTCATTGTCGTCGTCACCTTCCGCTTCTTCGGCGGCCATCCGACGCGCAACGGCCGCGAGGTTCATGCGCGCGGCAAGGTCCTGACGAATAGCCTCGGTTTCGTCCGGCGTGAGATCTTCGTAGGTCCGCTCGATAATGTCGGTCAGGACCATCTGCGTCGCCACCTCGGGCGCCACGTCATCCGCGACCGTGCGGCGGTCCACTTGCTGGCAGGCGCGCGCCACCAGATCCTGCATGTCGTTCTCGACGATGGCGCGGGCACGATCGGTCGGCGGCTCGAGAAGGCCAGAGATGCCGATATGCACCCTGCCCTCGCCATCCACGCTGACGGGCTCCCGGATATCCCCGTCCTCGCGCCGGTAGAACCGGAAGTTGGGCTGCAGAACCTGCTCCATCAGGAGCGCCCCGGAAATCGCCTTGAGCATGTCGTTCACCGCGTCGGCGACGACAGTGGTCTCGACGCCAGGCTCGGCCACGAGGTTGGTGAATTGCGCATGCCGCTTTCCAGGCGCGTCGCGTGTCGCGCGGCCGACGATCTGGATGATCTCCGTCAGCGACGAGCGGTATCCGATCGTCAGGGCGTGTTCGCACCAGATCCAGTCGAACCCTTCCTTCGCCATGCCAAGGGCGATGATGATGTCGACCTTGGCTCGATCAGCCACGTCGTCGCGCCTGCCATCGGGCCCCTTGATCTCGCGGGTCAGGGCGGCCTTGACGCCGTCCCGTTCTGGGCCGTCATCCACGAGATCGGCGATCTTCAGGATCCGCCCGTCGGGCGTCTCGACCAGGTCGAACCCCGTTTCCGGTTCTCGCCCGATCACCGTGCCGAGGCTGGACAGGATGGCGCCGACCTCGGCCTGCTTGACATCGAAAGCCTCGGCCGAGCCGCGGTGCGGGATGTGGATGATGGTCTTCAGGTTAGGATTCAGCACGTCCGGGATCGCCGAGATATAGCGCCCCCGGTAGAAGCTGTAGGAAATGCCCAGGCTCTTGAGATGCTCGTAGCCGTCGAGCTGCTCGTAGTAGCTGTAGGTGATCGAGCGGAACAGCGCCTCATCCTCGGGCCGCAGGACCGGCACGCTGTCGCCGCGGAAGTAGGAGCCCGTCATGGCCATGACATGCGCCTCGCCCCGGTTGAGCAGCCTGCGCAGGATCTCCCCGAGCCGGTTGTCATCGCCGGCGCTGACGTGATGGAACTCGTCGATGGCGATCAGGCAATCGTCGAACGCCTGCGCGCCCTCCTCTCCGGCGATCTCGTCGAAGGCGAAGCGGAACGTGGCATGAGTGCAGACCAGCACACGGTCTTCCGAGGCCATGAACTCCCGCACCGCGCGCACCTTTCGGCTCGTCGCGCCCTCCTCCGCGCCATTCAGGCAGAGGTTCCATCGGGGGTCCACCGCCCAATCCGCGAAGAATCCATGCGCGGTCAGATCCGTGGAGCGGAACGACGCGCCGATCGCGGTCTCGGGAACGCAGACGATGGCCTTGCGCACCCCCTGGTTTTCCAGCTTGTCGAGCGCAACGAACATCAGTGCGCGCGACTTGCCCGCCGCCGGCGGGGCCTTCAGCAGGATGAACTGCGCGGCGCGCGCCTCATAGACCCGCTCCTGCATCGGCCGCATGCCCATCGCATTCGAGGCCTGGGTCCGGCCGGTCTGGCCGTAGGTGACGCGGACGAAATCGGTCATCAGGCGGCCTCACTTTTCTTGAGCTTCTTCACGCGGGCCGCGTAGAGCTTGAACAGGTGCTCGAGGCGCTCGGTGTCGTTGCGGAACGGCCGTCCGATATACATGCTCTCGAGCAGATCGTCATTTGCCTTGTGCGCCGCGCGCAGATCGTCCGGCATCTCTTCGGGGTCATAGAGCTCGGCGATGGTGGCCGGGTAATGGCCATAGCGCGTGCGCAGGATGTACCTGGCCGAAGCGTTCAGCGCTTCGAGCTGAGCGTCGGTGAATTTCGGGACCGGAAAGGTGTTCCAGCCGAGAGTGTTGGAATAGCGGAAGTCGGATTTCAATTTCCCGCAGACCGTGCCGATCCAGACGAGGTGCAGGCGCGAGGCGATGAGGGTCATGCACCAGTCGGGGGCGTCGTAGAGCGCAAAATTTAGATTGGAAGCGATCGTATCCGCCCCTACACGCTCAAAGGGCAAATAAGGGCGTCTTTCCGATGTTACGCTAGGGATAAGGATGGCGTGATGCTTGGCAAAATTCTGCGCCTGACGAAACCTATGCGGATAAGCCGCAGCTGGTCGCGTCTGAGCAGCCTTACTTTTTGAACGAAACGCGGAAACCGCATCGAAACGCGCCTTCAGCGGAGGAATCCGTGAAGCGGATTCGGCATCACCGTCGGTTACCCACAGGCAATACCTCAGCTTCCCTTTTACGACCTCATCTGATCCCATGAAGCGCCTGATGTAGGGCGCGCTTTCAGGGTAATTATCCAAGAGATCGTCGCGCTCCTCCGGATTCAAGATAAGGTGCCCACCATCTGTCGGCTTGTTTCCATATTCCATGTAGGGGAGATTGAAAATTGACCGAGATTCGGCTTCCACAAAAATGCTTGGTCCGTCAATTAGGTAAGCGCTAATGTTCTCGGCTTGCGTTTCATGACGCCCGTCAAACAAAAGCTTTGGTTCTCGTGACTGATTGCGCAACCCAACGATCACACAAATCACTGCTGCGTTTGCAGCGGCGTTGTTGCGCCACTTGAACGAAGTATGCGCGAAACCGATCTCAACCCCGCCCGTCAAGACATACGGCCACAGAGCCCCGACGGACTGACCTTGACAAAGGGAATTGGTCGACACCAGGGCCGAGCGTGCATGCCGGCCGCGAATGTAGTTTGCGGCCTTGAATACCCAACACGAAACGAAATCGATACGGCGGTATGCGGGCAGATGGGCCGCGAGAACGTGGTCCATGTCGGCATTTTGCTCTTCCGACCGGGAGTTGTCGCCCAGAAACGGCGGGTTACCTGCGATGAACACCTCACCCCCATCATCTGGCGGCGGACAGACCTGCCCCCAATCCAGCCGCAGCGCATTCCCGCAAACGATATTCGCCGCATCCCGCAGCGGCAGATCCGCAGGTTTCTGGCCGAACGCCTCCTTGAAGAGCGCGTTAGCCTGATACTCGGCGATGAAAAGGGCGAGCTTCGCGGTCTCGGCGCCGAAGTCGGTCAGCTCGATCCCGTAGAAATGCTGGATCGGGACCACCGACCACATTTCAATCTGCGAGCCACCGCCGAGCTCGGCAAGGCGAGACAGCACCCGGATCTCGCGCTGGCGCATCTCGCGATAGGCCACGACCAGGAAGTTGCCGGATCCACAAGCCGGGTCGAAGACGCGGATCTTCGACAGGCGGTCGAGCACGCCGCGCAGCGCCTTTGGCCTGTCCCAGGCCGCATCGATGGCCTCGTCGATCTCGTCGAGGAAAAGTGGGCCCAGCACCTTCAGGATGTTCGGCACGCTGGTGTAATGCATGCCGAGCTCGGATCGCAGCTTGGCATTCGCTACCGACTGGATCATCGATCCGAAAATGTCAGGGTTGATCCCGGTCCATTCCTCGGCGCACACCTCCCTGAGGTAGCGCATCGCGGTCACGTCGAAGATGGGAGCGTCGATCGTTCCGGCGAAGAGCCCGCCGTTCACATACTCGAGCTCCCGGGTCCACGCACGCAGGCCGTCCCGCTTGTGCCGAGGCGTGTTCATCGCGGTGAATGCCTCGATCAGCACCTCCCGCATGTCTTCGCCGCGATCGCCAGCATGAGTAAAGATCAGCCGGCTAAACTGATCCTCAGGAAAGATCCCCACATCCTCGGCGAACATGCAGAAGATGAGCCGAGTCATCAGTTGGTTCATCTCATGCTGGCGCGCCTCCTCCGCCCAGTCGGGATTCTTGCGGATGAGCGCGTCGTAGAGCTTTGCCAGCTTGCCCGCGACCTTGACGTCGACCGGGTTTTCTTCGGCCGCGCGATACCGCTCCTTGCCAGCTGCGGGCAGGAAGAACCCGAACCGATCGCCCAATTCGGTGAAGGCGCAATGGAGCGTTTCCCCTGACTTCAGGTGCTCGGCCGAGATATCGACCCCGTCCGTCGCGATGAGGATGGCCGGCTTGTGCTTTGCCGTGCGTTTGCTCGCTCGAAGAGCATCGAGGGTCGTTGCCGTCATGCCCGGCAGCGACGGCGCGTAATGGAATTTCTGGTTCAGCAGCACTCCGCCCGGCAGGTCGGATTTGTTATAGGTGCCGCCGCGTAGCTTGGCGATGGTGGCTGGAGCGCCGTCGGTCGCCGACGCGAAGTCGAACGGGAATTCAGCGGGATCGAACTGCCGGTCCGCGATTTCGCTCAGCGCATCGGCGATTTCTGTTGGGTTCATCTTCCACCCTCACCCGTCAACTCACTGCGCGCCCGCAGTAGCCGAAACCCCTCCCGGAACGCTGCCACCTGCGACACGCTGTTCCTCCCACACCACGCCCGAAACGCCGCGCTTTCCGCGCGGCTGACCTTCAGGTTGATGTTCACCTGTGACTCGGGAGTTTCAGTCTCAGCGCGCGACATGCTGTTCTTTCTGCGTTTCTTCCATATTGACCGGGCGGGAGTCGGCGGTCAACGACTGCCGCTCACCTGCGTTACCGGCTGTGCTCTTAGGCTCGCCCCGATGCGGGCGCGACAGCAGGTAGAAGCCTATGCGGAAGGCATCGACCTGGCTCAGCCGATGCCGGGCGCACCAGTCCCGAAAGGCGTCGCGCTCGGAAGCGGGCACCTTCAGGTTGATATGGCCATCGGCCTTCAGGCCATCTCGGCGCCGCCTCGACATCTGATCGGATCTCCTCGTTTCTTCCATTATCGATCCGTGCGAAAAAACGGTCAAGCCAGTTTTTCGCATAATCCACAGAAGAGACGCGATATAAGGCCTTCGGGATTTGCCCAAGTGGAAGCCGGCTTGCTATAAACCGGGGACCAACGACGAAAGGAGCCGGGAGATGGGTTTTACGAGTGGTCGGCATGCCGGCATCATGGCCGCGCTGTGTCTTGCGATCGGCGCCTCGGCGGCCGCGGCGCAGGAAACGCTCGGTGAGATCGAGGCCACGATCGATGGCGAGGCCTATGAGTGGCGGACGCTGGGCGGGGACGGATCGGATGTCGAATACAATACCGACCTGCGCGACTTCGGCCCGGTGCAGACCATCAGCATGATGGGCTTCCCGCCGGGCGATGTATCCATGCGCGGCACCATCCAGCTGATCGTCGGGCTGGGCTCGAACTCGCTGACCCCGGTCGACCAGGAGGTGATCTATGCGCCCGAAGGCATGAGCCGAATGTGGATGTCGATCGAGGGCGAGGATCTGGTCACCGTCGAGAGCTTCGAGGCCACCGATGACGGCGGCGAGGTCGCGGGGACCTTCTCGGGCCGCGTGTGCTTCAAGGAAAGCATGTTCGCTGAGCCAGATCCCGACAACTGCAAGCCCATCGAGGGCCGGTTCAGCTCGCGCCTGCCGCTCTCGGAGTTCTGACGGGGCTGGCAGACTTCATGTGGCGGCATCATTCCCGGCGTAGATGAGGCTGCCGCCAGCATCGAGCCCGACACCTCGACCAAGGGCCTGGCGGCCAGCGTGGAAGGCCACTTCAGCCTCGGAGGGTTGCCCCATCTTCCGGGTGAAGGCGTCGAGCCAGGCAGCTTCATTCTCCTCGCGCAACTGGGTCGTGTCCAGCCGCCCCTCCAGTGCCGCGCTGACTCTTCCATGATCGCAGTTGCCGGATTGCTCCGGATCCCTCGCGCTCGCCATCATGAGAACACCACATTCTCTTGCCGGACTGGATCGAACTCCGTGGCAATGCCGGGGTCGCCGCGCCACGCGTCGAGATAGCGCCGAACCGTGAGAATGCCGTCGAGACCACCTCGCGTGGCCAACTCGATCGGCGCCTGCCCGCCGAAGACCTCGCCGAAATGAGGACCCTTGAACCAGGTCATCGCCTCGGCCTCGATCGGAAACAGGATGCCAAGGGCCTTGTGGATACCCAGGAAGCCGGAGATCCGGGTCAGGGTATCCAGCGGGAGTGTCAGAGCGGCCTCGCTGCGCGCCTTCTTCACCCACTCATGATACGTCGAATTCGACGGCTCGCCCAGCAGCGCAATCCGATCCCGTGTCGCGATACCGTATCGGTCAGCAATGGCGAGAAAGGCCCGCAAGCCAGGGCCGCTCACGCGGCGGCGCGCAGCGGCATTGATTGACCTGGTAACGGGCTTAGCAACTGAGTGCCTCGAAATCTGAAGAACGGACACGGCCCACCTCCATCCACATCTGAATAAGTAGAACAAACTCAGAGTTATGCCAAGGGATGTCAGAGGCGCCCTCACAGGGTTCAGCCGTGATCGGGGTCCTTCGCCATTGTGGTGCCAGGCAAGGCGCCGCTATCAAGGCTTTCGCCCTACATTCGCTATCAGTCCAAGAACGGGCGGTGCCTGAACGGCACCGCTTCATCCAGCGTTCGCGAGGATGGAGCCAAACCGGCCCGCTCACTCGGCCGGCGTGGCCACCGGCGCGGGCTGCGGCTGGGTCTCGGGCTTCTCCGCGATCCCGTGATGCTCGAGCAGCGCCTTCAGGCTCGCGCGGGACTTGCGGACTTCGTGCAGGATCGTGCCGACACCCGTCACCATCATCCCGAATACGACCGAAAGTGAGAAGACGCCGATCGAGGCCCAGTGCTGGATATTCATCCCGCTCGAGTGGTGGTTGTAGAACCCGCGCGGCCCCGTGTAGGCCGGCGGCCAGATGTTGAACGCCGCAATTGTGCCGATCGCGATGATCGCAAGGCCCATCGCGCGCAAGACGGTGGGCATATCGGCTTTGATGTTGGGTGCTCCCAGTGCCGCGCCGGTCGGTTTGGGGTTCGGATTCTCGGTCTGCATGATCTGGATCTCCAATTGACGGCGCGAAGCGCGCCAAAATCTCCAGGCCCTCCTGAGCCTTTGAATTTTTCTCGCCATATTGTCGTTTCGATATTCAATTTTCACAATCGGTTTTTCATGACAATGCTCCCTATCTTCGCGTTTGAGGCGGCATCGGAGGTCCGCCAGTATGGATTTTTTCACATCATAAGGGGACACTCCGCCGAAAGGAGATCTCCCGATGGCACACAAGGTTCACCTCTACGACGCCAAGAAAGGCTTCGACGATGACGGCGTCTTGCGCCCGATCGCCACGGTCGAGACCGACGACCCGGCGGAGATGCTGAAGATCGCCTCCGGGGCGATCACCGCCGCGGGCTCGATCATGGCCGCCACCATCGTTGCCGACTGGAAGCTGAGCGCCAGGCTCGAGGAGCATCTGGCGGTGACCAATGCGCTCGCCCACTGGCATGCCGAGAGCCCGGTCTCGGAAGGTGCCTGGATCGGCGCGCTCCACGAGGACATCGCCGAATGGAACGCCTGCGGCGTGCACACGCCCGAGGACCTGGAGAAATACCTGATGCTCGGCAGCTTCTCCGACCAATACAAGGAGCGACACGGCTTTCGCCCGCGCGGCCCGCAGGTCACCATGGACATGTCCCTCGAGGAGATCGAGGCGGCGCTCGATGGGCGCCTGCCCGATACGGGCGGACTGACTGCGACGCAGCGCCAAGGCGGCCCGTCGGGATAGCATCCCGGTGCCGCGGCGCTATAGTGCGAGCGAGAAAGTGGGAGGCCCTCCATGCTCGAAGCCCTGAGACTGGAGATACTGGTGACCGGCAGCTTGGCCGCGGCAAGCGGCGTGGCACTGCTCGGCGGATACCTTCTGGCGCAGAAGCCCCGGATGATCTCCCACGACATCGATATCGATGCAGCGGTGCGCGATGCTCCCTGGCACCGCCTGCAAGGCATCGTGCAGATCCGCGAGGCCTGATCGGGGGTCGGCGGGAGCTTCTGCCCCCGCCCTGCCGATGACCTACATTCCGAGCGTCTTCCAGCCGGCGCGATCGGCAGCGAAATCCTCCCGCGAGCCCAGCGGCTCGAGCAACCGCGGGGTCGCATCGCCCGCCGGAGGGATGCGTCGCGCTTCGTTCAGCAGATCGTCGATGTCGCGGAAGCTCCCGGCCGATCCGAGGCGCTCGAGCGCGGCCTTGCAGCGCCGGACCTGCTCCGCGCGGTCGGGTCGCTGGAAAGCTTCGATCACCCGCTCTCGCGCCGCATCGGGCAGGTCGATCAGGGCGCGCCAGGCATTGCCGACATGGCGAGGCAGGGTGTCGCGGCCGAGCGCCGTGGCCACGAAGGCATCCGAGCGGATATCGGCGCCGCTTTCGGCCATCTCGGTGGCCTCCGCGAGGCGGCCAAAGACGGGGGCGATCAGGTCGCGATAGTCGGCATTCCACTGCATGGAGGTCTCCTTCATCTCTTGCTCGACCGCCGGCGGGCCCCTATGGCCGGCCGACACAGGAGAGACGAAGGAGAATCCGGCTTGTGACACCCACGCCGTAATTTGTTCCGAGTTTAGCACCCCTGCGCCCGCGATCCGTCAGTTCGACCGGATCGACAGTGCGTGCTGGATCTCGGAAAGGGCAGAGGCCGAGGATGTAGGGCTGTAAAGTTGGCTTGCTCGACGCCCCGCTGCTGCGAAGTTCCCATTCCTCAGTTCTGCCCGAATAATCTGGACCTGGATCAGCTCGATGGTCGTCGGCATTAACCGATCCTCGAGGCGCCGGAGCAGGTCATCGGCTGAGGTTATATCGCCGAGATCAGCCAGGCCGCGGATCAGGCCGAAGGCAGCGCCGTCGCGAGACTGCTGCGCCTCCGCATCGCGAAGCTCCTCTACATAGCTATCCGCTTCACGCTCGTAGGCCTCAAGTTTTCCCTGTCTGGCAAGGGCAAGGATAATCTCGGTGGTGGCCTGTTGCCTGTGCCACGAACCTGCATCCATCTCATCGCGCACAAGGATCGCGTAGTCATGGCGATCCATGTTCACCAAGGCTACCGCAACCTGCTGGCGCGCGTGCTCCGAACTGAAGACCCGGGCTTGCCGCGCGACGTCGTCAATAAGGGCTACCGCCTCCTCGCGCTCGTCGGAGTTGAAAAGAGTGAGCGCTTGCTGCGCACTGACGCGAAGCCAGCCCTCATGTCCCTTGGCCATTGCATGCGCCTCGTCGAACTTGAACCGGCGAGCAAGCTCGACCGCCAGATTATTGAGCTGGCTCTCGGGGTAGGTGCGGTCGAAGAGGTCGAGATAAGACTGCACATGATGGCCCAGCGACTGCTTGCTGATCTCGCTTGCGGCGTTGATGATCATCGCCCCTTGGAGATTCCCGTCATGAACCCCCTTGATGCGCTCGATCACCTCTTCATGAAGGCGCCGGGCGTCTTCCTCCCGCCCATCGCTCCGATATCGGGCGATCATTTCCATGGACAGCGAAACCCAGGGGATACCCGCCGGTAATCCGGCGCGGATCATCTCGGCCTCGTGCAGCCGGCCCGCGAGGACCGCATTGCGTCCGCTCGCCCATGCAAGGTTGACACGGGCATGGGGCTGTAGCGAGGCAACGCGTTCCAGTTCCGCCGCCAGCAATTCATCGATGCAGTCAGCGGCCAGGGATTCCAGGCAGGCATCGCGCGCATTGATGCCATCAATCGATACCGGGCGCTCAAGCGAGGGGAAGTCGGGGGTCAAACCGGCAGCCGCCAATGGCCATGCACGCGTGTCGCCCCGCGTGACAACCAGCTCGATGGCCGGCCTGTCCTGATACCTGTCCCAGGTGGCGCAGTGGCGCCCCGGTCCAGCCGCGACAAACGCGCCGTCTGGATCATGCCAGGCCGTGACCACCCAAGGCTCTTGCGCAGTCACGCAAACCTGGTGACGAAACTCGAGCGACAAGGGATGCCCATACTGTCGCCTCACGGGAGCCTCCCGAACGATCAGACGCCAGACATCGGGCAGCCGGGCCTCCCGCCCGATCTGAACGAGGTTTTCAGTCTCGAATCCGACCGCGATATTCCCCGGAACCTCCGCGCTCAGGCGCAGCTCAACCGCAGCCGCGCCGATCTCGACGACCTGGGCATCCAGGAAGTAGTCGCCGATTTCCTGCGCTCCCGCCATCATCCCGAAGGCCCTGAGATCGGCGCGCGTGGCGTCCTCGGCGAGACGCCCCGTCACTGTGAGCTGCATCTCCAGGCTGCCATCCTGCACGACCGTGACGTCGTGGGTTATCTGGTGGATCTCGTCGAAACCATAACATCCAGACAGCAGGAATACGCCCGCAATTGCCGAGCGGCGGAGAGACCCGAGTCGCCGACCGGCCGCGGCCTGCGCCCCGATCTTACCGGTAGATTGCGAACGCAACTTGGAAATCATGCATGTTCCTCCTGATCCATTTCGACTTCCGGGCTGAGATTGGGCGAGCACCGAAAGGCGGCCGCCAATTTGAGCGCGGTAAATGTCAACGAAGGATTGCGAATTCAGATATCTAGGGGCATTTCCGACGCCTGGTGATGAGGGACACCCCGGCCAGGAGTTGCTGGTCGAAATAATGGACCCGCACTCGGTGATGCGGTCAGTGCAGGATGGGCCGATCCTCCGCACCATCCTCGGGATCATCCCCGGTTTCGGGCTCGTCGGTCGTCGGCTCGATGTCGTTCGGCGGATACCGCGCCGATCCAAGCACCATCTGCTGGATCATCGAGGCCATCACGCGGTTGCGCTGCTGATCGGTTGCGGCCTCCCATTTCTCCTCGATGAACGTGTCCGAGCCCATGATCTCCTCGAGATGCCCGGCCATTCGCTGACGGGCCTCCTTGACCGTGCCCATTTGACCCTCGGACAGCATGGTTGCCATGGCGGCGAGTTCATCGACCAGCCGGCCGGGAAGCCTGAAAGCCATGCCATGCAGATCGAAAACCCGGACATCCTGCCGCGGCCCGTCCGCATTCGCGGCCTCGTTCGTGACCGCTTGGTGCATCACCATGCGGAAGTTCACCCAGGCCGCCTCCTCGGCCTCTTCGCGCGACGCATGTGGATGGTTGAGCGGCGTCCCGATCGCGTCCGGGATGCCCGCGGGCAGATCTTTCAGGAGCACATCAGCATACCAGCCGCGGCTCCGGCGATACACGACGACCGCGCGAAAATTGCCGGGCGTGAGATGGGCGAAGAGGGAGCTCGCGAGCGGACTGGCATCCCCGATCTTGCCATCCAGGGATTTCTCCGACTTGAATCGTGCCTTGAGCGCCTTCAGGCGCCGGACGCCATCCTTGATCTCGGCCTTCGAAAACGTCGACATCGCACCCCTCCGCTTTCGGGGATTCTCCCTTATTTGTCGGAAATTCGCAATCCCTGCCGCAACCTGGACGCCCTGACTCGCAGGCCGGTTATATCTCCATCTCCTTTGCGCTCACGCCGCGCTCGAGCGCGGCCCGGAACCACGCCGGCTTGCGCCCCTTGCCCGACCAGGTCCGTGAAGGATCCTCAGGATCGGCGTATTTCGACGGCAGGACATTGCGCCGGCCGCTCGGGCCCTTGAAGGCCGCGTCGAGATCCTCGGGCTTCAGACCGTTCTTCTTCAGAAGGTCGCGCAACTCCACTGCCAGCTGCGCCTCGCTCTCGCGCTCGCGGCGGGAAATCTCGCCCTCGATCCGCGCGCGCATGTCGCGCAACTCATTCAGGTCCAAATCGCTCAGATGGCCCATCAAGGAAAAATCGTCCGTCAGACTGCTATCAACCGAGGCACGATAACAACCAGAACGGGTGGCATCAACTTTCGGGCCGGATGCCGGCGGGAGCTACTTGCGCCCGCCGACGAAAGCAGGCGCCCTCGGGCGCCTGCTCCGCTTTTCTCATGCGTCTGCAGATCAGGGCGTGGGTGCCATGTCCTCTTCAGCCGCGGCTTTTTCGGCCGCCTTGGCTTCGGCTTCGGCCGCCTTCGCAGCCATCTCCGCACCAACCTCGCCGAAATCGGCATAGGCCACCGACTTGCCGTCCTTCTCGAAGGC
>CAZKSE010000033.1:0-23283 GCA_964555305.1 uncultured Rhodobacter sp. | reverse complement strand
CCCGCCGCCGCCCGATCCGGCGCGTCCGCGCCCGATCCCCGGCGGCCGGCCGCGCGGCCCGGGGCCACGCACTCTTGCCGCACCGCCCCCGGGATGGGTTGATTGATCCCACGCACCGGATTACTTCCGCGGCAGACAACAAGGAAAGCGCCGCGATGACCTATGTGGTGACCGATAACTGCATCGCCTGCAAATACACCGACTGCGTCGAGGTCTGCCCCGTCGACTGCTTCTACGAGGGTGAGAACATGCTGGTGATCCACCCCGATGAATGCATCGATTGCGGCGTGTGCGAACCCGAATGCCCAGCGGACGCGATCCGTCCCGATACCGAGCCGGAAATGGAGAAATGGGTGGAGTTCAACCGCAAGTATTCAGAGCAGTGGCCGGTCATCACCGTTCGCAAGGACCCGCTGCCCGAGGCCGAAACCCGCGACGGCGAGGCCGGCAAACTGGATAAATATTTCTCCGAGGCGCCTGGCGAAGGCTCCTGACCCCAACGCCCGGGTGATGCGCCGGGTAACGCTGACGTAACGTCTTGTTAGCATTATTGGGCGCGAATCGGCTGAAACGGCGTGAGTCAAGCACTTTCCGTGCTTTGATTCGCGCCCGAATTCTGTTATATAAGTTTTACAGAATAACCGCCCATCCCCGCAGAAGCATACGCCTGCGGAAGTCGATTTAGGCAATATGATTGTCAGGATCGGGAAGCAAGAGCTCCCGGGCCTCTTTCTGTCGCCGGCCGACCGGGCCCAGCCGAGGAAGCGCCAGAATGAGCAAAGTCCGCAAGGTCGAGTTTCGCCCGAACGAATTCGTCGTCTATCCCGCGCATGGCGTGGGCCGGATCGTCTCGATCGAGGAGCGCGAGATCGCCGGGATGCAGCTTGAGCTTTTCGTCATTTCCTTCGAGAAGGACAAGATGACGCTGCGCGTGCCGACCGACAAGGCCACGCAGGTCGGCATGCGCTCGCTCTCCTCGCCCGACATCGTCTCCAAGGCGCTGGCCACGCTCAAGGGCAAGGCCCGCGTGAAGCGCGCGATGTGGTCGCGCCGCGCCCAGGAATACGAGGCCAAGATCAACTCGGGCGACCTTCTCGCCATCGCCGAGGTGGTGCGCGACCTGCACCGTGCCGACGACCAGCGCGAGCAATCCTATTCCGAGCGTCAGCTCTATGAAGCCGCGCTTGAGCGCCTGACCCGCGAAGTCGCCGCCGTCACCGGCGTCGACGAGGCCGGCGCGATGAAGCAGGTCGACGAGGTTCTGGTGGCCCGCGCCGCCTGATCCCGTCCCCGCACGGATCTTGACCCTGATCTTGACCGCCCCGGCCCGCCGCCAGCCCTTTGCAGTAAATGGTGCAATTAGCGATGCCGTGGCTCGGGGCTCAATGACTGTTCCGAGCCCATTATGGCTACAGCGATCTGGTGACATACTCGGCCATGCGCCCTGCCAATTGCCGGGCAGAATCAGCATGGCTACTCCAGTCGTCTGCGACCTCACCGAGATAGGCCCGGCGCGCATGTTCCAGTGTCACAGCGCTCGGTCCCGAGAGTCGCGCAATCGCCCATTTGGCAGCGGTGTCCTTCGTGACAAAACGCTCCGTTCTGGCCGTGTGCCACATCCGCGCAAGTGTCAGCAGGACATTCCGCTCATCCCCTCGCAATCCGTCCAGCAGATCGGGTAGTGCATCGCGAATGGCCCGACGAACATGCTTCGGCGAGACTGCTTTCAGCAGTTCATCTCTTGGTGGCCCGAGCAAGGGGATGGCCTCCTGATGGGCCTGCGCGACAATCAGTGAATACTCGGGATCACGCTTAGGCATCGGGCGCTCACCAGCCTCGAAGGCGCCCCGCAACCACTCTCCATAGACGAACTCGGCCCTCGCCGGATAATCGCCGCGGGCGAGGGCGGATTGACAAAACACCATGACCTCAAGGCAGCGAGGGCCGCCAGGGACGGGAGGGTGTCGACCAGAAAGACGCAGCAGGTCCATCGACAATTTATCGCGCTGACTCTGGGTCAGTTCAGACCCAACCACTGCCAGCAGATCAATGTCGCTCTGCGGCTGGAGGCCTCCTGACACTGCCGATCCATGAAGATAAACACCGAAAAGCGTATCGCCGAGACCGCGACGCAAGAGGTCCACAGCTACCTGGATCTGTTCCGTTTGATGGGGCGTCGTCTGCATGCTGTTGGTCTAACGTGCATAGCCCGGCATCGGAAGGCAGCAAAGTCCTTCCGAGCGGGTATCGGATCTGCGAAGTCTCCCGAAGATTTTTTTCGGGAGATTTTGCTCGACATGGCCTCGCAAGCCCGCAGGTTTTTGCGCACCCGTGCAACATCAACTGCAAAGGGCTGGATGCCAGGCGCGCCGGCCGGATTTCCGGAAACTGCCGCAGTCGCAAGCCTTCGGCCGCGTCGGCCGCGCGGAACCGAAAATGCGCGCATGAGTTGAATCCGGGTATTTGAAGTCGGCGCAACTCGTCGTAGCCTTGTTGACGCACGCTGGAACAGGTGCGCTCACGCGCGCTCGCGCGCCCCGGACGAGAAAGCCCGGAGCCTGGATTGGGGAGAAACAGCACTCATGGGCTCATCCACGAAAGAGCATCGCGCACCGATCCGCTACAGCCTCAAGCCTCACGAGGCGCGACGCGTCGCCAGCATTATCCACGCCCAGGGCGGCGCCACGGACAAGCAGGTCAAGGGTCTTGCCCGCAGGCTCAATTGCGCCGCGAAGACCATCCATGACATTGTCAGCCGTCACGGTTTCGATGTCACACCGCACAATGACAATGCGCCGCGCCCCCGGCGCGACCGCGACCGCCTCGCCGAGGCGGAAAAACACCTCGCGGCGCAACAGGAAAAATGCCAGGCAAGCGCCGCGCCCGACGGAGGCGAAGCGGGGGCAGATGACGACCAGGCGAGCAGCGCCGAGCGCAACGGGGTGAGCCTCGACGCCCTCGACTCCGCTCTCGACATCCTTGCACAGGAAGAGCGCCGGCTGAACCGCGAGCGCATGGCGGGCGAGGAGGATCTCGCCGCCCGGACCCTCGAACTGGAGGCGCAGCTCGCCCGGGAAAAAGCTGCACTCGAGGAGGAGCGACAAAAGGTGCGCGAGGCGCTGCACCAGACAGCCGCGCTCAGGCGTCGAACCCGGGACGAACGAACCGAGCTCGAAACCCTTCGCGGACGGGTCGGCCAGGCCGAGCGGAAGCAGCGCAATGCCGAGGCGAGGGCGAAAGAATACCGCGAAATCGCCCTCGAGGACCGGCAACACCTGAAGGACTCGATGGCTCGCGAGCGCAGCCTCGTCGAAGCCCTGAGGCGCGCCGAGAGGGATCTTGCCGACCGGACCCGGGAACTCAAGCGCGAGAGGTCCGGCCGTCATTGACCTCGGCGGGGCGACAGAGCATTCTGCGGCCGACGCGCGAATGAACGAGGGTCCTGCCATGCCGGCCTATGTCCTGCTGCATCTTCTGCCCGACGAGGAACAGGTCGCGTGCCTGAACTCCGGCGAAGACAAGGATCTCGAGCACGCCCTGATCGAGGCCACACTGCACGGGCGCTGCGCGGCGGCACTGGCCCGGGGCCTTTACCGCCCAGTCGCCATCGTCGAGGCCGCCGATCTGGGGGATCTCTTTCAGCGCAGCAATCACATCGAGACCGATTGGACCGGAAATCCCGGCGTGCGACTCGTTGTCGGCCGGCAGCGGTCCACATCCGTTGGCGACATCGCCCTCAGTGCCGCGACAAGAGAAGCATGGAGCTGCGCCACGTTCGGATGGACCCTGGTCGATGCCGCGGAGACGCGAGCAAGGATCGTCGCGGCCGCCGAACCTCTGCTGCGCAACGCCTCCCAGCCAGCGCACTGAGTGCGCCAAGGAGCGCTTTCTGCCAAGCCGGGACCGACCCGAGGCGCGCCCGCGCGTCCCGCTTCACGATGCGCCAATTTTCGCCTCCGAGCCCATCGAACCCAGATAGAGGGGGAAGGATCGGCCGGAGAAAGATCATGCGCCCCATCGATGACGAGGACCTGCTCGCCGAGCTCGCCAGTACCGCCGCTCGCGCCACGCGCGACATGCTCGAGGACCTCCATTCCGGAGAGCAGCCACCACCCGACGCGCAGGTGCGCTGGCCCGGCGGCAAGGCGCGATGGGACCAGATCGCGCGTCTTGCGCCGGAAGAGCGTAACTGGTTCCGCGCCGCAGCCGCCCGCACCGCCGCAGCCCGTATCGACACTTTCCGAAACGTGCTCGACGCCTGCCTTTGCGAGCACGACCGCCGCACCGCCCGGCTTCTCTTCGGTGCGCAGATGCGCCACGCGCCACGCCCTGACGCCAGAATCCTTGCCGATCTCGCCGAGCGCGGAATCTCGACGAAGGCGAACCCGATGGCATTCGACAGTGCCATCGTCCTCGATATGCTGCTCGACAGCCGCGCCCTGCGACGCGGTGTCCTGACCGATATCTCCCAGGGAGAACCCGGCCCTTCCCGCGCGGCTCGGGCGGGCGAAGGGGTCACTGTCGATGTCGGCGGACGGGTGCGTCCCTGGCAGGAGATCTCGCGCATCACGGACGCAGAGATCCAGGCCATCGAGCGCGAAATTCTCGATGCGATCCATACCGTCCTGACGTGGGTCTGCTCCAGCTCGGGGCAGGGGTTATCCTCGGCCGACCCCGCACACCCCCCCTGAAGACCCCATGAGTGCCAACCGGCGCGTCCGCACCTGCCGATGACCGGTCTTCCCATATTCCCGGAACGCATGCGCGGGATCAGTCCGGAGGCCACAGATCCCTTCCGTCAGCAGGGAGAAGATTCAGGTGTCTTTCGATCGTCGGAGTTATCAACAGGCCGGCGTCACCGCCATTCTCGATGAGCATCGGCGCGCAGACCGCGCGCTCGTCACCATGGCCTGCGCCTCCGGCAAGACTGCCGTGCAGGCCTTCCTCATAGAGGACCGCATCAGGGCGGGCGACACACGTTTCTACTCCTACGCCCCCAGCATCGATCTCATCTATCAGACGGCGCGTACCTACCGGAGGCATTTCGGGGACCAGATTCCGATCTATGCCGTCTGCTCCGAAAAGGAGCGCGAGGAAGGGGGCGAAGGCCCCGCCTCGGTTACCACAACCGTCGGCAGCGCCGAGGAGATCCGCCACCTCATGGCAACCACGCCGGGGCCGGCCATATTCCTGCCGACCTATGACAGTGCTCAGAAAATGTCGGAAGCGCAGCGATTGCCGGACGGAACCCGGCAGGCGGCTGACCTCGGGCTCTTCGACGAGGCTCATAATGTCGCCGGCGGCACGCCTGCCTCGCGCTCCGCGCATGCACTCTTCGACGAGAACACGCTCATCCGCAAGCGCGCCTTCTTTACCGCAACACCAAGAATAACCGCCGAAGGACGCGTCAGCAGCCAGCAAATCTCGATGAGCGACACCCGGCTCTTCGGCCGCCGCGTCTTTGATTTCTCCTACACGCAGGCGCGCGAGGCGGGCGTCGTCGCCGATTACGAGATCTGGGTGCCGATCGTCACCCGCGACGAACTCGACGCCTTCCTCGCCGGGCGCGGCCTCGACCAGCGCCAGACCCGCAACGCCATAGGCGAGATCGCCATGCGCCAGGTGATGGAAGAGACCGGACAAAGCCGCGGCGTCACCTTCCACAACTCCATCGCCGCCTCGCGCGATTTCGCCCGACAGATGGGCGAGAGCCTTGCCGGGTCCGGAACTGCCGTCGAACATGTCGACGGCAAGACCATGAACCGTCGGGAACGCCAGGAGAAGCTTTCCATCCTCGAGGGCGAGGGCGGCATCGTTACCAACAGCCGCGTCCTCGGCGAAGGGGTAAATCTTCCGAGTCTCCAGATGGCCGCCTTCATCGAGCCCTCACGATCGGTGTTGCGTACCGTTCAAGGCCTGTCGCGCGTGCTGCGCAAGGACCAGCTGCGCGACCCCGACAAGGTCGCCTCCCTGATCGTGCCGATCATGGTCGAGGAGCGCAGCCGGGATGGCGTCCTCGAAGCGGCCAGAGCACAGGGCTTTGCCGACCTCATCAGCATCGCCACGGCCTTGCAGCACACCGACAACACCTTCGATGCCGACATCCGCCGCAAATCGATGCTCATCGGTCGCGGGGAGGGGGAGGGGTTGAAGCTCTCGAAGCTCCGTGTGACCGGCCTCGACATGTCGCCGGAAGAGCGGGCGCAGCTCTCCGACGCGATCGCCATCACCACGATGCGCGAGATCGCACATCCCTTCAGTCACCGGGTCGGCGAGGTCCAGGCCTTCATCGAGACCCATGGCCGCCTCCCCGAACCGGAGGACAACCCGAAGCTCGCTGCCTGGATGCGCAATACCCGCGACATGCACCGGGAGGGCAGGCTGCACTCCGAGGACGCGAGGATGCTCGACCGGACCCCGGGATGGCGGTGGGTGCCGGAACGCGCCCGGGCCGCGACGATAGCGCAACACCTCACCTCCTATGCGGCAAGACGCCGCGAGCCACCGCCCTTCGATCTCGAGACCGGCCATCGCACCGGCGAGGCGGAACTTGCCGACTTCATCTTCGACAGCGAGCGCGCCCGGGCAGACGATACCAGAACGCCCGCGCGCAGTCCGATGAGCGATTCCGTCGCCGGCAAGCTTGCAACGCTGCTCCGTGAGCATACGGAGAAGGCCGCCGACAGCCCGCTTGCCCGACAGGCCGCGCGCACCGCCGCGCCGTTCCATAAGGGCCGGCTCGAGATTCGGCGCAATCCCGACGGGCTCGAGGAAATCCACTTCCAGCCACTCGCCTATCGCCGACCCTTCTTCGACACCGGGATCGAGACGAACTGGAAAAAGGAGGCGCCCCATGGCTTCCGACTCGTCGATCTGGGAACCGAGGCGCGCCGAGACCTTGCCGCCCTTGCCGCCGGCGGCAAGGCGGTCGAGCTGAAGATCGGACCCGTCCGCAGGAACGACGGAAGCTATTCAAGGGATACAGCTGTCCTGCTTGAGATGAGCAAGACCCAAACCCGCCGCGTGGTCACCCGCCCGGCGCCCGCGCCCGGTCGGGAGATCGAAGCGGCATTCTCGCTTTTCCCGGAGCCGGCAGGCCCGACGCAACCGGCGCAGCAAGGCGCATCCGTGTCGGAGCGTAAATTCGAAGCGCCCGCTATCGAAAGCCGCGCGACCTGGGGCCGGTTTGCGCAGTTCCGCCACCCGCGCGGCGCCGTCGAAACCCGCTTCTTTCCTGTTAACGGCGATGCGAGCGGAATCGCGATCGAGCGCCCGGACGAGGCGCGCCAGGATCTTATCGATCGACTGCCGCGCAGCCCGCATGCCATCCGCGCCCATCTGCGCCTGGCCGTCGCCGACAAGGGGAAGGGCGCAGGCGATACCGCCGCCAGCCTGGCCGGGATCGACCTGGGAGAGATACGGCGCGACAACGAGCCCGATCGGATCACGCGCCTCCATATCCTGCACCGCCTCGAAGACCGTCATGCGGCCGGACTGGTGCCCTATTCGCGTAAGTATTTCGCACAGGGCCTGATCGATCCCGGCGAGGCGGTGACCAGCCTCACCCCGGGCGCCGTACCACTCAAGGCCCAGCGCCTGCGCGCCTGCCTCGATCAGATCCAGGCCGAGCATGCCACGGGGCGGAGCAAGATCGAAAACGACCGCCTCTTCGATCGCGCGCCGGGCTTCAGCTGGGTCGAGACCGATCGGCTCGAGGGTCGCCTGGCACCGGCCGTGCGGCGGATCGCCGAACGCCATGGCGTCGAGGTTCTCTCCTCGAACCAGGCGCGCGAGGGCGATAACGGACTTGCCAACACGCTGCGCGTCGTCGATCACGTCATGGCCCACGAAGCACGCTATCCCGGGGCGCGCGCCGAGCTCGCCCAGCTATCCCGGGACAAGACGATTACGCATTTCGTGGCCGCCGCCCGGTTGCGGGTGGAGAAGGACACCCGCAACCGGACCCCGGCCCAGAGGAGAGAAGATGATCCGCGCAGTATCTGAGACGAAGCCGAGGCCCGAGGATGCCGGAGCCCTGTTGCGCGAGCTCGTCGATATCCTGAACTATGTCGTCGCCGGTCAGGCCGCGCCGATTGCCGCGGACACCACCGTTGGCGACATCCTTGCCGATCGAGGTGTCTCGCCGGGCACGCTGGTCGAGACCATCGAGGCGCGCTACCGGATCGCGGCACTCGATCAATCCCTGATCCGCCCCGACGACACCTTGCGCACGATGTGCTGGCGCGTCCATGCGCAGATCACGGGCGAGCCCGACTTCTGACGACGCAGCCTCGGATAGCCGGCCAACCCGAAAACGGCAGAGTATCGCATTGCGGCGCGATACCCATCGCAAGAGCCGCATCCTGAGAAAGACAGACAGGTCCCGGCACCGGGTCTGCCGCGCTATCGCGCCAGAAGCGTTCGGCCCAGAAAACGCCTGACGCCGAAGCGCCGGGGCCGGGCCGGCTCCGGCCCGGCTGCAACTGCCCATGGCGAATGCCCGGGGCCGATCGGACTGCGCCATCGATTTCGACGCACTGCGGCAGACTTCCCCGGCACGAAGGCCAGGGCGGCGCAGGGGGGGTCGCACCCCATCGCCCGTTCGTTCCCGGGCACCCCGACAGGCATCCATTTCCCCTCCACGCGACCCCTCCGGACATCGCCCCGGGGTTGCTCCCATTCTGCGCGCGGAACCCCGAGCCGGGCGCCCTAAACGGAGACTGACGATGTATCACAAGCTCGCCCGCGGCCATACCGCACAATTCCTGGCGCGAACCCGCCCGCATGACGAACTGTCGAAATGGGCGCACGGCCCGCGCGGCAAGATGTTCTACAAGGATTTCGACATATCCACCCGCTCCAAGAAGCCCGGCCGCACCGTCAAACGCCTGGCGAGATCCCTGACCCCGATCTTCTCGACCCCGTGGATCGTCGCCTGGGAAAAGAATCGCAAGGAAATCCGCACCTATACCTATACCGTTTCCCGCGCGGTTTCGGTTTCCGTATCGAGCGAGGATGCACGTACCGGATTCTCCGAGGAGGTCATCTTTCGCAACGAACTCCGCGCCTGGTCGGACGAATTCACAAACCGGAGCGGCCTCGCGAGCCACGCCGCAATCACCCGACATGCCATCCAGCGCCTCTTTGAGCGCGATGCCATGCAGCCCGAGGAGGCGCCGGACACGGTCGCCATCGCGCTCGACGCGGCTCGGCTGGTCGCCGAGATCGTCCTCTACAACGAGGAATATGTCGACGGCTCCTATTCCTTCATGATCCCCTTTCTGGGCGGCGCCCTCGTGGCCAACAATTACCCTATCGAAACACGGATCGGGCAGGACATGCAGCAATGCGATACCATCTCGATCCGCACCTGGCTCTCGCCGGAGATGATCTGCGCCGAGCACGCGAAACGCATGACCAGCCTGAAATTCGCCCTGGATGACGAGGGCGGCGTCGACGACACCCGGCTGCGCGCCGCCCTGCGCGACAATGCGCGCGCCTACGATCACAAGACCCGAAGCCAGCGCCCCATGCTCGTCGCCGAGCCGGCCTGACACCTGCCCCGCCCCACGAAGGGGCGGGGACTTCCCGCAAGCTGAGGATTGGCGCTCAGCAACAGTAGTTATCGCAATACGGGAAACGAACCGGCGGCATTCGACGCAGATTGGTCGCCCGAATGTCTTGCTCTACCACCCCATGCGCGCCACCAGCGCGCGCCCCTCGTCAGTAATCAAGTAGCTCTCGGTCGGTGCGTCGTGCGCATATCCCGCGAGGCCTAAACGAATCAGATGAGACAACAGGCGTTCAGCCTGGGGAGCAGGCATTCCATACCAGATTTTGAATACTCTTCTCTCGAGCCTGCCGTCTTGAGTTCGTGCAAGCGCTGACAGAATTGTCCTTACGCCGGGCTCCTCGACAAGCTCCGAGAGTGAGGGCGGCTCGTCGTTGCGAGATTTGATTTCAACCAGGAAGTCATTCTTCGCCTTCGGCTCGTTTTGCAGGGCAAAAAGCGCAATCGCGCCCCATAGGACACCCACTGGAACAACGACGACAAGAAGAACCAGCGCCACCACCAGAAACAGCCACGGGTGATTTCGAAAGACCGGCATCAACCCTGCGGCCACGAGGAAACGCATCTGCGCGTTCCATGCGTAGCGCGAGAGAATTCCCGCCGAGGAAAAAATCGAGCCTATACCGTCATTCACGCCCGCAAAAGCGCGCTCGAGCCCCTCCTTGTCGTCTCTGCCGCTGCCGAGCATCGAAAATAGCCCCCAAGGACCAGCAAAATTTTCTTCCTGCGGATCACGACTTCGCGGCTCCGCCATTCGATTTCGTCGTGGCCTGTCAATACAGTATGTCCCGTCACCCTGAATTACAACTCCGCCGGACGTGCTGCGGCTGCCGCCGCAGCGGTTCAAGGGAATGGCTACACTGGGCTCGAGGCGGAGAAATGTCCTGCTGATGAACGAGCTCGCCCGGATCACGATCATCAACACTTCCGGCAAGGGGTCTGACCCTCCGCTCCGCCCGGGAATATCCCGGCGGCGATCCGGCCCCCGGGCTCCCGCCAGTGCGGACGGAGCGACCTCGGCGGCCATGGCCGCGCGAACGCGCTCAGGGCAGGAGCGGCGTGTCGGGCCGCACGACCACGACCTCCTCGACGAGGATGATCTCGCAGGCGCCCGGCCCCGTGTCATTGCGGCTCAACGATGTCCGCCAGCGCCATCCATCCGGCGCCTCGATATTCACGAGCCGCCCGCGAATGGAGACCAGGTCGCCCTTGCGCACCTCTTTGATCTGTTGGGCGATCGCCTCCGAGGCCGGGATCATGTGCATGTTGGCGGAGTTTCGCGTGACCTTCTGGCGGGTCAGCGAGGCGCCCGGTGGAAAGCGCCAGAAGTAGAAGCGATTGCTTTGCCAGACCTCGAGTTGGCCTGCGTTCCCGGGCTCTGCCATCGGGCCCCAGGCCAGGGCCAGGTCGACGGGCGCCAGCCCCGCCATCCGATCCGCCCGATAGCGCATCGCGCCGAGCACGAGACCATCGACCTCGAATCTCGCCACCGAGGTCACCGTGTATCCCTCGACCTCCTCGGAAAACGGCGTGGCGATCTCGGCTTGAAGCGGCTGGCGCTCGACACGCGGCAGGTATTCGACTTCCGAAGCCATGGCCACCCAGGCCGGGGCGGGCTTCAGAAACGAAGGCGTATCGAAATAGGCGATCACCGCGCCGGCGAAGACAAGGCTGGATAGGAACATGATCGCGTCGAATTTCACGGGCTCAGTCTTCCGGTCGGACATCGGCTCAAGGGGAGATGCGCCCCGGAGCAATCCCTCGCAAATGCGCGGCGCCCACTATTCCACGCCGCCATCCAACCCCGCAGCCGGGCCAGCAGACAGGTCGATCGGGCAACCGCTTGCTGCGCTCGGCGGCGCCGAACGAAAGCGTCAACCTGCCGGAGCGCGCTTCCGCATCGGAAGTTGCGTTCCAATATGTTCAACATGCAGAATACAGCCCTCACCATCGCGGGCGGCGCGGAGACCTTCGTTCATCTCTACGCCCGCCCGTCCCAGCGCCTGCCGGTCGCGAACCTGATCACCCAGGTCCGCACCGCACCGGCGCCCTACGGCCATATTCCCGTGTCGTTCAACGATATCGACGACGCCCCGACCTGCCAGATCAACTGCCCCTCGGTGGGGTTGCGCCATCATATCCTCGGCGAGGGCCGCCAGCGCCGGCCCGGTCCGCTTGCGCGCGCCGCCCTCGGGCTCATCGCCCGACTCGCCGCGCCCTTCCTGAGATGCGCCGGCTGGGATCACCAGGTGCAGATCAACAACTGGCTCGTCTCGACCAATCCGACCGGCGATCTCGATATCGCAACGGCTCGCGCACTGACCGAACATTTCGCCGACCGCCACCCGTCGCGCGCGATCGTCCTGCGCTCGCTCAATGACCTGCGCGACATCGACCTGCTCTACCGCCTGCCCGAACTCGGCTTTCGACTGATCCCCGTCCGGCGGGTTCATCTCCAGGTTCCTGCCGACCACCCCCTGGCTCCCGAAGCCGGGACGCCCCCCGACACCGAGGCGGGGGATTTCGAGACCGGAGACTTCAAGACCGTTGACGGCCGGGACTTTTCGCATGCCGACTTCCGGCGTGTCGAGGCCCTCTACCGCGACCTTCACGCAGGGCGCGCCGCGACCCTCCGGCCGCTCTACACGGCCGAGTTCCTCGAGGCTCTGGTCCAGACCGGCGTCATCCAGATGACCGGGCTGCGCGATACGGCCGGCACCCTCCAGGGGATCGTGGCGGTGCTCGTGCGCGGCGATACGATGGTCATCGCGCTGCGCGGCTACGACCCCGCCCATCCGTCGGCCGCGGCGCTCGGCCGGCTCATCGTCGACATTCCCGCCCGCGAGGCCGCCCGGCGCGGGCTTTACTGCAATCACGGCGCCGTCGAGTTCAGCCACGGTTGCGACCTTGCCTCCGCGATCGAATACTTCGCCGTCTGCGATCGCCACCTGCCGCGCCGCCGGCGTCTCGCCGGGGCCCTCATCGAGCGCGTCGCCCGGCGCCTGGCGGCACAGCCGACCCTTCAGCAGTGCCGGGTCCGCAAGGGCTGACACCCGGCAAACCCGGGCGCCCCGCCCCGCAGCATCCCCGCCACAGGCACCGGGAGCCTGAAAACCTCTCTTTGCGCGACTCACCCCGCTCGGGGTAGGTTGCAGGCCTGAACCGTTGCCGAAGCGCGGGAGGGGCAGTCACTCATGGCGAAGGATGTGCAATCCGTCCGGCGGGAGCCGGTTCGAAAAGGCATGCTCGTCGATCGCACGCTCTCCTCCATTCATGCAATCGTTACTGAAGGCCGGCAGGGGTTCGGCGACGCCCTGAAGCAGGATCTCTTCACCCTCGTCACCCATGAGAACCGAGCCGCACTCATCGGCGAGTTCATTGACCGCCTTCACGCACACGACAGCCCGATCGCAAACCAGCTTCCACGGCTACGGGAGATCCTTCTGCTTCACCTCGAAAACGAGATCGCCAACCAGGAGAGCCGCGCCCAACTTCACGCCGACGACAAGTCCGGAATATGGTCGCTGTTCATGGGCGCCTCATTCACGATCGGCCTCGGAATCGGGGCGGCGTTCTTCTGGATGCCCACGGCGAACATCGAAGCATTGATCGTCTCCCTCTCACTTCTCTGCGCCTCCGCACACGGATTTCATCGACGACGAAAGGCGCTCCGCAAAGAGCAGGGTGCGAACCAGACCGCGGCAGGATTGAGAAGCCTCAAGAGTGCCCTGGAACGCCGTCAATGAGGTCACCCTCTGGACATGAGGGGCCCGATGCCCATATCTTCACAAGGGCAAGACGGATGCGCGGGCCTGACCCGCGTATGAAACGCTCCGCCCGGAGGAAGGTATGGTGACCCTCGTAACATGGGTCGCATTTGCTCTGATTGTCCTTCCACTGATAACCCTCGCGGTCATCGGGCACAGGAGCTATGCCAGAATAGAGGGCGACTTCAGGGAGCGCAGCCTGCACGGCCTTGCCGAGGACCTCCTCCGCCTCCATCGCGAGAGACAGGATGGCGGCGAACAGAATGTGCAGGTTGCACCTCTGGAACTCCCGACTGGTCTTTTCCCGACGGAGCAACGCAAGATCGCCCGGAGCCTGCACCGCCTGACGCGGGTGCGAACTGACGATTCGTCCACCCCGCTCCCGCCTGAAAGCTTCACCGCATTTATCAGACTCGGGAAGGCAGAAGAGACGGACACTGTCAGCCAGGTTCCGGTGTTCACTTTCTCCAAGCGGCCATTCACTCTCCATGGCAAGTGGTCCGGAGCAATCCGAGCACGATTTTTTCAGGACAAGGACGGCAGGCTGACACCTGTCGATGAACCGGAAAAACCCACCCGCGGCACGCCGGAAAAATCCAGCTGACAGGCCCGCGGCGCGGTTCCCGGGCAGTCCGTGATCACGGCATTCCGGAACGGTATCGTCCGTGGCAGCATCCAGGGACCATCGAGCGGTAAAGATGACCCTGGCCACCGACCTGATCAATCTCGAAACCCGCGCCGCGCGCCTGGCGGCGGTTCTCGATGCGCGCGCCGATCTCGGGGCGCTCTGGCGGCGCATGGTGGCGCTGACCGAGGCTGCGGCCAGCCTCTCGCTCGAACATATCATGGTCGCCGAGCCCGACATCCTGCGCCCGCGACTCGGTCTCGGCACGATCCGCGGCGAGCCGCAATCGGCGCGCACCGCGCAGGCGATCTACCGCGTCATGCTGCGCCCGGGCGCCATCCTGCGCGAGCCGGGGGCGATCTTCGATCACTGCATCAAAGCCGCGCGCATGGCCGACCTCGTCGATCTCGAGGAAGGCGGACGGGTTGAGTATCCTGACGACTTCGCCCCCGAGGATTGGACCATCGCGCGCGAAAGCTTCGCCGCGGCGGTGCGCCGCATCCGCCAGGAGCCGATGCCGGTCCTGCTGCGCGCCCTCGCCATCGCCCGCGCGGCGGCTCTGGTCATGCCTGAGCGCCAGCCCATCGCCGAGCGGCTGATCTTCATGGCCGCCGAGAGCGACCTGCGACGGGATCTTGCCTTCTCCGATCCGATCGTTGCGCGCAATCTCGACGGACTCGATGCGCGCGTCGATGCCGGCTGGACCGCTCCGCCCTCGATCGCGCTTGCCCGCGGCGGGTTTCGTGCCTGGTCGCCCGCAACCCGCACCGGATGGGACGCCCTGATCGAGCGGCTCTCGGCGACACTGGCGCAGGAGGTCGGCCGCATGGTCCAGCTCCATGCCTGGTCGGAGAAACTCGATGCCGATTTCCGCGGCCAGACCGGGAAATCCCGGCGCGCGGATTTCGGGCAGCTGTTGCGCGAGACACCGATCCTCAACGCCCGGGTCTGCGCCAAGGCACTCGATGTCACCGAGCGCACCGCCCGGAACCTGCTTGACGACGCCGAGGCAATGGGGATCGTCAGCCAGCTGACCTCGCGGCGCAGCTACCGGATCTGGGGCGTCCCGGCACTGGCGCAGATGATACGGGATCGCGGTCGCATACGCGCGCCCGACATCGCCGCCCGCGCGCAGCGCGGCGATGAAGAGGAGGCGCCGCGGCTGCGCGCCGCCGATCCCGATTTCGACCGCCGCATCGACGCGCTCATGGGCGATGTCGACAGCGCCCTGAAGGGGATCGACGAGGTTATCGAGCGCTACCGGACCCTGCCGAACACGCGCTGAACCCAAGGGGCTGCGGCTTTCCCTGGCGCTCTCCACTGGGCGTCGGGGGTATATCGATCTGGGTCCGTGTGGTATGCTGCTTCGTCATCCGGTCGGGGGTGCGTCATGCGACGACAGGAACTCTGCGCGGTTTGCACCGGCGATGGCTGCGTCAACTGCAAAGGGAGCGGGTTCGTCACCGTCGGGTGGGAGGACACTCCTTCAGGCCGACTGCCACAGCCGGCGTCCGAGCCCGTCACGGGCCCGCTTCGCGCCTTCGCCTGGATTCTTATTGCCGGCGTGACAATCCTCACGGCCATGGCCTACCAAAACGCGCCTGGAAGCGGGCAGGACAAGGCCTTCACCGCCGCTATCGTCTTCGGGGTCCTCGGGCTCGGAGTGATCGTCCTGGTGCGCGTGCTTCAGTTCCTCCCCCGGGTTGCCGCCCTCGTTCTCGCACTCGGCATCATCGATCACCTGGCCAACGACGGGGGATTTCGACAGATGATCCTTGCCTCAGCAGGGCCGGCCGGGCGGGAAATTGCATCCTGGCTCGCGTACCTCGTGTTCGGCCCCCAGTAATACCGAGCGCCGACCGATCGGCACCGAAGGTGTCTCCAGGTTGCCCCAGCCCTTTGCAGTAAATGGTGCAGCCGCCGATATACCGGCGGCTGCACTCGCATTACGCGAAGAACTCGCTCGCCCGCATCTTTCCTCGGGCGAGTCCGAGCTTCATCGCCGGCGTCTCCTTGGTCTTCGACGAGCCCATCCAGTTGTGGACGAAGCGGTAGATTTCGACCACCTTCACCATCGTCTCGGGATTGTAGAGGTAGTGTCGGTCCCAAGCGCGACCGTTGCCGCTGGGCGTATGGGCCGGCCGAGCGGCAAAGCGGATATTCGACCTCACCTTGTGAAAATAGGCATCGACGCTGCGAAGGGTCGCGAGACGCATCAACCGAGCGCGTCGATCTGGTTCCATATCAGCCCGGTCGGTGAGAATCCGGATACGCCGGTGAGGTTCGCTTTTCGTGTGGAATGGCCAGGCGAAAGGCTCGCCGAGAAGGTGGCCTTGCAGCATTCCCTCGATGGCTGCGTCGGTGTGGTCGAACTTGTCGCGTAAATCCATTGCCGACCATTGCGATTGAGAAATCCCCGTGGCCAGTTCCAAGGCGACCTTCCCGTCCCCAACCAGCATATTTCTCTGGTCGTTGGATTGATGCTTGTCGAAGCGGACGACAATAACATCCGCCAAGGCCTCCTTGATGCGTTTCGCGAAGGCTGCGACGAAGGACAGAGCCAAGCCGGAGTCGGCATCCAGCACGAAGACGAAGCGTTCATCGCCTTTGCCCAGAAAGTGGCGAAGTAGGAAGGCGTGGGCCAGTTGCATCACATCTTGGCGCAGCAGCGAACCGCGATGAGGCAGTTGCAGATCGAGGTCCACATCAGGCGCCTCCATCGGGTGGATCTGGACGCCCTGGGTGATCTTATCGAGGTATGCCTTGAATTCCGTCTCGGACCAGACCCGCGCCTGACTCCGGAAGGCGCGCGGCAGTGCGAAATCGCCCGCCGCTGTCATGGCGGCCTCGATGTCGGGCAGGTCGATATCCGGGTCGAGCCCGAGGTGCGCCGCCACGATGTAGCCGGTGTTCGCGTGTGCCGTGCAGAGATGCTGGACGGCGATCTGGGCCCGTGTCTTCTTGTTCGGCCAATTCAGGTGCAGCGTCTGGGAATCCGTAGCGAAACGGCGGCCCACCTTCTGCCAGCTCACCCCTTCGAAAGAGCCCTCACGGCGTGCCGTGTGATCGACGACGCGGTCATAGATGAAGTCGATCTTCTGATAAACGTCCCGTGGACATAGCCCCGTGAAATCACTGATCTTCGAGATCGGCATTCCGTTCGTAATCATCCACAGCACATCCCGGTTCGCATTGCTGCGATGCTGCCGCCTGATCCGGGTCCCAATCGAAAACGATGTCAGGCAGGACTTGCACTTCCACCGTTGACCGCCCTTTGCGGTTCGGCCTGACTTGCGATATAGCTTGGGATGCTGCGACAGCGGTTTGCCGCGGTTCTCGCAGGAATCGTTGGGGCAGCAGTCGCGGGGGCCTTCCGCCTGGAAGCGACCGCGAAGTCGGCGATACTCTTCGACGATTGCGCCATTGTTCTTGATGATCGAAGACTGCCCGCACGCCCCACATTTGAAGGTTTTGTCGTCGCCAGAACCGATGACTTCGCCGCGAGGGTAGTTCGACTTGACATTTCCCTTCGGACGGCCTTGTCTCCTGATCGGGTCCGGCGGTTCCGCAAACAGATCGCATTGCGGGTTCCGGCAGAAGTTGACGTCGATTCCGTATTTTGGGAGCGGCAACCTTCGCGGAAGTGCCGGCGAAGAAATAATCGCAGGTGCGAGCACGAATCCTCCCTCGAAAAACACCACATTTGGTAGCTATCGACGGAAAGGTTGGCCAAAATCTGGCCAACCCAAGTTTTTTCCGGATTTTTTGCACCATTTACTGCAAAGGGCTGGGGCCCGCCGGGGCGGTTTTTCTTTGCGCGCGGGACGTTCCTGCCCGGCGGGACTTGCCACATCGCCCCGCGGCGGATTATAGCGCGCCCCGTATCCACTTTCCGCCCCGATCAGCATCCCGATCACGGAGCTTACCATGGCAGGCCATTCCAAATGGGCCAATATCCAGCATCGCAAGGGCCGGCAGGATGCCGCGCGCTCGAAGCTGTTCTCGAAGTTCTCCAAGGAAATCACCGTCGCCGCCAAGATGGGCGATCCCGACCCTGAAAAGAACCCCCGCCTGCGCCTTGCCGTCAAGGAGGCCAAGGCCAACTCGATGCCCAAGGACAACATCGAGCGCGCCATCAAGAAGGCGACCGGCGGCGATGCCGAGGATTACGAGGAAATCCGCTACGAAGGCTACGGCCCCGGCGGCGTCGCGATCATCGTCGAGGCGATGACCGACAACCGCAACCGCACCGCCTCGAACGTGCGCTCGACCTTCGCCAAATACGGCGGCAACCTCGGTGAGACGGGCTCGGTCGGGTTCATGTTCGACCGCATGGGACAGATCCTCTATCCGGCGTCGGTGGGCGATGCCGACCGGGTCATGGAAGCCGCGATCGAAGCCGGCGCCAGCGATGTCGAAAGCGGCGAGGACGGGCATGTGATCTGGTGCGACTTCACCGAACTCTCCGAGGTGTCGACTGCGCTGGAAGAGGCCCTGGGCGAATCGGAATCGACCCGACTCGTGTGGAAGCCGCAGACGGTGACCGAGCTGGACCTCGATGGCATGCAGAAGCTGATGAAGCTGATCGATGCGCTGGAAGACGACGATGACGTCCAGTCGGTCACGGCGAATTTCGACGCCTCCGACGCGGTGATGGAACAGCTCTGACGCCGCGGCGCTGCCCGACCCCGGCTTGGCCCGGCGGGACCTGCTGCCCCCGCCCTTGGCGCCCCTGCCGTTGGCGTCATCGCCCCGCGCCGGGCGCGGAACGCGCACGGCGCCCGGCCCAACGCGAGGAAGGTTGCGCCGCAGGCGCAGCCTGACGAGGGGCGGGAGCCCCCGTCCCTTCCCGGGCCCACTTGCCGGGCGCGCGCAGCGCCAAGGATGACACGAACGGCCCCCGGGATATGCCGGATCGACGACGGCGTGGACCGGTCGCCGGCTCAGTCGATGCCCACGCGGCGCACCGGGGCGCCACCGGCGGCGCGGTCGAAAAGCAGGATCTCGCCCGCCTCGGTCACCACCACCACCCAGTTGCGGGCGATGGTCACGGCCTCGGGCTGCGCGCCTTCCGGCAGGGTCAGGTTCTCGGGCAGCGCCGGCAGCGGGGCCGGCACCGCGCCAAGGCGGATGACAAGCAGCGCGACGATGGTTACAAGCCCCACGATCATCACCACCGTCAGCGTGGTCACCAGCCGCTTGAGAAACCGGATCTCGGGCGGCGTTCCGGGATCGGGTGCTTCGGACATGACAGCCAACCTCTCTGTGCTCCGCGTCGTCATCGGCGACGACCCGCCCGCCCGTCTGGATAAGGCGCTGGCGCGCGATGTGCCAGAGGCGGCGGCGCTCTCCCGCTCGCGGCTGGCGCGGCTGATCGGCGAAGGCGCGATCAGCCGCGCGGGCGAGACCCTGACCGACCCGCGCGCCCGCGTCGCGGCCGGCGACGAGATCGCCATCGCCCTCGCCCCCCCGACCGAGGTCGAGGCGCGCCCCGAACCCATCCCGCTCTCCATCCTCTTCGAGGATGACGACCTGATCGTGCTCGACAAGCCCGCCGGCATGGTCGTCCACCCGGCCCCGGGTTCGGAAAGCGGCACGCTGGTCAACGCGCTCCTTCATCATTGCGGCGACCGGCTCTCGGGCATCGGGGGCGAGCGGCGGCCGGGGATCGTGCACCGGATCGACAAGGACACTTCGGGGCTTCTGGTGGTGGCGAAATCCGACCGCGCCCATCACGGCCTCGCCGCCCAGTTCGAGGCACACAGCGCCCATCGCCGCTACCGGGCGCTGGCCTACGGGCTGCCCGACGCCGCCGATCCGCGGCTGCGCGGCGTGCGCGGCGTCGCGTTCGAGGGCGGCGGCATTCTCTGCATCCAGTCGCGGCTCGACCGTCACCGCCACGACCGGCAGCGCCAGGCGGTCTATTTCGACCGCGGGCGCCATGCCGTGACCCGGGCGCGCGTCGTCGAAAGCTTCGGCCAGCCGCCGCAACTGGCGCTGCTCGATTGCTGGCTGGAAACCGGCCGCACGCACCAGATCCGCGTGCATCTCGCCCATGCCGGCCATGCCCTTGTCGGCGATCCGGTCTACGGCCGTCCCCGCAAGCTCGCCCGGGGCGCCCTGCCCGAGGGCGGGGCCGAGGCGGTCGCGGCCTTCCCGCGCCAGGCGCTGCACGCGGCAGAGCTGGGATTTTCCCATCCGGTGACCCACGCGCCCCTTCGCTTCGAGACGCCGCTGCCCGCCGATTTCGCCGCCCTGCTCGACCATCTTCGCCGATGACAGCCGTGCAAGCCTGCGTGATCTTTCTGAAATCTGCCGCGCGGATCGATGGAATCGCCCGGCTCGTGCGTTCATGATGCAATACGAAAACCGCGCGCCGCGCCCGGGTCCGTGCCCGCGCTCGCGCCCGGGCGAAAGGGAATGCGATGAGTGACTATGCCAATCTTCCGGCCCCGTCCCCCGAACAGGGGCTGAACCGCTACCTTCAGGAAATCCGGCGCTTTCCGATGCTGGAGCCCGAGCAGGAATACATGCTCGCCAAGCGCTGGGTCGACCATCAGGATACCGAGGCCGCGCACCAGCTGGTGACCAGCCACCTGCGCCTCGCCGCCAAGATCGCCATGGGCTATCGCGGCTACGGCCTGCCGCAGGCCGAGGTGATCTCCGAGGCGAACGTGGGCCTGATGCAGGCCGTCAAGCGCTTCGATCCCGAAAAGGGCTTCCGGCTCGCCACCTATGCGATGTGGTGGATCCGCGCCTCGATCCAGGAATACATCCTGCGGTCGTGGTCGATGGTCAAGCTGGGCACGACCTCGGCGCAGAAGAAGCTTTTCTTCAACCTGCGCAAGGCCAAGGCCCGGATCGGCGCCATCGAGGAGGGCGACCTGCGCCCCGAGAACGTGCGTCAGCTGGCCAATGAGCTGTCGGTCACCGAGGAGGAGGTGGTGTCGATGAACCGCCGCCTCGCCGGCTCCGACGCCTCGCTCAACATCACCATCGGCGGCGAGGACGGCTCGGGCAGCTGGCAGGACTGGCTGGAGGACGAGGATGCCGACCAGGCCACCGCCTATGCCGAGCGCGACGAATTCCAGACCCGCCACGGCCTGCTGATGGAGGCGATGGATGTGCTCAACGACCGCGAGCGCGACATCCTCACCGAACGCCGCCTGGCCGAGCCGCCGGTCACGCTGGAGGAGCTGAGCGAGAAATACGGCGTCAGCCGTGAACGCATCCGCCAGATCGAGGTGCGCGCCTTTGAAAAGCTGCAGGAGCGGATGCGCATCCTCGCCCGCGACAAGGGCATGAGCGTCCCGGCCAGCTGACCCGCCCCCGAAGGCGCCCGCGTGGGGGCTTTGGCGTGCAAGCGCCGGTTGCCGGGGCCGCAGGCATCGGCTATGGCCTCGCCTGAAACGGCAAGGAGGCCGGCCCGATGAGCCAGCGCAGTGACGAAACCCGCGGCGGGATCAGCTATGCCGAGGCCGGCGTCGATATCGATGCGGGCAACGCGCTGGTCGAACGGATCAAACCCGCCGCCCGGCGCACCGCGCGCCCCGGCACGATGTCCGGCCTCGGCGGGTTCGGCGCGCTTTTCGACCTGAAGGCGGCGGGCTACGCCGACCCGGTGCTGGTGGCCGCGACCGACGGGGTCGGCACCAAGCTGCGCATCGCCATCGACACCGGCCATCTGGACACGATCGGTGTGGACCTGGTGGCGATGTGCGTGAACGACCTGGTCTGCCAGGGTGCCGAGCCGCTTTTCTTTCTGGACTATTTCGCCACCGGCAAGCTGGAACTCGATGCCGCGGCGCGGGTCATCGAAGGCATTGCCGAGGGCTGCGCGGCCTCGGGCTGCGCGCTGATCGGCGGCGAGACGGCCGAGATGCCCGGCATGTATGGCGCGGGCGATTTCGACCTGGCGGGTTTTGCCGTGGGCGCGATGGAACGCGGCACCGAGCTGCCGCGCGGCATCGCGGCGGGCGACGTGCTGCTGGGCCTTGCCTCGAACGGGGTGCATTCGAACGGCTATTCCCTTGTCCGCGCGGTTGTCCGCCGCTCGGGCCTCGACTGGGACGCGGCGAGCCCCTTTGGCGAGGGCACGCTGGGCGCGGCGCTGCTGACGCCGACGCGGCTTTACGTCAAGCCCGCGCTGGCGGCGATCCGCGCCGGCGGCGTGCGGGGGCTGGCGCATATCACCGGCGGCGGGCTGACCGAGAACCTGCCGCGCATCCTGCCCGAAGGGCTGGGCGCCGAGATCGACCTCGGCGCCTGGACGCTGCCCGTGGTCTTCGGCTGGCTGCGCGCCCAGGGCGGGATTGACGATGCCGAGATGCTGAAGACCTTCAACTGCGGCATCGGCATGGTGCTGGCCGTCGCCCCCGACCGGGCCGAGGCGCTGGCCGAGATGTTGCGCGCCGCCGGCGAAACCGTCAGCCGGATCGGCACCGTCACGCCCGGCGCCGGCATCCGCTACACGGGGAACCTGTGACGGGAAAGCCTGTGTCGGGAAAGCCTGTGTCGGGGCAGGCCGCGTCGGGGCAGACTGTGACGGGCGAAACCGGAACGGAACCGCTCGGGCAGATCCCGCCGACGGCGAAGCGCGTCGCCATCTTCATCTCGGGCGGCGGGTCGAACATGCTGGCGCTGGTGCGCTCGATGACTGGCGACCACCCTGCCCGGCCCTGCCTCGTGCTGTCGAACGACCCCGGCGCGGCGGGACTTGCGCGCGCGGCCGAGTTGGGGATTCCCATCGCCGCGGTCGATCACCGCCCCTTCGGCCGCGACCGCGCCGGCTTCGAGGCCGCGCTCCTGCCGCATCTGGCGGCCGCGCGGCCCGACATCATCGCCCTTGCCGGGTTCATGCGCGTCCTCACCGAGGGTTTCGTGCGCCGCTACGCGGGACGGATGCTGAACATCCACCCCTCGCTTCTGCCGAAATACCCGGGCCTGCACACCCATGCCCGCGCGATCGAGGCCGGCGACAGCGAAGCCGGCTGCACCGTCCATGTCGTGACCCCGGTTCTGGATGACGGCCCGATCCTGGGCCAGGCGCGTGTCCCCATCCTGCCCGGCGACACGCCCGAGGCGCTGGCCAAGCGGGTTCTCGAACAGGAACACCGGCTCTACCCGGCCGTCCTGCGCCGCTTCGCCGCCGGCGACACCCGGCCGCTTCTGCTGGCGGGCTGACAACCGGCAGGGCCGACCACCGCGCCCTCGCCCGCAGGCGTCGGAGACCGGGGAACGGGGGTGCTCCCGCCCCTTGTCAGACTGCACGCTTCGCGTGCAACCTTCCTCGCGTTGGGCCGGGCGCCGCGCTCTGCGAG
>CAZKSE010000032.1:0-23365 GCA_964555305.1 uncultured Rhodobacter sp. | reverse complement strand
ACGTGCCTTGACCAGATTTCGCTCGGGTCAGCTTTGGCCACAAGGTTGATCGTCTTCGACCATTTCTGCAACCGGCCCACAAGGTGGTCCAGCCGCTCGAGTGTTTCACGTGAAACAGCGCAGGCCTGGGTGAGCCTGGACAGGACCTCGGGCGGCGCAGTCATTTCATGCCGACTTGCGAAGACGCGCCGCAACCAAAACCAGCGCTGCTGGTGTCATTCCCTCAATCCGTGCGGCTTGTGCCAGCGTTGCGGGGCGGCTCACTGCAAGCTTGACGCAAAGTTCCCTTGAAAGCCCGGCCACACTGCGAAAATCAAAGCCGTCGGGAATATTGATGGCCTCATCGCGCCGCAGTGTCTGAGCCTCTTTTGCTTGCCGCTCCATATAAACGCGATAGAGGGATTCACGTTGAAGCTGATCAAAATCCGCTTCCGCGACTGTCGCATCCTCCGGAAGAAAGGCCGACACTACGCTGTGTTGGGCACCCTCCAGCCCCAGAATGTCATACAGCTTCCGGCGCGTTCCGTCTGGGCGGAGTTTCACACCCATCTCATTCAGTTCGCGCGAGGAAACGAGCGTCTGCTCCAGCACGTCGCGCCCACGCGCCAGCCGTTCCAACTTGTTCTCGAACATCGCCTTTCGCTTCTCAGACACACAGCCGATATCAATCGCCGTCGGTGTAAGCCTTTGATCCGCATTATCAATGCGTAGCGACAGCCGATACTCTGCACGGGATGTGAACATCCGGTAGGGTTCCGACACGCCGCGCGTGGTCATATCGTCGATCATGACCCCGATGTAGCTGTCGGTCCGTGAAAACAGTACGTTCTCCTGTTCACATGCGCGCCCCACGGCGTTCAAACCGGCGACAAGGCCCTGCGCCGCAGCTTCTTCATACCCCGTCGTGCCGTTGATCTGCCCAGCCAGGAACAGCCCGTCGCAATCACGGCATTCCAGGGTCGGTTTCAGGGCACGCGGATCGACATAGTCGTATTCGATCGCATACCCGTGCTGGAGGATACGCACCGATTCGAGCCCCCGAATGGTGCGAATGAACTCCTCCTGAACCTCCTTGGGTAACGAAGTTGATATACCGTTGGGATAGACGGTGTCGTCGTTGAGCCCCTCCGGCTCCAGAAAGATCTGATGCGACGCCTTGTCGGAAAACCGGCCGATCTTGTCTTCGACGGAAGGGCAGTACCGCGGACCGACCCCCCGGATATGCCCCGAGAACATGGCAGATCTTTCAAGATTTGCCGAAATTATTTCGTGCGTGCGCGCGTTCGTGTGAGTGATCCCGCAGCCGATCTGCCGGGCAACCGGGAGGGTGTTCAAGAAGCTGAACATCACCGGGTCGTCATCGCCGGGTTGCATCTCAACCGCCGACCAGTCGATGGTCCGGCCATCCAGCCGCGCAGGAGTGCCGGTTTTCAGCCGGCCCGTCGCCGGGGCAATCTCGGCCACCCGTTCAGCCAGCCGGACCGAGGCATTCGCCCCGACACGTCCTGCCGGGCGTCGCTCGTCACCGATATGGATCACCCCACGCAGGAAGGTTCCGGAGGTCAGAATCACGGCCCGCGCCCGCAGCGCCTGCCCGTCCGCTAGAACGACGCCTTGCGCTGCGCCGCCCTCGACCAACAGATCGACCACCTCACCCTCAACAATCGTCAGGTTCGGCAAACCCGACATCTCACCCTGAACATAGTCGGCGTAGCGCCGCCGGTCCGCCTGCGCGCGCGGCCCCTGGACGGCGGGCCCCCTTGATCGGTTCAACAACCGGAACTGGATGCCGGCATGATCCGCCGCACGCCCCATCAGGCCGTCAAAGGCGTCAATCTCCCGTACCAGATGGCCCTTCCCCAGCCCCCCGATCGCCGGATTGCAGGACATCACGCCCAGATCGGCCCGGCGGAAGCTGACGAGCGCGCAGCGCGCACCACGGCGGGAGGCTGCATGCGCTGCCTCTACCCCAGCGTGCCCACCGCCGATGACGATGACATCAAAACGATCCTTCATCCGCATCCCTCACTTTCCGATGCAGAACGACGCAAAAATCCGGCCCAGCACCTCTTCCACGTCGATCCGCCCGACCAGTTCATCCAGATAGTAGAGTGCTTGACGCAGCTCCTCCGATACGATCTCCAGCTGCGCGTCGGCCTTCGCCGCTTCATGCCTTGCCAGATCGAGACAGTCTAACGCCTGTCGCAACCGAGCGAAATGACGCTCGCGCGAGAAGGTCGAGGATCCGCCGGCCCTTTCCAGCAAACGATTCTCGATCTCTGCAATGAGTTCTTCGACGCCCGCGCCCGTCTTACCGGAAATTCCCGGTTTCGACCACAGGTCGCACCGCCCAAGCAAGACAATGTCATCGGCGCCGGGTGCCGGCACCACCTCGTCCGGGTCGCCCTTCAGGTAGATCCGCAAATCAGCGTCCACCGCCCGCTTCTTGCCGCGCTCGATGCCCAGTTGTTCGATCCGGTCGGTCGTCTCACGCAGGCCCGCCGTGTCGATCAGCGTGACGGCTAGACCCCCGATCTCCATGCGCACTTCGATCACGTCGCGCGTTGTTCCTTCGATCTCGGAGGTGATGGCAGCGTCTCGACCGGCCAGGTAATTGAGAAGCGTTGATTTTCCGGCGTTTACCGGTCCGATGATGGCCACCTCGAACCCGTCCCTGATCCGCTCGGCCGCGCGTCGACCGGCAACCTCTCGCCCCAGACCTTCGGACACACGGGTGAGTGGATCGCGGACAAGCTGCCAAGTCTCGGGCGGCAAGTCCTCGTCGGCGAAGTCTATGGCAGCTTCGCTCATCGACAGGGCTTCCAGCAGATCGGCGCGCCAGTCATCGACAATCCGGGCCAGCGTCCCGTCCATGATCCGCTGTGCATGGCGACGCTGCGCCTCCGTTTCCGACTCGAGCAGATCGCCCAGCCCCTCTACCTCGGTCAGATCGAGTCGACCGGCTTCGAAGGCCCGGCGCGTGAACTCCCCAGCCTCGGCCGCGCGCACGCCCTTGACCGATAGAACTTCTCTGAGGACAGCGCCGATGACGGCGATACTTCCGTGCAGATGGAACTCCACGACCCGTTCGCTGGTGAAGCTCTGCCCCTCGTCGAAAGCGATGACCAACGCCTGGTCCAGCGTGTCGCCTTGGACATCGCGCAGACGGCGCAGACTTGCCACACGGGGCGGCGGAACATCGCCGGCCAGACGGTCGCAGACCTCCCACGCCGATGGCCCGGAGATACGGACGACGGCTACGCCGGCGCGGCCCCGCGCGCTTGCCTGAGCGACGATCGTGTCCATGCACGCATACCCGTCACGAATTCATCGAATCGAAGAATTCGGAATTCGTCTTCGTCTGCTTCAGCTTCGAGATCAGGAATTCGATCGCATCGGTGGTGCCCATCGGATTGAGAATGCGGCGCAGAACAAACGTTTTCTGCAGGTTGCCCTTGTCGACCAGCAACTCTTCCTTCCGCGTGCCCGACTTCAAGATGTCCATCGCCGGGAAGACGCGCTTGTCCGCAACCTTGCGATCCAGGACGAGCTCGCTGTTGCCGGTGCCCTTGAATTCTTCAAAGATCACCTCGTCCATCCGGCTGCCGGTGTCTATGAGCGCGGTGGCGATGATCGTCAGGCTGCCTCCCTCCTCGATATTTCGCGCAGCCCCGAAAAAGCGCTTCGGACGCTGAAGGGCATTTGCATCAACGCCGCCCGTCAGCACCTTGCCAGACGAGGGCACGACCGTATTGAACGCGCGCCCCAGGCGGGTGATGGAATCGAGCAGGATCACCACGTCGCGCTTGTGTTCGACCAGCCGCTTGGCCTTCTCGATCACCATCTCAGCCACTGCAACGTGACGCGTCGCCGGCTCGTCGAAGGTCGAGGAGACGACCTCGCCCTTGACCGAGCGCTGCATGTCGGTCACTTCCTCGGGCCGTTCGTCGATCAGCAGCACGATCAGGTAGCATTCGGGGTGATTGACCTCGATCGAATGCGCGATGTTCTGCAAGAGCACCGTCTTGCCGGTCCGCGGAGGCGCGACGATCAGCGCGCGCTGGCCCTTGCCGATGGGCGCGACGATATCGATGATCCTTGCCGAGCGGTCCTTGATCGTCGGATCCTCGATTTCCATCTGGAACCGCTCATCGGGATAAAGCGGGGTCAGGTTGTCGAAATGAACCTTGTGGCGTGCCCGCTCTGGGTCGTCGAAATTGATCTGTGTGACCCGGGTCAAAGCGAAATAGCGCTCATTCTCGGCCGGGGCCTGGATGACACCCTCGACCGTGTCGCCCGTGCGGAGCGAGAACTGGCGGATCATCTCGGGCGAGACATAGATGTCGTCGGGACCCGGCAGGTAGTTCGCCTCGGGTGAGCGCAGGAATCCGAAGCCGTCCTGCAGCACCTCCAGAACGCCATCACCTGAAATCTCCCACCCTTCTTCGGCGCGTTCCTTCAGGATCGAGAACATCATCTCGCCCTTGCGCATCGACGGCGCGTTCTCGATTTCGAGATCCTCGGCCATTTCCAACAGAGCTGCTGGTGTCTGGGCCTTCAGGTCGGACAGATTGAGACGGTTCTGGGCCATGATCGGACCTCCGGGGCAGGCGAAGCCGTGCCGTAGCTTAGGGTGTCAACGGGGAACGTCGGCACCGGACGGCACCGCGGATATCACCGAATAGGGAAAGTCGGCCGGCGAGTCAACGCATCGGCTGGATCAGAACTTCACCACCACCGAGAGAACGATGACGACCATGAGGATCGTCGGAACCTCGTTAATCATTCGGTACTGCCGCCCGCCGAGCACCTGTTGCCCATGCGCCAGCAGCCGGCGCTGGCGTGCAAGCCACATGTGAAACCAGGTCATCGCGACAATACCGGCGAGCTTCAGCCAGACCCAAACCGACGCCCACGCGATCACCCCCGGGATGGAGACCAGCGCAAGGCCGAATACCCAGCTCAATATCATCGCCGGGTTCATGATTACCCTCAGGAGTTTTTCTTCCATGATCTTCAGGGTGGCGGTCGGCTCACCCTCCGATCCACGCTCGACATGATAGACGTAGAGACGCGGCAGGTAGAAGAGCCCCGCCATCCAGGCGATCACCGACATGATGTGAAACGCCTTGATCCAGAGATACCACTCGCCGAGCATCTGTTCCTCGCTGCAACTTACTTCTCTTTAGAATGTATAGAGAAGGAATGATGAAGATGTAGGGGTTGGGGAAAACCATAATTCATCGCTTATCCTCCATTTCATGCAGAGTTCCGATCTTGTCCACATCGCGCATGGTGACAGATAGACTATGAAAAACAGAGAGTTGCAGATTTTGACAAAATTTTATCCACAGCTCTCTCCACGCGGCCGGCACTTTCGGGGATAACTTCTGCACGGGGAAAACCTCGGTGTCTTCGTTGACAAGCTCACGTTTTCCAAGCGATGCACGGGGAAAGATCCAGTTCGTCCCACACCTCTCCCGTCGGGTTACACGACTTTTCCCCATGTCTGTCCTCATCCTTGCGTCTGCCTCCCCCATCCGCGCGCAGCTCTTGCGGCAGGCCGGGCTTGAGATCGAGGTGATACCAGCCCGGGTGGATGAGGAGGCGATCCGCCAATCACTGAAAGCCGAGGGCGCGATGCCTCGCGACATCGCCGATGCAATGGCGGAGCATAAGGCAATGCGGGTGTCGCGCCGCTACCTTGAGAAGCTGGTTCTCGGCTGTGACCAGATCCTGGAATGCGACGGCAGAATCTACAGCAAACCCGAATGCCCGGAAGACGCGCAGGCACAACTTCTGTCGCTTCGGGGCCGGTCGCACAGGCTGGTTACGGCAGCTGTCCTTTACCAGAGCGGACAACCGATCTGGCGCCATGTGAGCGTGCCGGTTCTGACCATGCGCGCCTTCAGCGACAGCTTCCTGCGCGACTATATCGCCGCCAACTGGTCCGAGATACGGCACTGCGTGGGTGCTTATCAGCTTGAGGGACCGGGGATTCGTCTTTTCGAGCGTATCTTGGGCGACTATTTCGCCATTCTGGGTCTGCCGATGATCGAGCTCCTGACCGCCCTCACCCGCCGCGGAGATATCGCACAGTGACCAGCTCCCTTCCCCTTGCCGGGGTCATCGGCTTTCCGGTTGCGCATAGCCGCTCGCCGCGGCTTCACGGTCATTGGCTGAAACGGCATGGCATCAACGGCCATTACGTCCCGCTGCAGATCGATCCTGTCGATCTGGAAAGCGCCTTGGCAATTCTCCCGCGCATGGGCTTTCGGGGGGCGAATGTCACCCTGCCGCATAAGGAAGCCGCGCTGACCTTGGCGCAGGACGTGACGGCGCAGGCCAAGCGGATCGGTGCGGCGAACACGCTGGTTTTCACCGACAACAGAATTCTTGCTGATAATACAGATGCTTACGGGTTTGCGGCGAATATCCTGGATCACCGGCACGACTGGAACCCTCGGCAGGTGGCCGTCATTGGGGCGGGGGGCGCGTCCCGGGCCGTACTGGCAGCCGTTCTGGATCACGGCGCGACCGAGGTTCGACTGACCAACCGCAGCCCGGATCGATCCAAGCGGTTGGCAAGCGAGTTTGGACCGACCGTAAATCCCGTGCTCTGGACAGAGCGGGCCGAGATGCTGGATGGCTGCGACACGCTGATCAACGCCACGGCGCTCGGCATGGCCGGAAAGCCCGCGCTCGACCTGCCACTCGACGCTCTGCCGAAAGAGGCGATCGTCAACGATCTGGTCTACTCGCCACTGATCACGCCCCTCTTGGCCGAGGCGCGCGCACGCGGAAATTTGGCCGTGGACGGGTTGGGTATGCTGCTTCATCAGGCGGTGCCGGGATTCGAATACTGGTTCGGTGTGCGCCCGAGTGTCGATGCGGGCTTGCGCCAGGCGGTCCTGGAGCCATGACGGTCGTTTTGGGTCTGACCGGGTCCATCGGAATGGGCAAATCCACCACCGCGGCGTTCTTTAGGGAGGCGGGCGTGCCAGTATGGGACGCGGACGCCACTGTCCATCGGCTATATGGAAAAGGCGGCGCGGCGGTTGGCCCGCTCGGCAGACTGTGCCCCGCGGCACTCACCGATGGCGCGATCGATCGCGCCGCGCTGAAGGACTGGATCGCTGCCGACCCAACCGCCCTGAAAAGGATAGAAAGCGTGGTTCACCCGCTGGTCGCCGCGGACCGCGCGGACTTCGTCGCCCGCCACCGGCGGGTCGGCACGCCGCTAGTCGTCGTTGACATCCCGCTCCTGTTCGAGACCGCAGGCGAGGCGCAATGCGACGCAACCCTCACCGTCTCGGCGCCCGCAGAAGTGCAGCGTGCACGTGTCCTTTCGCGCCCGGGCATGACCGAAGCCACATTCAAGACGCTCCTTGCAAAACAGATGCCGGACGCGGAAAAAAGGGCGCGGGCGACCTATGTGATCGAGACATTGAGCCTTGATCAGACCCGCGCCGATGTTGAGGCGCTGATCGCCGAACTGACCGGGGGCTGAACCATGCGCGAAATCGTTCTGGATACCGAGACCACCGGGTTCGAGCCGGGCGAGGGGCATCGAATCGTCGAGATCGGCGCGGTCGAGCTGTTCAATCACATGCCGACCGGGCGCACCTTTCATCAGTATATCAATCCCGAACGCGACATGCCGACCGAGGCCTTCGATGTCCACGGCCTGTCGGAGGATTTTCTGCGCGACTTTCCGCCCTTCGCGCGGATTGCCGATGATTTCCTAGCCTTTGTCACCGATGCGCGTCTGGTAATCCATAATGCCGCGTTCGACATGAAGTTTCTCAATGCCGAACTGAAATGGGCGGGAAGGCCGCTTCTGGCGTCCGACATGGCCATCGATACGCTGGCCATTGCCCGCCGGCGGTTTCCCGGCTCCCCTGCCTCGCTCGATGCGCTCTGTCGGCGGTTCGGCGTCGATAATTCTACGCGCGAGAAGCACGGCGCTTTGCTCGACAGCGAGATCCTGGCGGAAGTCTATCTGGAGCTGATCGGTGGTCGTCAGCCGGATTTCGGCCTTAGCGTGTCGTCCCAGACCACGCGCGCGGCGCAAACCGGCAGCTGGCGCCCGCCGCCACGGCCCAATGCCCTGCCGTCGCGTGTGACCGCCGATGAAGCCGCTGCCCATGCAGCGTTCATCGAAAGCTTGGGCGACGGCGCGATCTGGCGCAAGCGGTCGGCATGAGCGAAATGCTTCCCGCGCTGGTTATCGGCGCGGGTCCGGCCGGGCTGATGGCGGCCGAGATGATGGCGGATGCGGGGCAACACGTCGTGGTCGCAGAAGCCAAACCCTCCTCCGGGCGGAAATTCCTGATGGCGGGCAAGTCGGGGTTGAACCTGACGAAGGACGAACCCACAGCCGAATTCCAGCTGCATTATGCAGAGGCTTCCCACTGGCTTTCGCCCGTCTTGCGCGACTTCGGCCCGGCTGAGGTTCAGGCGTGGGCACGCGACCTTGGGCAGGATGTCTTCACCGGATCGAGCGGGCGGGTGTTCCCGACCGCCATGAAGGCCTCGCCCCTATTGCGCGCATGGCTCATCCGGCTGCGCGAGAAGGGCGTCGAGATCCGCATGCGCTGGCGGTGGATCGGTTTTGACGGCGCTGATCTGGTGTTCGATGTCGCTGGTGAACGGCGGACCCTTTCGCCTGAACGAACGGTCCTTGCGCTTGGCGGGGCAAGCTGGGCCCGGCTAGGGTCCGATGGGTCATGGGCACCGTTTCTTGCCGCGCGCGGCGTACGTCTGTCGCCCTTTGAGCCGTCGAACGTGGGCTATTCGATTGACTGGTCGGACCACATGCGCCCGCATCTGGGCGCGCCGGTCAAATCGATCGAGCTAACGGCCGGGGACCTGACTCTGCGTGGCGAGGTGGTGATCTCCACCAGGGGGCTCGAAGGCGGTGGGATCTACGCCCTTTCTCGCGCGCTGCGGGATGGTGCCGAGTTGCGGATGGACCTGTTCCCGGACTGGACCGAAGCGCGGATTGCCGAACGCCTGGCCGGTCGCCCCCGACGCGAAAGTCAGGCCAACCGATTGCGCAAGGCGCTGGGGCTGCAGGGCGCGCGGCTGTCGCTGGTGCAGGAATGGTTGCGGCCCTTGCCCGCAGATCCGCTGACTTTAGCAAGGCATCTGAAGAACCTGAGCGTCCCGCTGGGAGCCGCCCGCCCAATGGACGAGGCGATCTCGACCGCGGGCGGCATTCACCGCGACGCGCTTGACCAGCGCCTGATGCTGCGCAAGCTGCCTGGTATCTTTGCCGCGGGCGAGATGCTGGACTGGGATGCGCCGACGGGCGGCTATCTGGTGACCGCCTGCCTTGCCACCGGCCGGTGGGCTGGGCGGGAAGCGGCAGGATGGGCATCGCCCTAACACATTTCCCTGGCGAGCCTTGCCGCGATATCGGGCAGGTCCAGGAAATTGTCGAAGGCCCGGGCGTGCGGGATCGCTGAAACCGGGGTTTTTCGGTAACCGAGCTTGAAAAGCGCGAAGGGCACGGACGCGGCCTGCGCCGTGGCGGCATCGACCTCGCTGTCTCCGACATAGACCACCGGGCCGGCGCCGAGTGCCTCGATCACCGCACGCAGCGGGGCGGGATCGGGCTTGATGACGGCCAGCGAATCGCCCCCGATCACCGAAGCGAAGACATTGCCCCACCCCAGATGCGCCAGCACTGCCCGCGCGGGCGCGATCGGCTTGTTCGTGCAGAGGCCCAGTTGCCATCCGGCAACCCGTAGCGCTTCCAGCGTCTCGGGCACCCCGGGATAGGGTCTGGTCTGGTCATGGGTTGTCTCATAAACCTTCAGAAACCGCGCCAGCATCCGGGCGTGACGTTCGGGAAGCGACTGGCCGGTCGTCGCGACCTCCAGCCGGGCGATGAAGACCGATGAGCCGTTGCCGATGAAGCTGCGGGTTTGTTCGGCTGTGACGGGCGGCAGCCCCTCGGCCGTGAGGGCATTGAGTCCGGCGGCGTGGATATCCGGCGCACTGTCGATGAGCGTGCCATCCAGGTCGAAAACGATGTTCATGACAGATCCCTTATGCCGGTGCCGCGTTCATCCGCCGTTCCTGCACCGGCAGATGCACCAGTGCCGAGAATGCGCCGACCGCCACGCCGACCCACCAGACCAGCGTGTAGTCACCGTGGATGTCGTAAAGCTGCCCGCCCAGCCAAACGCCAAGGAAGCTGCCCAACTGGTGGCTGAAAAAGACAATGCCATAGAGCGTGCCCATGTAGCGCAGCCCGTAGATATGCGCGATCAGCCCCGAGGTCAGCGGCACGGTCGCGAGCCAGAGCGCCCCCATCAGGACGGAGAAGATCAGTACCGAGGTTGGTGTGATTGGAAAGGCGATGAAAAGCGCGGCCACAATGGTGCGCGCGGTATAGATCCCGGCCAGAAGGTATTTCTTCGACCACCGATGACCCGCCCAGGCCGCCGCCAGTGTGCCGACGATATTCGCCATGCCGATCACCGACAGCGCCACCGCTCCAAGGGCAGAGGTTGTGGTGATCCCCATTCCGGCCAGAAAGCCGGTCTGGTCGATCGGGCCACACATCTCGGTCACCATCGCGGGGAAATGTGCGGTGACGAAGGCCAGCTGATAGCCGCAGGAGAAGAAGCCCAGAAAGATCAGCGTGAAGGACGGGTCCCGAAATGCCTGCTTGAGTGCGGCGCCCATCGATTGCTCCAGCTCGCCCCGTGTCGCCAGTTTGTGGGTCCGCATCATCGGCAGGAAAACAAGCGACGACAGGATCGCTCCGGCGAAGATCAGAAAGACCGCCTGCCAGCTGACAAAGGAGAGGAGCAGTTCCGCCACCGGCGGGCCGATGACCTGTCCGGCCGAACCTGCCGCCGTGGCGATCCCCAGCGCGAGCGAGCGATGCTCATCCGCGGCCGCCCGCCCGACCACTGCGAGAATCACGCCAAAGCCAGTGCCGGCGACCCCGAAGCCGACTAGGATTTCCAGAAGTTGATGCGCCCCGGGCGTTATCGCATAGGCCGACAAGGTCAGACCGAGCGCATAGGTCAAAGCCCCGAGCACGATCGCCCGCCGGTCGCCAAAGCGTTCGGCAATCGCGCCGAAGATCGGTTGTCCGATGCCCCAGGCCAGGTTCTGAATGGCGATGGCCAGAGAAAACTCGGCACGCGGCCAGTTGAATTCCTCGGCAATGGGGATCTGGAATACCCCGAACGAAGCGCGCACACCGAAGCTGATGAGGATGATCAGGCAGCCCCCGATCAGAACCGGAGTGATCAATGGCGCGGAACGCTGCATGCCGTTGCCTTTCGGAATGCGCCGCACCGCGCGGTTCACACACAGGTGCGGTCGCGCCGGGACGGCCCCGGCGCTGCGGCAATGAACATGTTCAGTTTTGCGTCGACGTCAAGCGCCGGATCAACGCGCCTGGGCGTGGTATTCGGTGTTGGGCTCCATCCCGACGGCCGAGGCGACGCGGTTTGACATGTTGAAGAAACCGGTCACCGCGGCGATGTCCCAGATATCGCGGTCGCTGAAGCCTTCGGTGCGCAGGGCCTCACGGTCGGCCTCGGTCACTTCGGCGCTGGTGCGCGTCACCTTTTCCGCGAAAGCCAGCATGGCTTTCTGGCGCTGCGGCAGGGGTGCTGCGCGCCAGTTCATCACCATGGCCTCACCCAGAGCCGGATCGCCCGACAGCGCCCGGACAGCAGCACCATGCGCCACCTGGCAATACCAGCAGCGGTTGATCGACGAGACAACGACGGCGATCATCTCCCTTTCGAGCTTCGTCAAACCCGAGGGCGCGAGCATGAGGTCATTGTACATCGCCGTGAAGGCATCGAGCTTGGCGATGTCGAAGGCATAGGCGCGCAGGACATTGGGGACCATGCCCAGCTTTTCCTGGCAAATGTCGAAATAGCGTTGCGTGGCCTCGGGCAGCGGGTCGGCTTGCGGCAAGTTCAGGGCGGTGGGCTCGGTCATGGCGCGTCCTCGGCAGCTTGGCGATAGTGGTAGTGGCCAGCCTCTGTCATGCCCAGGGCGCTGTAAAGCCCGCGCGCGGCGATGTTGCGCTCGGTCACGGTTAGCGCGAGCCAGGCCGCGCCCCGTGCCGCCGCCCAATCCGCGATCCCCCTGACCATGTAGCGTGCGACGCCCTGACGGCGGAACGAGGGTTCGATCTCAAGGGCGTGAAGCATCGCCAGATCCCCATCGAGGGCGGCAAAGGCCACACCGGCAGCCCGGTTCTGGAAGCGCGCAATGAAGGCTGTGCGCGGCTTGGATGCCCGGGCCATCACGTCAAGGCGCGGTTGGCCAATCCCCGCGTCGCGCCAGATCTGCTTCTGAAGGGCCAAGGGGGGCCAGCAATCCAGAAGCGACAGGGGGCGCGGTTTCTCGGCAATGGTTTCGATCGGGGCGGTATAGAAAAGCGTCGGATCGACGATGGAATAGCCCCGCGCGCCGAGCGCGCGATCAAGTGTGCATTCCCCATCGCGGATCATGAAAAGCTTGGGCAATCCCCGCTCGACGAGGGCAGTTTCCGCTTTCTCGAGAGCCTCGTCCGAATAGGGGCCGTCGAGCGTGGCGGCACTGACCCGCTTGCCGCCACCCGCGCCGTTGCGCAGCGTGAAGGGACCCACGGCGAAGGTCTCAAGCCGCGGCCAGGTCGCGGCGAGCGCGTCATGCAGGCGTTTCGGCGGGAGGCTCATCCGTCCCGGCCCAGAAGTCGCGACAGCTCCACCATCGCGACGTCGATCTGCCCGGCATCGGTTCCGCGCACGACGATCTGGGTGCCATGCGCGCCGTTGCGCAAATAGGGGTAGGAGCCGAAGCTCAGATCGGGAAAGCGGTGCGCCAGTTCGCCCAGGGGCGTGGCGATGTCGCCTTCTCCGCGACCCACGTCGATCATCTGGCTGAGAAGCGGCGCGCCGCCGGCGATCCGTGGCAGGACACTGGCGAGCATCGCCTGAAAGATTGCCGGCACTCCCGCCATCACATGTACATTGCCCATTGTGAAGCCGGGCGCGGCCGAAACCGGGTTGTCGATCAGTTCGGCGCCATCCGGGATTCGCGCCATGCGCAGCCGCGCCGGGTTCAGTTCCAGCCCGGTGCGTTCGTAATGCGCGGCAAGAAGCGCGCGCGCATCGTCGCGCACATCGATCTTCGCACCGAATGCCGCGGCAAGGGCATCGGCAGTGATGTCGTCATGCGTGGGACCGATCCCGCCCGAAGTGAAGACGTGATCGTAAGCGGCGCGCAATGCGTTGACCGCCTCGACGATCCGCTCATGCTCATCGGGAACGACCCGCACCTCGCGCAGACGAATCCCGCGGCCCACCAACTCGCCGGCCAGATGGTGCATGTTCGCATCGCGTGTCCGGCCCGAAAGGATCTCGTCGCCGATAACCAGCATCGCGGCAGTGGGATTGGGCATCGAAGCGTTCCGTTTTCGTTGTGCCAAGGCTAACTAGCAGGCGCCGAGGCGCTTTCCAATTCCCCCCTCTGGCATTTGAGCGACCGGAACGCTATCTAGGGCCGAATAAGGAGGCTGCGTGTACGAACAAGGCGGACGCATCACGCGCGAAGGCATTCGCATCCATGAACCCGGCGATTTTGGCGGGATGCATGCGGCTGGGCGTGCGGTGGCGCAGATCCTTGACGATATCGCGCCGCATGTCTTTCCTGGCCAGACCACGGGCGAGATCGACCGGTTCATCACCGAGATGGTGGAAGCGCATGCCGCGACCTCGGCGACGATTGGCTATCGCGGCTACCAGCACGCCAGCTGCATCAGCGTCAATCATGTCGTCTGTCACGGTATTCCGGGACCGAAGGCGCTGAAAGATGGCGACATCCTGAATATCGACGTCACGGTGATCATCGACGGCTGGTTCGGGGACAGTTCGCGCATGTATGTCGCGGGCAATCTAAACCGCAAGGCCGAGCGGCTGATCCAGGTCACGCATGATGCGCTGATGAAGGGGATCGAGGCGGTGAAGCCCGGAAACACCTTCGGCGACATCGGCCACGCGATCCAGTCCTATGTCGAGGGCCATCGCATGTCGGTGGTGCGTGATTTCTGCGGGCACGGACTGGGCCGCGTTTTCCACGCGCCGCCGAATGTGCTGCATTACGGCCGACCGGGGCGCGAGGCTGTGCTGGAAGAAGGGATGTTCTTTACCATCGAGCCGATGGTGAACCTCGGCCGTCCGGAAACCAAGGTTCTGGCCGATGATTGGACTGCAGTGACGCGCGACAAGTCGCTTTCAGCGCAATTCGAACATTCGGTGGGAGTGACCGCTGACGGCGTCGACATTTTCACGCTGTCACCAGCGGGCAAGTTTCACCCAACCTGGGGGTAACCCCAGGCAGCGTCAATTCGCGTCGGCGGATCGGTCTATCCCCTCCTCGAGAACGTAGTTGAGCGCGCCACCGATCAGGACCGCATAGGCGGAAATGTAGAACCACAGCATCAGCACGATCACCGCGCCGATCGAGCCGTAGATTTCATTGTAGCTGTCGAAATGCGACAGGTAGATCGAAAAACCCATCGAGGCGAGTGCCCAAAGCGTCAGTGCCAGAAATAGGCCGTAAGACAGGAACGGGCTGCGCGATCCCTTCTCACGGTTGGGGCCGAAACGGTAGAAGATCCCCAGACCGATTATCAGGACCGCAATCGAAATTGCCCAGCGCAGCGCTTCGGCAACCGTGGGGATCCAGCTCCCCAGCGGAATGAACGGGGAAATGATCGCCATCACGATCGGTACGATCAGCATCGCCGCCAGCGCTGTGACACCAACACCGATGAGAACGCTTGTCATCGCCAACGCGGTGAGGATGCTCCAGAACCCATTGCGCGGATCGCCGCCGTATATCACCGTCAACCCGCGGATCAAGGCATCGACACCCAGCCGTGCTGACCAAGCCGCGGCCAAAAGCGAAATGGCTGAAGTCAGCCCCAAAGATCCCCGGTCCGCGTCCAGTAGATCGCTCGTCTGCGCCTCGATCAATTGCAAGGCGTCCTCGGGCAGAAACTCTGCCCCTATATCCAGAAAGTCGCTGATCACGGCAGGGTCGAGCACGAAACCCACAAGACCGATCAGTGCAGCAAGAGCCGGGAAAAGCGCCAACATGGCAAAGAAGGCGACCCCGGCGGCCACCATGCTCAGACGCCTTTCCCCCATCAGGTGCCAGACGGCCAGTGCGACTGACCAGATCTGTCGCACCGATCAGATGGCCATGTCTTCCAGCGACTTGCCCTGCGCCAGCGCTTGTTCCAGCCAACGCGGGCGACGCCCGCGGCCGGACCATGTCTGTGCCGGATCGGCTGGGTTCGCATACTTTGGCTTGGCGGGCTTGCGCGTGCGACGGCGCACCAGATCGGACAGATCGGCGGGATTCAGACCCCGCTCCCGCGCGAACGCCTCGACTTCGGCAAGGGCCTTGCGTTTTTCGCGGTCCTTGAAATTCTTTATTTCGATCGCGACCTCTTTTTGAAGCTTCTTAAGCTCCTCGAGGGATAGCTTATCCAGATCGGTCATGTCGTTCTCCATTTGCGCATTGATCGTGAAATAGAACGGTTTGCGTCCATGCACAATTGAGAATGCAATATTTTTGTTGTCAGTTGCTTTTTTGAAGGCGCGTTTCCCGCCAGATCATGTAGACGCCCGAACCCACAATCAACACGATACCTGCCCAGGCCAGGCGGTCTGGCCATTCCGAAAAGATCATGAAACCCCAGAATATCGCCATTGGCATGGCGGCATATTCGAGCGGGGCGATCAGCGCCGCTTCGCAAATCCGGTACGCTTGTGAAATCAGAAAACCACCTGTCGCACTGCCCAATCCGGTCAGCACGAAAAACAGGGCGTCATTCGGATCAGGCCAGACCCAGGCGCGAAAAAGAAACGAAAGCGACGCATGCGTGCCGCTATCAAAGCGTCCGTCGCCAATACTCAGGCCAATCAGGATGCTGAACCCAAGAAAAGCCCCCTGCATGTAGACGGCCATTGTTGCGGCGCTATCGGTTGCGCCCAGGCGCCGGGTCAGCATGTGCAGGGACGCGTAGCACGTCGCCGCAACCAATGGCAGTAATGCGACGGGCGTAAAGGCGTCGGTCCCCGGCCGGATCATGATCAGGACCCCGACGAAGCCCACGCTGATTGCCGTCCATCGGCGGGGCCCGACGGTTTCGCCAAGAAAGATCACCGAAAAGACGGCAATGATCATCGGGCTGATGAAGAAAATAGCTGTCGCATCGGCAATCGGCATTGCCGCAAGGGCAAGGAAGAAAGCCATGTTGGCGCCCAGCAGAAAGCAGCCGCGCAGCAGATGGATGCCGGGGCGCCGGGTGCGCAGTTGTGAAAAACCTCCGGTCAAGGGCATCACCAAGCCGACCAGAAAACCGAGCGCGACGATGGAGCGAATCAATGTCACCTGATGCAGCGGGTAGCTGTCGGACAGCGCCTTTACCGCCATGTCGCCCAACGTAAACGCGCAGGCCGCCCCTACAGCGCAAAGCGCCCCCAGCGTTGCCGAGGAATCCCCAAGCGAGGCAAAGGGTCTGCGACCGGGAAGGCGGGACGTTTGTTTCACAGGTGCAATGAACACGCTGGCCGCACCGGCCGCAAGCCCGCTTTGCGCTCAGTCTGCCAGCGTGCAGCAGCCTGAAAGCCCGTGGGTGTCACCGCGCCAGTAGACCTGGGCTTCCAGCCCGTAGAGCCGGTCGCTCATCCCGTCCGAACAGGCGGCGTTTTCGCGGATGACGACCATACCCTCCCGCATTCCGCTGAAGGGCACGGCCAATGTCGGGGGAAAGGCTGTCGTGGGGAGCGTGCCGGCATCCGCGACCAGCTCGAACCCGCCTTCGCCCGGCTCGTGAAATTCGATCCGGTGGGTGGGCAAGAAGATCGGCATCGACCAGAACGGCTCGGTCCCGAAGCAACGCAGCGGTGCCTCGGCCTCGCGCCAGCCGTGCTCGGACTGGCGGGCCAAATAGCGCAGCGCGATCCAGCCGGTGCCCTCGCCGGTGTTTATGCGACCCCAGCGCCTCGTTTCGGAGAGCGCGGTTACCTCGATGCTCTTGGCGTCCGGTGCAAGTCCGCCAATGATTGAAGTACTCACGGTTGGTCCGCCGCGGATGTTGAGCTGGTCGCCGGCCGCCACACCCGAGACATCGAAAAGAGCCGGGAAAGTTTCACCGGCAACCGGCGCGGCAAGGAATCCCAGCATGAAAATGGTAAGGAATCTGCGCAATGGTTCCTCCCTGAATTGGCGGTGTTTCGCCGTCCGGTTGCCCTGTGCTTGTCATCCGGGGCAGGCGGAAGGATAACCGCAGCCACTGCCCTCGGGCAACCGGCAACCACTTGGGGAATATGGCAATGCCCGATCTGGACCTTGAACGCGTCGAACGGGTCTTTCGCGATGTCGCGCTGGAAGCGGGGGCGGTGATCATGAAGGTCTACGACCGCCCGCCTGAGGAGGCGCGCATCAAGGCCGATTCGAGCCCGGTGACCGAAGCCGACGAGGCCGCCGACGCCCTCATCGCTCAAAGGTTGAGGGAGGCATTTCCGGACATCCTGATCGTCACCGAGGAACAGGCCGAAAGCCACAGCCAGCGCGCCGACCGATTCCTGATCGTCGATCCGCTGGACGGCACGAAGGAGTTCATTCAGCGCCGGGGCGATTTCACCGTCAACATCGCGCTGGTCGAGAACGGCGTCCCCATCCGCGGCCTCGTCTACGCCCCGGCCAAGGCACGGCTCTTCTACACACGCGCCGACGGCACCAGCGTCGAAGAGGTCGGCCCCTTCGGCATGACCCCACAGTCCCTCCGCCCCCTTCGCGTCTCCCGGCCGGATACTGCCGCGCTGAGGGTGGTGGCGTCGAAATCGCACCGCGATGCTGCAACCGATGCCTATATTGCGCGTTACCAGGTGGCCGACCTGAAAAGCGCGGGCTCGTCGCTGAAATTTTGCCTGATCGCGGCAGGAGAGGCTGATTTCTACCCGCGCTTGGGTCGGACAATGGAGTGGGACACTGCTGCCGGACATGCTGTCGTTCTGGGCGCGGGCGGGCAGGTCGTCATGATGGATGACCATTCTCCGCTCACTTATGGTAAGAGAGGTTATGAGAATCCTTTTTTTCTCGCGTTTGCCCCAGGGGTTGTGTTGGCGTAATGGTCGGAGTCGGTGCCCGGGCAAACGCTCAGGGGCCACGATAGCGCGCGATTTGGCGTGCGGACTTCGTCCTGATGTCGGGCGGAAGTTTACAGGACTGGTAGGATAAAGATGACACACAAGGTTACGAAGGCCGTTTTTCCCGTCGCAGGTCTGGGGACCCGTTTTCTTCCCGCGACCAAATCCATTCCGAAAGAGATCCTGACGCTCGTCGACCGGCCGCTGATCCAGTACGCCATCGACGAAGCCCGCGCGGCCGGCATTACCGAGTTCGTCTTCGTGACCTCGCGCGGGAAGAGCGCGCTTGAGGATTACTTCGATCACGCCCCCGAACTTGAAGCCGCGCTCCGCGAAAAGAAGAAGACCGACCTCCTGAAGGTCCTCGACGACACGAACATGGAAAGCGGTGCCATCGCCTATGTGCGCCAGCACCAGGCCCTGGGCCTGGGTCACGCCGTCTGGTGCGCCCGCCATCTGATCGGGAACGAACCCTTTGCCGTGATCCTGCCCGATGACGTCATCACGGGCGACTCCCCCTGCTTGAAGCAAATGATCGACGCCTATGCGGAAACCGGCGGCAACATGGTTGCCGCGATGGAAGTGCCGGCCGACAAGGCCTCGGCCTATGGCATTCTCGACGTGCCGCCGTCGGTCAGCGCCTGCCTGCCTGTCCGTGGGATGGTCGAAAAACCCGCGCCCGGCACCGCCCCCTCGAACCTGGCGATCATCGGACGCTACATCCTGACGCCGCAGGTGTTGCGCAACCTCGACGGTCAGCACCGCGGCGCGGGCGGAGAGATCCAGCTCACCGACGCCATCGCGAAAGAGATCACCAGCTCGCAGAACGTCTATGGCTATCGTTTTCAGGGCCAACGGTTCGACTGTGGCTCGAAGGCGGGCTATTTGCAGGCGACCGTGGCCTTCGCGCTTTCGCGTCCGGACCTGCGGGACGAGCTTGAGGCCTATCTCCACGAAGTGCTCGCCTCGCGGCAGGCCGCGCAGTAATCACCCGGGCTTGCAGCGGGGCGCGGACCGGCGTTCTATCGCGCGATGGAATGGTCTTCCGAAGCACTGCTGCTTCAAGCGCGCCCGCATGGCGAAAGCGCCGCTATCGTCACCGTGCTGAGCGCGGAGCACGGGGTGCATGCGGGCGTCGTGCGGGGCGGAACCGGGCGCCGCATGGCGCCCGTTCTGCAACCGGGGGCCTTGCTGCATGTACGCTGGCGAGCGCGCCTCAACGATCACATCGGCACCTTCACGGTCGAGGCGCTGCGCGCACACGCCGCCCCGATACTCGCCGATGCCGAGCGTCTCGCCGCCCTTGCCTCGTCCTGTGCGCTCACCGCTTTCGCCCTGCCCGAACGCGAACCGCAACCTCGGCTGTATCAAGCAACACTCGCCCTTTTCGATTGCCTCGCGAGCGGACAGCCCTGGTTTGGCGCTTATCTCTCATGGGAACGCCTGCTTCTGGAAGAAGCGGGATACGGTCTTGACCTGACCAGCTGCGCGATCAGCGGCGCGACCGATGGCCTCGCGTTCGTGTCACCGCGTTCCGGCCGGGCGGTCACGCGCGCTGCGGCCGGCGACTACGCCCCACGATTGCTTCCTCTTCCCGCGTTGCTTCTGGAACCCGCGGAACAGATTGCCGACGACCGCGCCGAGATGGCCCAAGGCTTGTGGACGACCGGGTATTTCCTTTCCAACGTCCTGGCGCCAGCCTTGGGAGAGCGCCCCCTGCCGGAAGCCCGCGCGCGTTTGGCAAGCCGTTTCCCGCTCACACCGGCCTGATCGCACGGAAAACTCAACAGTCGGCCCGGCCCCGTTTTTCGCCGATTGCCGGCGCGTAGTTTTCGCTGCAATTGACGCATCCGGCAGTTGCGCTCTAGGATGCGATCTTAACCTTCCGGGACCCGCAGCCGATGCCCGCCGATCCATGCGCCCCGCAGGCCGTTCGGGCCCGCGCACCATTTGCCGGAGAATGCCGGTGACGGAACTCGCCATCCTCGCTGCGACCGATCTGTCCGCGCGTTCGTCGCAGGTTGGAGCGCGAGCAGCACGGATCGCTGCGGTTCTGGACGCGCGTTTCATCCTGTCACATGTGGCCCCGGTCGAGCGGAAAGATTTGCCGCATTCGGTCGCACCGGCCCCGGCCGAAATGGCCGAGGCCACCTCCGGCAGTGCCGGCACAGAGCCTCCCGCACCCGGCCCGCTTCTTTCGCTGGGCAAACGGCTTCTGGGCCGGGGGCCGCGTTCCGGTCCCGCCGATCCGGTCAAATCGCTTCGGTTGCGTGCCCGCGGGCTTGACCCGGCACCGGATCTTCGCCTGCTTTCCGGCAACCCCGCCGAAGAGTTGGCGCAACTAGCCCGGGACGAAGAGGCGATGCTGATGATCCTGGGCCTGCACCGGGAACGGCGCGTTCTGGATGTTCTGCGCCTGACGACTATGGAACAGATCGTGATGGCATCGCCGGTTCCAGTGCTGATCGCTCATCGTGACGCTGCGCAGCCGTATCGGCGAGTTCTGGCGCTGACTGATTTCTCACCCGCTTCAGCCGCGGCATTGCGCGTGGCCGCACGCATCGCCCCCAGGGCCGAGTTTCACGCGATCCATGCCCTGCAGCTGCCGCTCGGGGCGCGCTTCTCGGCGCAGGATGCGGCCAGCGACGATGTGCTCACCCAAGCCGAACAGATGCGCGCGGCCTTTCTGGGCTCGCCCGGACTTCCCCGCCTGGCCGAGCCGCCCGAGATTGTCCCCGGTGGCGTGCACGAGGTTCTGTCCTTCCGTCAGGTGGAACTGGCCGCCGATCTGGTCTGTATCGGCACGCATTCCGGCCGCGATCCGCAGCAGTTGGGTCATTACGCGCGCGATCTGATGCGCGCACCGCCTACAGATCTGCTGATCGCCAAACCCGCCTGATCGATCCTGCGAAGGCGAGAACGAGGATGGAACGCGTGCGTCAAAGCCCGCACCCGCTTGGTGGCCTGACTTGTGACGCCGGTTTCAATCCAGTTAACAAAAGGAAAGACTTACAAACTTATCAATAACTTATATATCCTACGCAAGTTGCACAGCCTCCGCGGGTCAGTTACCGAGAATCCCGCCCAGAATATCGCGGATCGCGTCCTGCAGCGTGCCCGGAGAGCCGCCGCCGCCCCCACCGCCTGACGAAACCGGCGCGTCCCAGCCAGCCGGCGGGTCAAGGCGCGGCGGTTCGGGCACGATCATCGGCAGCGGTCTTTGCGGCGTCCCGGCATGAACCCTCTCGACTGTTTCGCGCCAGATCTCGGCGGGCAGCCCACCCCCCGTCACCCCGACGAGGGGCGAGTTGTCGTCGTTGCCCATCCAGACGCCAACGACATAGTCGGCCGTGAACCCAACGAACCAGGCGTCGCGCGCGGCCTGTGTCGTTCCGGTCTTGGCGGCGGCCTGCCGCCCGTCCGACAACCGTGCACGCCGGCCGGTGCCGTGGGGGGCTTCCAGGACCTGGGTCATCATCCAGGTGAGCTTCGCTGCCGCATCCTCCGAGATGACGCGCGTGCCGATCCCGCCGCCGATCCCCATGAGCGGCTCCGAATCCGCGACCAGCCGCAGCGCCGTGAACCCATAGGGCCGCACCGAACTGCCGCCGTTCAGGATCCCCGCATAGGCAGCGGTCATCTCCAGTAGCGTCGCCTCGCTCGCCCCCAGCGCCAGCGCCGGCCCTTCGGCCATTTCGGAATGCAGACCGAAGGCATTGGCCGCGCGGCGCACCTCGTCCCGGCCCATGGCTTCGGAAATCCGGACGGCGGGGATATTCTGCGACCGCGCAAGCGCTTCGGTCAGGGTCATCATGCCCAGGAAGTCGTTTGTGTAGTTGCGCGGGCTCCAGTTGCCCGAGCCGGGGATGCGCAGCGTCAGTGGCGCATCCTCGACCATGTCGAAGGGCTCGTAGCCGACATCCATCGCCAAGGCATAGACGAAAGGCTTGAAGGCCGACCCCGTTTGCCGCCGCGCCTGTGTCGCCCGGTTGAATCCGCCCTGCACATAACGCCGACCGCCCACCATGGCCCTGACCGCCCCATCGGCCGACATCACCACGACCGCGGCTTCGGCGACCGAATCCGGGCGCACGCGCGTGCTGAAGACCTGCGTCAGCGCCTCTTCGGCGGCGCGTTGCAGGGCAGGATCCAGCGTGGTCTGGATGATCACATCCTCGGTCGTCTCGCGCGTCAGGTAGGCGGGCCCCGACTGCATGACCCAATCTGCGAAGAAACCGCCCGTGCGCGCTTCGGCTGTTTCGGACAGGACGGCGGGCTGCGTGCGGGCCAGTTCGGCTTCGCTTCGGCTCAGATGACCTTCACGTTCCATGAGCGAAACGACGACATTCGCCCGCTCCTGCGCGCGACGCAGGTTTCGCGTCGGGGCAAAATGCGACGGCGCGACCAGAAGGCCCGCCAGCATCGCGGCCTGCGGGGGATCGACCTCGGCGGCGGAGCGGCCGAAATAGCGCTGCGCCGCGGCTTCGAATCCGCGCGATCCGGCGCCGAGGAAGGCGCGGTTCATGTAGACCGTGAGGATCTCGTCCTTGGAATACCGCAGCTCCAGCGCGAAAGCGTAGGGTAGCTCCCGCAGCTTGCGCCAGACCGTGCCACGGCGGCAATCGGCTTCGTAGGCCGCCTCGCTTTCCCATTCCGACGGATCGAAAGGCACGCCCAGGCAGAGAAGCTTCGCCACCTGTTGCGTGATCGTCGAGCCGCCATGCCCGGAAAATGGCCCGCGCCCGGCGGCAAGGTTGATCCGCACTGCACCCGCGATCCCGCGGGGAGAGATGCCGAAATGCCACCAGAATCGCCGATCCTCGGTGGCGACAATGGCGTTCTTGAGATGCGGTGACACGGTATCGGCCGTGATCACGCCACCGAAGCTTTCACCGCGCCAGGCAAAAACCTCACCATCGGCATCGATCATGGTGACCGAGCCGCGGGCGCGACCGTCCAGCAGTTCGGACACATCGGGGAGGCTGGCGTAGAAATAAAGGGTGGCCGCACCCAGAACCAGGGCGACCGCGCCAATCACCCGCCAGGTGAAGCCCCAGACCACGCGCCAGATCAAGCCAAAGACTCCGCCGATCAGCCGGGTGAAGAAGTTCCCACGCCGCGGCTTGCGGCCCGGCGGCCGCTTGCCGTTCCCACCGCCGCCCTTCTGACCGTTG
>CAZKSE010000031.1:0-23395 GCA_964555305.1 uncultured Rhodobacter sp. | reverse complement strand
CAGGGCGGGCGGGTCGCTCTCGGCCAGGCCCGCGACGGCGGCCTTCAACCGGTGCAGCCGGGCGATCCGGGTGGCGAGGTCGGGCTCGCGCGCGGCGCGCTGCGCCAGCTTGGCGGCGGCATCGGCCGGCAGTTCGCCATCGACATAGGCGTTGAGCTCCGTCTCCTCCAGCGGCGCGCGGGTCATCGGCGTCGCTCCACCTGCCGGGGGAAGGGGACCACGTTGCTCTGGCGCAGCTGCGCGGCAAGGGCGGCGCGGGCGCGACTGATACGGCTCATGACGGTTCCCCGCGGCGTTTCAAGGAGTTCGGCGGCTTCATCATAGCTGAAACCGGCGATATCGACCAGCGCCAGCACGTCGCGGTGATCCTTGGACAGCCGCAGGAACGCCTGGCGCACCAGCAGCACATCGACCAGGCTTTCCTCGTCGCCCGGGGCCGGTTGCGCCTCCGCCTCGGCCTCGCTGTCGATGAAACCGCTCTGGCGGCTGTCGCGGCGCAGCCGGTCGATCCACAGGTTGCGGATCAGCCGGAACATCCACACCCGGAAGGCCACGCTGTCGCGCGGCACCGACCGCGCGCCCATCGCCCGCACGATCGCATCCTGATAGAGGTCCTCGGCATCCTCGATGCGGCGCGACAGCGCGCAGGCATAGCCGAAAAGCCGCCGGCGCAGCGAATGCAACGTCTCATGATGCCGGTCGTCGAACATCCCGTCCTCCCAGCCGGGTTGCCGTCGCCCACGATCCTAGCGGCGGCGATGCCAAAAGGACAGACGCTTCATGCCCCGGCCCCCGCCGCTCGGTTGCCGGATCAGTTTCCGGGCAGCATCTTGCCGGGGTTCATGACGTTGCCGGGGTCGAGCGCGGCCTTCAGCGCCGCCATGACCTGCCAGCCCTCGCCATGTTCGGCGGCCATGTACTTGGTCTTGCCCAGGCCGATCCCGTGCTCGCCGCTGACCGTGCCGCCCAGCCGCAGCGCGCGTTCGGCCATGCGCGAGGCAAGCTTCTGCGCCCGCTCCCACTCGGCCGCGTCGCCCGCTTTCGGCAGAAGCAGCGCGTGGAAATTGCCGTCGCCCACATGCCCGACGATCGGCCCCGGAATGCCGCTTTCGGCAATATCGGCGGCGGTTTCCTCGACCGCCTCGGCCAGCCGCGAGATCGGCACGCAGATGTCGGTGGTGATCGGCGCGCAGCCCGGATTGGCCGCCAGCGTCGCGCGGTAGGAATTGTGCCGCATCGCCCAGAGCTTGTTGCGATCCTCCGCCAGCGTCGCCCAGCGGAAATCGGCGGCGCCGAAATCGCGCGCGATCTCGCCGAAGCGCGCGGCCTGTTCGGCCACCCCGGCTTCCGAGCCGTGGAACTCCACCATCAGATGCGGCGCATCGGCCCAGCCGGCCTGTTCCTGCGCGTTGAACGCCGCCGCCGAGGCGGCATCGACAAACTCGATCCGCGCCATCGGGATGCCCGACTGGATCGTGGCGATGACCGTGTTCACCGCCCCCTCCATATCGGCAAAGGCGCAGACCGCGGAACTCACCGCTTCGGGCTGGCCATGCAGCTTCAGCGTCACCTCGGTGATCAGCCCCAGCGTCCCCTCGGCGCCGACAAAGAGCGCCGTCAGGTCATACCCGGTCGAGGATTTGGGCGCCCGCGTGCCGGTGCGGATCACCCGCCCATCGGCCAGCACCACCTCCAGCCCCAGCACGTTCGACCGCATCGTGCCGTAGCGCACCGCCGTCGTCCCCGAGGCGCGCGTCGACGCCATCCCGCCGAGCGAGGCATTGGCGCCGGGATCGACCGGAAAGAACAGCCCCGTGGCGCGCAGCTCGGTATTCAGCGCCTCGCGCGTGACGCCGGGCTGGACGACGGCCACCATATCCTCGGGCAGGATCTCCAGCACCTTGTCCATGCGCGAGAAATCGACCGTCACCCCCCCACGCGGCGCGATCGAATGCCCCTCGAGCGAGGTGCCGGTGCCCCAGCCGATCAGCGGCAGCCCGGCCTCGGCGCAGATCCGCACGATGGCCGCGACCTCCTCGGTGCTGTCGGGATAGACGACCGCATCGGGGGGCATCAGCGGGAAATGCCCCTCGCTCCGGCCATGCAGTTCGCGGTCGGATTGCGAGCGGGTGAAGCGCGCACCCAACAGGTCGGCAAGCGCGTCGAAGGCGGCGGTCTGGTCGGTCATTCTGTCCCCCGGAATGGCAGTCGCACCGGCCGCGCGCGCTGACGGCGCGGCGGCCCGGCGACCTTCTTGCACCAATTTCGGCGCGGGGTGAATGCCCCGGCGGGCGCACCCTTGACCCCGGCCGCCCCGCCGCGCAGTGCTGGTGCAGGAGGACGCGATGGCCCGGCAGACCCCCACCGGCAGGGATGGCGCATCCGCGCGGCTGAAACGGCAGGCGGGTCTTGCCTGGCGTCGGCTGCGCCACCACGGGCCGGGGCAGCTTCAGTTCTGGATCATCGCGCTGGTGATCGGCGTGCTGGCGGGGTTGGCCGCGCTCCTCTTCCGGGCGGGGATCGACGCCTTGCAGGCCGCGCTCTACGGCGCCGACGACCGGGCGATCCTCGATGTGGCGCGCGACCTGCCGTGGTATCTGCTGGTCGCGATCCCGGCGGCGGGCGGGCTGGTCGTCGGCCTGATCCTGCATCGCTTCACCCCCGACGGACGCGTGCGCGCCGTCGCCGACGTGATCGAGGGCGCGGCGCTGCACCGCGGCCGGGTCGAAACGCGCGAAGGGCTCGCTTCGGCCGCGGCCTCGCTGATCACGCTCGGCACCGGCGGCTCGTCGGGACGCGAGGGGCCGGTGGTGCATCTGGCGGGCGTCATCTCGACCTTCATCGCCCGGCGCATCGACGCCAGCGGCGTGACCGGGCGGGACCTGCTGGGCTGCGCGGTCGCCGCCGCCGTTTCAGCCTCGTTCAACGCGCCCATCGCCGGGGCGATCTTCGCCATGGAGGTGGTGCTGCGCCACCATGCGCTCCATGCCTTCGCGCCCATCGCCATCGCCTCGGTCGCGGGCACGGTGATCAACCGGCTGCATTTCGGCGACGTGGCCGAATTCACCCTGCCCGAAAGCCAGGGCGTCGCCTTCTACTGGGAAATCCCGGCCTTCCTGATCCTTGGACTGGTCGCGGGCATGGTGGCGGTGCTGATGATCCGCGCGATCTTCTGGACCGAGGACCGGGCGACCCGCTGGCAGGCGGCCACGGGCCTGCCGCGCTGGTTGCGACCGGCCCTCGCCGGCGCTCTGGTCGGCGCCATGGCGACCCAGTTCCCCGAGGTGATCGGCATCGGCTATCAGGTGACGTCGCGCGCCCTGACCGGGCAGATGCTTCTGCACGAGGCGGTGGTGATTGCCGCGCTGAAGGTCGCGGCGGTGGCGATCACGCTGGGCGGGCGGATGGGCGGGGGCATCTTCTCGCCCGCGCTGGTGGTGGGGGCCGTGACCGGCCTCGCCTTCGGGCTGATCGCGACGGCGGCGCTGCCGCAGGTATCGGGCGCGGCGAATGTCTACGCGCTGGCCGGCATGGGGGCGGTCGCGGCGGCGATCCTCGGCGCGCCGGTCTCGACCACGCTCATCGTCTTCGAGATGACGGGCGACTGGCAGACCGCCATCGCGGTGCTGGCCGCGGTCTCGACCGCGACGGCGGTGGCGAGCCGGTTCATCCACCGCTCGTTCTTTCTGACGCAACTCGCCCGGCGCGGCGTGCGCATCGCGCAGGGGCCGCAGGAATACCTCCAGCAGGTCACGACGATCCGCGGCGCGATGCGCAAGCCCGGCAGCCGCGGCGCGGCCGACGCGCCGGCGCTCACGGCGCTCATCGCGCGGGGGCACGCGCTCGATGCCGATGCCTCGCTGAAGACCGCGCTGCGCCTTTTCGACCGGACGGGCGCGACCCATCTGGCCGTCACCCGCCCCGGGCCCCAGGGCGCGCCGCTCCTCGCCGGCAGCCTCTCGCATGTCGATACGCTGCGCGCCTTCACCCGCGCCCTCGCCGCAACCGCCGCCGAGGAACATTCCTGACCGATCCCGGCCCGCGCCGCGCGCCCGCCCCGTTGCTTGATTCCGCGGCGGAGCGAACGCTTCTGCCATACGCTTGCCATACGCTTGCCATACGTCTGCCATACGTCTGCCATACGCTTGCCAGCCCCCCGCCAGCGCGCCGATGCGGCACGCATAACGCTTGCCCTCCGCCCCGCGCAGCCCCATATCTGGTCCCGTCGAAAGCCGCTTGGGACGGAGTTGAACATGACCGGATACGCCAAGACCGCGGTGCTGATGGCGGCGCTGACCGCGCTTTTCCTGGGCATTGGCTACCTTCTGGCCGGTCCCGAAGGCGCCGTGCTCGCCCTGGTGATCGCCGCCGGCATGAACGCCATGGCCTGGTGGAATTCGGACAAGATGGTCCTGCGGATGCACAACGCGCGCCCCGTCGATGCCCATACCGCGCCGGAACTTCAGCAGATGGTCATCGACCTCGCCCGCAACGCCGACATGCCCGTCCCCGCCGTCTACCTGATCGAGGAAGACCAGCCCAACGCCTTCGCCACCGGCCGCAACCCCGACAACGCCGCCGTGGCCGCGACGACTGGCCTGCTCAAGCGCCTCTCGCAGGACGAGGTCGCGGCGGTGATGGCGCATGAGCTGGCACATATCCGCAACTACGACACGCTGATCATGACCGTAACCGCGACCTTCGCCGGCGCCATCTCGATGCTGGCGAATTTCGCGATGCTCTTCGGCCGGGGCCGCGACAGACCGAACCCGATCGCATTGATCGCAATGATGATTCTGGCGCCGCTTGCCGCGGGGCTGGTGCAGATGGCCATCTCACGCTCGCGCGAATACGAGGCCGACCGGGTGGGCGCCGAGATCTGCGGCAACCCGATGTGGCTGGCCTCGGCGCTGAAGCGGATCCAGGGCTTCGCCGCCCGGATCGACAACAACGCCGCCGAACGCAATCCCTCGACGGCGCATATGTTCATCATCAATCCGCTGCATGCCTTCAAGCACGACAGGCTCTTCTCGACCCATCCGGCGACCGAGAACCGGGTCGCCGCGCTGGAGAAGCTGGCCTCGGAAATGGGGCAGACGCGCAGCTCGTCGATCCCGCGCGCCGGCCGCGGTCAGGCGCCGGGTCCCTGGGCCTGAGCGGTGCGCGCAGCGAGGGCTGTGGCCTTGACGTGACGGGGGCGCGTGCGCCGACCCCATCGAGGGGTCGACGCCCGCCGGCGGCCACCGGCCGCCGCGCGCCTACTCGGCCGCGGCGCGCTGTTCAGACGGAAGGGTCGCCAACGTCTCCAGATGGTCGGCAATGGCCGAGGCGATCGCGCGCTTGTTGTCCACCGGGCGCGCACCCTGTGCGGTGACGAAAAGCGCGCGCTGCTCACGGCCCGCGGTATCCTCGCCGCGCGTCGCCACGACCAGCCCCGCCCGGTCCAGCCGCTTGGCCGCGACGCGCACCAATTCGTCCTCGCTTACATCCTCGAGATATTTGAACGCCACGCAGCGCATCGCCGGATCGGCATCGCAGGCCAGATCGATCACCTTCTCGGTCGGCGCCAGTTCCAGCATCAGCCGCGCCTGACCCGAGGCGATCTTGCCGCCAACCTGCTGCGCCGGGCGGTAATCGGCAACCCCGGCCGAAAAGACACCGGCGAAAAGGCCCGAGCGCACGCGGTCCAGAACCAGATCGCGATAGGCGTCATAAGTCCGCGCCACGGTCAGCGGGATCGGCGCCGACGGCCGCCAGGCCCCATCGCCGAGGATCAGCTCGGCCTCGGCGCCGCGCCAGGTGAGCTCTTCGACGATGCGGGCTCCGAGGCGACCGCGGAAGCGGTTGACGATCCGCCGGACGTTATCGATCTCGACCGGGGTGGGGCCGGCCGTGACCATGATCCGCTTGCCCCGGAGCGGCGAGCGGCTGACCGCGCGGCCAACCGCGATGCAGAGAAATTCGGTATCGGGTAAATTATGCTTGCCATAGGCATCACGCGGGGCCACGAAACGCACCCCCTGCGCGGCGAGCCGGCGGGAATTGTCGACGAGTTGCGCATTGTGCATCGTGCCGTGCATCGTCGGCGCGACGAGGACCTGCGTGCGCCCCTGCTCCATCCGGCCGAGCGCCGAGATCAGCGCCGAGGTGACGACCGTGTCGCCGATCCCATGCGCCATCTTGGCAATGGTGGAATGGGTCGCCGGCGCGACCAGATAGGCATCGAAGGGCGCGGCGTCGGACAGATGCTCGGCCGCCCAGGTCAGCCCGGTGACCACCGGGCCCAGCGTCGCCCATTCCAGCGCCTCGCGCGCGACGTAGCGCAACGCATCCTCGCTGGCGAAGGCGGTGACCCGTGCGCCGTGCCGGCGCAGGCCGCGGGCCAGCGCCGGTGTCTTCATCGCCGCGATTCCGCCCGTGACCAGAAGCGCCACGCGCCGTCCCGCCAGCCGGTCGGAGGCTGGCGGCACATCGTGGTCGCCCATCCCCGAGGGCGTGGGGGCGGCGAAGTCCCAGTCGTAGTGGCTCATGCCTGCGCCTCTTCCCCGAGCGTGGCGCCGGCGGGCGCATCCATGCGGAGCCATTTCCGGTAGCTGCCCTGCGCGCGGTCGAGCCGGGTGTTCAGGGCTTCGAAATGACGCGGGTGGAAGCGGCTCGACTTGCCCATGACCTCGTTGATCTCGTCGCGCACCTCGATGTCGAACATGTCGCGGCCGGTGTGGATGAAGCAGGGGCTGTAGGGCCGGCCTTCGCCCAGCCAGGCGGGGATGACGCTGAGCGCGTTGGGAATGCCCTGCGCATAGACCCGCATCGCATCGTCGGTGTAGGAGCTGTCAGCTGCATGCCAGCGCCCGCCCAGCTTGACGGCGCCGAAATAGTGCTTGACGGTCTGGCGCATCATCGGCTGCCAGCCAAGCGGCATCAGCAGGCCAAGGACGTCCATCTCCATCGGCATTTCGACGAAGCCGGCCTCAAGACCTGCGGCGCGCATCAGGGCGACCTGAAGGTTGGTCTTGGTCGTGCACATGCCCGAGCCGCGCGCCAGCGTGTCCGACGCCCGCTCCTGCCAGGTGCCGAAACGGTAGGGCATGGCCTGCACGAACAGGAAGATCGCCTCGGCCGTGGAGGAGGGGGTGGCGCGGCGCAGGCGGATCGCGCGGCGGCGGATTTCGGGGTGGGTGTGATCGCAGAGCGTCGTCGGATCCGGCAGTTCGGCCGGCGGGGTGGCGGCCAGCTCGGCCGCGTCGGCGGCAATCAGCGCGCGCGTCAGGGCCTTGCGCAGCGGCCGGTTGGCGGCGGCAGTCCACACCGGCGAGGACATGTCCAGGCTCCAGACCCGGGTCGGTGCGTCAGCGATCAGCTTCGCGCCCTCGGTCCCGGTCAGGTGGTTGCCCGGCCCCCACCAACCCTCGCGCCCGACCAGCCGACCGTCGAGCACCACATGCAGGGCCTGTGCCCCCATGTCGCCGAGCGGCGCCTTTGGCTCCAGCTCGCGCACCGTCCCCAGATTATAGATGGCTGCACTTGAATCGCCCAGATACAGGCTGAGCGTTGAATCCTCGAAATAGTGGGGCAGTTCGGCGTTGGCGAGGAGGGCGAAGGTCATGGTCATGGCGGTTTTCCCAATGTCACGAAGTTTTGCGTTGTGCGACCGTGCGTTGCTTAAGCCAGATGGCTACAATCACGGTTACTTACACGTTAACGTCAGAGCACAAAGTCGCAAAGAGTGTTTGCTTTGCGCCACGTTACTAATTGCACAATTGGTTACTGGTCTCCTACCTTATCGTTTAGCGATTCGCGTTGCTAAATGCAAAAGACAGCGAAAGTTGCCGTAGCGTCGCTTTCCCTCCCTCAAATACGAAATTTGTTGAAACGCGACGGCGTTGCGGCAAAGCTGCCGCAAAAGACCACCGCAGACCCGACGCCCGGCCCCCGGGACGTACGGGCGCGCTGAAACGGTGGAACCTGCGCGCTGGGAGGGCGATGCGATGGAAATAGTGCAGCTGCTGCTGAGCGGTCTCGCCAACGGCTGCGTCTACGGGTTGATCGCCCTCGGGTTCGTGCTGATCTACAAGGCTACCGAAGCGGTCAATTTCGCCCAGGGCGATTTCATGATGCTCGGTGCGTTCGTCATGATCGGCTTGGTCAACCCGCATTTCATGGGGATCAATTTCTGGCTTGCCGTGCCGCTGGCGCTGCTGATCATGGGGGCGCTGGGATATCTCCTCGACATCACCATGCTGCGCCAGCTCTTTGGCCAGAACCAGATCGCCATCGTCATCCTGACAATCGCCCTGGGGTTCGTCATCCGCTTCGTCGCGGGGGTCATCTGGGGGCATGAGCCGCTCAACCTGCATTCGCCGCTGGCTCTGGGGGACGTGCGCTTTGCCGGGGTCGTCCTGAGCCTTGCGGATATCGCCGTAATCACGGTGACGGTGATCCTGACGCTGATGCTGTGGCAGTTCTTCCAGCGCACCAGGCTGGGGCTGGCGATGCAGGCGGCAAGCCAGAACCAGATGGCGGCCTACTACATGGGGATCCCGGTCAAGCGCGTGCAGGGCGCGGTCTGGGCGTTGGCCGGGATCGTCGCCTGCGTCGCGGGGATCCTTTACGCCTCGAAGGGGGCGGTCGATGTCTCGGCGGGCTTCATCGGGATCAAGGCCTTTGCCGCGGCGGTGATCGGCGGCTTCGGCTCGCTGCCGGGGGCGCTGATGGGCGGGCTGATCGTGGGCGTGATCGAACCCTTCGCGGCGCGCTACCTGCCGGCGGGCTACAGCCAGGTCGCGCCCTATGCGCTTCTCATCCTGGTGCTGGTCTTCCGCCCGCATGGCCTGTTCGCGCAAGTGCGCACCAAGAAGGTCTGAGCCGATGCGCTTTCATTTCAAGACCAGCTACGACCACGACATCCGCCTGTTCCCCGATGGCTGGACGATGGGCGTCTACGGCGCGCTTCTGCTGGCGATGCTGGCGCTTCCGTTCTTCCTGGACAGCTTCTTTCTGGGTGAGGTCACAAACGTCCTGATCTGGGCCGTCGCCGGGCTGGGGCTGATGCTGCTGACCGGGCAGACCGGGCAGATCAGCCTGGGGCATTCGGCCTTCATGGCGCTGGGGTGCTACACCTGCGTGATCATGATGCAGGCGGGGGTGCCCTTCCTGCTGGCCTTCGTGCTCTGCGGCATCATCACCGGCGTGATCGGCGCGCTGATCGCGGTTCCGGCGCTCCGGCTGCACGGCGTCTATCTGGCGATCGCGACCCTGGCACTGGCGATCATCGCCGACGACATCATCGTCATGCTGCGCCGCTGGACCGGCGGGGTGAACGGGATGTTCGCACCCGACATCGTCATCTTCGGGCTGGAGATCAATCGCTGGGTCAATCCGGAATACTGGTATTACATGACGCTGGCGGTGGTGATCGCGGTGACGCTGATCTACCGCAACCTGCTGCGCTCGCCGCTGGGACGTGCCTTTGCGGCCGTTCGCGACAGCGAAGTCTCCGCGCAGGCGATGGGGATCGACGTCGCGCGGACCAAGACCATCGCCTTCGGGCTTTCCTGCGCGATCACCGGGCTGGGGGGCGCGCTGATGGGTCTTTTCGCAGGGTCGTTCAATAACGAGACCTTCAATTTCCTCCTCGCCATCCAGCTTCTGATGATGATCGTGATCGGGGGGCTGGGGTTCATCCACGGCGCCTTCCTTGGCGCGATCGTCGTCGCGTTCCTGCCGCAGGGGCTGTCGATGGCGACCGACCTGATGGGCCGGGCTGCGGTGCCGGGGCTTGAGATCGGGGTCTTCGGCTTCCTTCTCATCCTCTTCATCATCTTCGAGCCGATGGGGCTTTACGGCCGCTGGCTGAAGATCCGCATCTGGCTGGAGCTGTTCCCCTTTGCCCGGCGCGACATGTTCCGCCGGCAGAAAAGCTACCTGAAGACGGAGCGCGTGCGATGAGCTTGCTGGAGCTTCAGGGCGTCACGCTGAAGTTCGGGGGCGTGACGGCGGTCAACGAGCTGACGATGAACGTGAAGGAGGGCGAGGTCTTTGCGCTGGTCGGGCCCAATGGCGCGGGCAAGTCGACCGTCTTCAATATGATCTCGCGGTTCTACACGCCCGTCGCAGGGTCGATCACCTTTGACGGGCAGGACCTGCTGCGGATGAAACCGCACCAGGTTCCGCAGCTGGGGATCGCGCGGACCTTCCAGAACATCGAGCTCTTCGACCGTGCCACGGTCCTGCAGAACCTGCTGGTCGGCCGACACCGCCACCGCCGCACCACACTGGTCGAGGAGATGTTCTTCATCGGCCGCACCCGGTCGGAGGAGCGCGCGCATCGCCATGCGGTCGAGGAGGTGATCGACTTCCTGGACCTGCAGCCCTACCGCGACAAGATGATCGCGGGCTTGCCCTATGGGGTGCGGAAGGTCGTGGAACTGGCCCGCGCGCTGGCGACGAAGCCGCGGCTGCTGCTTCTCGACGAGCCGGCCTCGGGCCTGTCGGTCGAGGAGACGCAGGACATGCGCTGGTGGATCGAGGATATTCGCCGGCAGATGGGGATCACCGTCCTGATGGTGGAGCATGACATGGGGCTGGTCGGCAAGGTCTCGGACCGGGTGCTGGCGCTCGACGGCGGGCGCAAACTGGCCGAGGGGACGCCGGCCGAGGTTCAGGCGCACCCCAAAGTGATCGAGGCCTATCTGGGAACCGGGGCGATCTCGAAGACGGCAAGTGCGACGGGAGAGCGGGTGTGAGAGACGCCGCCGACAAGGCAAGATGGCCCCGGGTTCCCAGCTTCGCCCGGATCCGCGGCTCGGTCCAGATTTGGGCCAGGAGCCACGTCTCTGAAAAGATTGGCGTAACTTCATGTCATTGACCGCAATGCAAATTTTGGCTCCCGCATTTCCTGCTTATGGTCGACGCGCCCGGCGCTCATGCCTGCCCGGGGCAGGAGGGGGCGCATGAGCACGCTTCTGGAGATCCGCAATCTGGAAAGCTACTACGGCCCGATCATGGCCCTGCGCGGCGTCTCGCTCGACGTGCCGCAGGGCAAAGTGGTCACCGTTCTGGGGGCCAATGGGGCGGGAAAGACGACGCTTCTGAAGACGATCTCGGGCATCATGGACCCCGAGAAGGGGCGCATCGTCTTCGACGGCCAGGAGATCCAGGGCCGGGAGCCGCATTTCATCGTCCGCCGCGGCATCGTCCATGTCCCCGAGGGGCGCGAGGTCTTTCCGCTGCTGACGGTGGACGAGAACCTGACGCTGGGCGCCTATACCAAGTCCGACCGCACCGAGATCGCCCGGGCCCGCGATCTGGTCTTCACCTATTTCCCGATCCTGGCCGAGCGCCGCCAGCAGGAGGCGGGGACGCTGTCGGGCGGGCAGCAGCAGATGCTGGCCATTGGCCGGGGGTTGATGCTGAAGCCCCGGATCATGCTGCTGGACGAGCCCTCGCTAGGTCTGTCGCCGTTGCTAACGCAAGAGATCTTCACCATCCTCAGACGGCTGAACCAGGACGAAGGGATGACGATGCTGCTGGTCGAACAGAACGCCGCTGTCGCACTGGATCTGGCGGACCACGGCTATGTGATGGAGCTGGGCCGCATCGTCATGTCCGACAGCGCCGAACGTCTGGCCGCGTCCGAGGATATCCAGAGCTTCTATCTGGGCCATGCCAACGAAGGCGCCCGCGGCGAACGCCGCTGGAAAAAGCGCAAGACCTGGCGCTAGGCGCCGGATCGAAGGGGGAGGGCCATGCTGCACGATCCGAAAGCCGCGCCGGACACCAAGCTGGTCAAGGGTATCCGCGTGAACGCGACGCCCGGCCAGCGCCCCGTCCATATCGACGGCCACACCACCCTGCCCGCGTTGCTGCGCGCCCGCTGCCGGGAGAACGGCGCGGCGACGGCGCATCGCGAGAAACATCTGGGGATCTGGCAAAGCTTCTCGTGGGAGGACTACCTGACCCAGGTCCGGCTGATCGGCATGGGCCTGCGGGCGCTGGGGCTGCGGCGCGGCGATGTCGTCTCGATCCTGTCCGAGGACAACAAGGAATGGATGTATTGCGACATGGCCGCGCAATGCATGGGCGCGGTTTCCTCGGGCATCTACACGACCGACAGCGCGCGACAGCTGGCCTATCTGGTCAACGATTCCCGCACCCGGTTCCTGTTTCTGGAAAACGAGGAGCAGCTGGACAAGTTTCTGGAAGCCGAAGCGCAGATCCCCTCGCTGGAGAAGGTCATCATCTTCGATTCGGAGGGGTTGCACGACTTCAGCCACCCCAAATGCATGATGCTCGCCGATCTCCATGATCTGGGCCGCGCGCAGGACGACCCCGCCGCCTTCGACGCCGAGATCGACCGCACCCGCGCCGACGATCTGGCCGTGCTGATCTACACCTCGGGGACGACGGGCGATCCGAAGGGGGTGATGCTGACGCAGGAAAACATCATCGCCGGGATGGAGGCGAGCCTTTACGCCCTGCCGTTCGAAAAGGGGGCCGAGCAGCTCTGCTTCCTGCCGCTCTGCCATATCCTTGAGCGGCTCGTCTCGCTCTACACGCCGCTGATCGTCTCCTCGACGGTCAATTTCGCCGAAAGCCCCGAGACGGTCTTCGACAATCTGCGCGAGGTCTCGCCGCATGGATTCGTCGCCGTGCCGCGGGTCTGGGAAAAGATCTATTCGCGCGTGCTGATCCTGGCGCAGGAAGCGACCTGGATCGGCCGCTGGGCCTTTGGCCAGGCGGTGAAGGCCGGCGAGGCCCGCGCGGCCTACACGCTCGACGGCCGCCCGGTCCCCTCGGGCGTGGCGGCGCGCTACTGGATCTGGGATCAGCTGGTCCTGAAGAACCTGCGCCGGATGCTGGGCATGGACCGGCTGCGCAGCGGCATCACCGGCGCCGCGCCGATCTCGCCCGGGTTGGTGAAATGGTATCACACGATCGGCGTGCCGCTTTATGAAGGTTTCGGCATGTCCGAAACCGCCGGCGTCGCCACGATCAACGAGACCGGCGCCAACCGGCTGGGCTCGGTCGGCCGCGCGGTGCCGGGGGTGGAGCTGCGGATCGGCGAGGCCGACGAGATCCAGGTGAAAGGGCTCAACATCTTCACCGGCTATCTGGGCAAGCCCGAGAAGACCGCCGAGACCTTCAGCCCCGACGGCTGGCTGAAGACCGGCGACATCGGCCGGATCGAGGACGGCTATCTGGTCATCACCGGGCGGATGAAGGACATCATCATCACCGCCGGCGGCAAGAACATCACCCCCGCCGAGATCGAGAGCCGGCTGAAGTTCAGCCACTACATCTCGGACGCGGTGATCATCGGGGATCGGCGCAAGTATCTGACCGCGCTGATCATGATCGACCAGGAGAACGTGGAGAAATTCGCCCAGGACAAGAAGGTGCCGTTCTCCGACTTCCGCTCGCTCTGCCGCGCGCCCGAGGTGGTGGACCTGATCCGGCGCGAGGTCGATCAGGTGAACCGCGAATTCGCCCGCGTCGAACAGATCAAGGATTTCCGGCTGATCGACGTGCTGCTCACCGCCGAGGACGAGGAGCTGACCGCGACGATGAAGCTCAAGCGGGCGACGGTGGAAAAACGCCACAAGACCCTGATTGATGATATGTACTGAGTTGGGCCCGTTGGCCCGTTATGGGGAGGAAACCATGCAGCACTTCAAGACCCTGATCGTGGCGGCCGCGACCGCCGCCCTCGCCGCGGGGGCGTCGGCACAGACCCGCGGCGTCACCGATTCCGAGATCCGCATCGGCGGCGCGCATGACCTGTCGGGCGTCTTTGCCGCGATCTCGACGCCCGCGGTGAATGGCGCCAACCTTTACTTCGACCAGGTGAACGCCAATGGCGGCGTCCACGGCCGGCAGATCCGCTACATCGTCGAGGATCACGGCTACCAGTTGCCGCGCGCGACGCAGGCCTTCAACAAGCTGATCGAGCGCGACCAGGTCTTCGCCATGCTGCTGAACCTGGGGACCCCGCACAACCTGGCGCATTACCCGCTGATGGAGCGGCGGCAGGTGCCGAACCTCCTGCCGCTGACCGCCGCGCGCCAGATCCTGCCCGACCCCCCCGGCCTGAACTACACGATGATCGACAGCTACTACCGCGAGATGATCGAGGGGCTACGCTACATCCACGAGGAACACGGGCTGACGCGCGTCTGCTCGATGTATCTGCCCACCGACTTCGGCGAGGAGGTCGAGGCCGGCAGCAAGGACGGCGCCGAACAGCACGGGCTGACCTTCGTGGCCGAGACGACCCATCGCCCCGACGAGCAGGATTTCGTCGGCGCGCTGACCCGCCTGCGCTCGGAAGGCTGCGAGATCGTCACCATCGCGCTCGGCATTCGCGCCACGATCACCGTGGTCGGCACCGCCAAGCGCCTGGGCTGGGATGACGCCAAGTTCCTGGTCAGCTCGGCCGGCTTCCACGAGGCCGTGGCCGAAGTGCCGGGCGGCGTGACCGACGGGCTTTACGGCGCGGCCAGCTGGGTCGACCTGCGCGCCCGCGCCGAAGATCCGGTGCCGGCCGAGTTCATGGCCGCCTACGAGGAACGCTTCGGCCATGCCGCCGGCGGCTTCGCGATGATCGGCTATGCCGCGGCAGAGATCGTGGTCAAGGCGCTGGAAGCTGCGGGGCCCGACCTGACGGTGGAAAGCTTCGTCGAGGGGATGCATTCGATCGACTATCATAACGAGTTGCTCGACACCCCCATCAGCTATCGGGACGGCAGCCATCAGGGCGCCAACACGATCACCATCTCGACCGTCGAAGACGGCGCGTGGCGGCTGCGCGAGCGGCTCTGAGCCCCACCGCCGAACCCTGCGCGGGGCCGCTTCGGCGGCCCCGTTTTCATGCCGACGTTCAACAAATTCGTGATTGGACGCGGTCGGACCGCGCCGCTTAGGCGCCATCCCCGGCCCGTCAAGTCCCTGTAACCGAGACTTTTTCCCGCAGTCCGGTCATCCGGTCACCGGGCGGGACGTATCTCCCCTCGTTGCCCCACCAAGGGGGCCATTTGAAATGGGAGACTACCATGCTTCGCAAGACCCTTGCTGCCACCAGCTTCGTTGCCCTGATGAGCGCGCCGGCCCTGGCCGATAACCACGGCGCCGACATTGTCGACACCGCCATCGCCGCGGGCGACTTCACCACGCTCGTCGCCGCGATCGAAGCGGCCGGTCTGGTCGAGACGCTGAAGGGCGAGGGCCCGTTCACGGTCTTCGCGCCGACCGATGACGCCTTTGCGGCGCTGCCCGAAGGCACCGTCGAAGGTCTGCTGAATGACATTCCGACCCTGACCTCGATCCTGACCTACCACGTCGTGCCCGGCGCGGTGATGTCGACCGACCTGTCGGACGGCATGATGGCCGAAACGGTCAACGGCCAGTCGGTCACCATCACCATCGGTGAGGGCGTGCAGGTGGACGGCGCCAACGTGACGACGGCGGACATCGAAGCCTCGAACGGCGTGATCCACGTCATCGACGCCGTGATCCTGCCGGAATAATCGCCTCTACCCCGCCGCCGCGCCTTGCCGCGCGGCGGCATCCCCCCACACATCCTGCGAAAAGAAGGAGGGTCACATGGACCGCCGTTCCGCTCTGCGCGCCTTCGCCGCCCTTGGGGCCAGTGCCGCCCTTGCCCCGCTGCCGCTGATGGCCTCGAGCCATCGGGCGGGCGATATCGTCGACATCGCCGCCGGCAACCCCGATTTCGAGACGCTCGTTGCCGCCGTGCAGGCCGCCGGGCTCGTTGACACGCTGAAGGGCCGCGGCCCGTTCACCGTCTTCGCGCCGACGAACGACGCCTTTGCCCGCCTGCCCGCCGGCACGGTCGAGAACCTGCTTCAGCCGGAGAACCGCGACACGCTGGTCAACATCCTGACCTACCACGTCGTCCCCGGCATCATCCGCGCCGAGCGCGTGGTGGGCCAGCGCGGGCGCATCGCGATGGTCAACGGCGATTTCATCCATGTCGATGGCACCGCCGGCGGCGTGCGGATCAACCGCTCGGCCACGGTCACGGCGACCGATATCACCGCCTCGAACGGCCTGATCCATGTGATCGACCGGGTCTTGCTGCCCAGCTGATCCACCCCGTCCGGACGCGGACGAAGGCCCTGCCGGTCCTCCCCGGCGGGGCCTTCTGACGTCGGCTTCCGGCGGACGCTGCGGGCGGGCGTCCGCTGGCGGACGCTTGGGCAAGCCACTGAAAAAGAAACCAAAGTCCCGCCAGCTTTAACCGCAGCGAAAGCATTGTTGCGCCCAGCGGCTGAACAGCGTCCACAGCCGCGCAACAAAGCTTTCATTGCGGTTAACGGCGCTGGATTTCTCAGTTGAATCAGTGGTTTGCCAAATTGTGCAAGTTTGCACGCGGGCGCGGGCTCAGATATCCTTGAAGCTGCCGCCGCGTCCGTGGCCGGCGGCAAAGCGCGCCGCTCCGGCGACGCCTTCGGCCAGCGCGGCGCGCACGCTGGACCATTCGCGGCGCAGCCGGCGGGCCAGGTCTTCAGGGGCGAGCCGGGCCGAAAGGTGATCGGCGCGCAGGCAGGCCTGCGGGAAGCGGGTCAGGCTTTCGGCCAGCGCCATCGCGGCCTCCAGCGCCGCGCCCTGCCGGACCACGCGGTCGGCCAGCCCCATCGCCTGCGCCTCGGCGGCGTCCACCGGCCGGCCGGTCAGGATCAGGTCGTTCGCGCGCCCCTGTCCCACCACCATCGGCAGCCGCACCGTGCCCCCGTCGATCAGCGGCACGCCCCACCGCCGGCAGAAGACACCCATCTGCGCCCCGTCGGCCACCACGCGCACATCGCACCAGAGCGCGAGTTCCAGCCCCCCCGCCACGGCCGGCCCCTCGATCGCGGCGATCACGGGTTTTGAGAGCATCAACCGCGCGGGCCCCATCGGGCTGGCCAGCGGCTGGCCGATGGGGTCGCGCCAGGTCTCGGGGATCTGCAATCCGGCGATCCAGTCCTCGGCCGCGCCGGTCGCCGCGGCCTTCAGATCGAAGCCCGCGCAGAAGACGCCCCCCGCCCCCGTCAGCACCGCCGCGTCGACATCCGGGTTCGCGTCGAATTCCAGCATCGCCTCGTAGAGCCAGCGGGCCAGCGCCGGATCGACTGCATTGCGCGCGGCAGGACGGTCAAGCGTGATCAGCCGGACCCGGCCGTGCGTCTCGATGCGCAGCATGTCAGACCTCCTCGACCTCGAGCACGCCGGGAAGCACGCGCAATTCGCCGCGCAGGCGGGGGGTCAGGGGCAGGTCGGCGCCGATCTCGACCTCGATCTCGCCGCCGGTTTCGGGGTCGGGAACGCAGCACAGAAGCGGGCCGCGCGTCTTCTTCGGCGCCGGCTGGTCGCGATGCCGGCCCAGAACCTCGACCAGGTCGCCCACCGTGTCGGCATCGGTGATCCGCACCTTTAGCGCGGCCGCCCCTGCATCGGCGACGACCAGATCGACCGGCTGTGCGCCGCGGGCGAGCAGTTTCAGCGTGTCGGCCTCCATCGTGGCCTCGACGCTGAGGACAACATTGCTGCCCGGCTCCAGATGCATGCGCGCAGCTTCCAGCACATCGGAAAAGACCGTGACCTCATAAAGCCCGGTGGGGTCCGACAGCTGGACGAAGGCGAAACGACTGCCGCGCGCCGATTTGCGCTCCTGCCGCGAGGAGACGGAGCCGGCGATGCGCCCGACGAAAGGCGCGCGCTCGGCCCGCCGCGTGACCTCGACCAAGGTCAGCACGTCCTTGCGCTTCAGGGGGCCGGCGTAATCGTCCAGCGGATGCCCCGAGAGGTAGAAGCCCACCGCCTGATGCTCGGCCGCAAGCCGCTCCATCGGCAGCCAGTCGGCGCCCGAGGCAAGTCGCGGCGGCGGCAGGTCATCCCCCCCCGCGCCGAAAAGCGACACCTGGTTCGATGCAGCGGCCTCGTGCACCGCAGCCGAAAAGGCAACGAGCGCATCGAGGCTGGCGAACACGCGCTTGCGGTTGCGGTCGAGCGCGTCGAAGGCACCGGCGCGGGCCAGCATCTCCAGCGGGCGCTTGCCGATACGCTTGAGGTCCACCCGGCGGGCGAAGTCGGTCAGATCCGCAAAGGGCCGCTCGCCCCGCGCCGCGGCGATCAGCTTCATCGCCTCCACGCCGACGTTCTTCAGCGCGCCCAGGGCATAGACTAGCGCGCCGTCGGTCACCGAGAAGGTCGCTTCGGAGCGATTGACGCAGGGCGGGATGACCGGGATCTCCATCCGGTCGACCTCGCGCTTGTAGATAGCCAGCTTGTCGGTCAGGTGGATGTCGCAGTTCATCACCGCCGCCATGAACTCGACCGGATAGTTCGCCTTCAGCCAGGCGGTCTGGTAGCTGACCACGGCATAGGCGGCGGCGTGGGACTTGTTGAAGCCGTAGTTGGCGAACTTCTCCAGCAGGTCGAAGACCTCGCCCGCCTTGGCCTTGTCCACGCCGTTGGCGATCGCCCCCTCGATGAATTTGGGGCGTTCCTTGGTCATCTCCTCGGCGATCTTCTTGCCCATCGCGCGGCGCAGGAGGTCGGCGCCCCCGAGGCTGTAGCCCGCCATGACCTGCGCGATCTCCATCACCTGTTCCTGATAGACGATGATGCCCTGCGTCTCCTTCAGGATATGGTCGATCGAGGGGTGAATGGATTCGAGTTCGCGCTGGCCGTTCTTCACCTCGCAATAGGTGGGGATATTCTCCATCGGGCCGGGACGGTAGAGCGCGACGAGGGCCACGATATCCTCGATGCAAGTGGGCTTCATGCGCCGCAGCGCGTCCATCATGCCCGAGCTTTCCACCTGAAAGACGGCGACCGTGCGGGCCGAGGCATATAACTCATAGGTCTTGTCGTCATCGAGCGGGATGCGTTCGATGTCCAGCTCGACGCCGCGCAGCTTCAGAAGGTCGATCGCGTTCTGGATCACGGTCAGTGTCTTGAGGCCGAGGAAATCGAACTTCACCAGCCCCGCGGCTTCGACCCATTTCATGTTGAACTGGGTGGCCGGCATGTCCGAGCGCGGATCGCGGTAGACCGGCACCAGCTCATCGAGCGGCCGGTCGCCGATGACGACGCCCGCGGCATGGGTGGAAGCGTTCCTGAGCAGACCCTCGATCTTCTGGGCATAATCCAGCAGCCGGCCGACCACTTCCTCCTTCGCTGCCTCGCGCAGGCGGGGCTCGTCGGCCAGCGCCTTGGTGATGGAGACGGGCTTCACCCCTTCGACCGGGATCATCTTCGACAGTTTGTCGACCTGCCCATAGGGCAGTTGCAGCACGCGGCCGACGTCGCGCACCGCCGCCTTTGACAGAAGCGCGCCGAAGGTGATGATCTGTCCCACCTTCTCGCGGCCGTATTTCTCCTGAACGTACTGGATCACCTCCTCGCGACGGTCCATGCAGAAGTCGATATCGAAGTCGGGCATCGACACCCGTTCGGGGTTGAGGAAGCGTTCGAACAGAAGGCTGTAGCGCAAAGGGTCGAGGTCGGTGATGGTGAGCGCATAGGCGACAAGGCTGCCCGCGCCCGAGCCGCGGCCCGGGCCGACCGGAATATCGTGGTCCTTGGCCCATTTGATGAAGTCGGCAACGATCAGGAAGTAGCCGGGAAAGCCCATCTGCTCGATGATGCCCAGCTCGAAATCGAGGCGTTTCTGGTAGTCCTCGACCGGCGCGGCATGGGGGATGACGGCAAGCCGCGCCTGCAAGCCCTCGTTCGCCTGCCGGCGCAGCTCCTGCACCTCGTCATCGGCGAAGCGCGGCAGGATCGGCGGGTGTTTCTTCGCGCGAAAGGCGCAACGGCGCGCGATCTCGACGGTGTTTTCAAGCGCCTCGGGCAGGTCGGCAAAAAGCGCCGCCATCTCGGATTCGGACTTGAAGTAATGCTGCGGGGTCAGGCGGCGGCGCGCTTCGGCCTGATCGACATAGGCTCCGTCACGGATACACAGAAGCGCGTCATGCGCCTCGTAAAGGTCGGGGGCCGGGAAATAGACGTCGTTCGTGGCCACCAGCGGCAGGTCCATCGCATGCGCCATCTCGACGAAGGGACGCTCGGTCGCGGCCTCGGCCTCGGGCGCGGTGCCGCCCTCGCCGGGATGGCGCTGCAATTCGATGTAAAGCCGGTCCGGAAAGGCCGCGGCCAGATCCTGCACCAGCGCCTCGGCCCGGGGGCGTTTCCCGTCGCGGATCAGTCGCCCCACCACGCCATCGGGCCCGCCGGTCAGGCAGATCAGCCCCGCGGCATGGGTCGTCAATTCCTCGGGCGTGACATGCGGCAGGGCGCTGCCCGCCCGCAGATACAGACAGGAATTGAGCTTCATGAGGTTCCGATACCCGGCCTCCGACTGGGCCAGCAGCACCAAGGGCGCGGGCGGGCGCGGCTTGTCGCCGGGCTGCGCCGGCGGCAGCTGCAGATCGATCTGGCAGCCCAGGATCGGCTGGATGCCTGCCCCGGCGGCCAGTGTCGAAAACTCCAGCGCCGCAAAGAGGTTGTTGGTGTCGGTCACCGCCACCGCCGGCATTGCCTGCTTCTCGCACAGCTTGATCAGCGCCTTCAGCGGCACCGCGCCTTCCAGCAGCGAATATTCGGTATGCAGGCGAAGATGGATGAATCGGGGGGCGCTCATGCCCGCATGATGGCCGCCCCGCGGCGCCGGCGCAAGCGGCGCGGGATTTTCGCGGCAATCCTGAAGGTGCTTCACCGGCCTGGCGAAAGTTACCGCTTGCCAGCCCGGCGCGCGCCGGTGTTGACTGGAAGGTCACGGGGCAGGGCCGCCCGGACCAGATCGCAGCCCTCCAGAACCCCGAACGGGAGGCGGCACAGGGCCGGACATGACAGAAATCTCGTTTCTTCTCAACGGAAGCCAGGTGACGCTGGCCGAGGCGACGGCGACGCGCACCGTGCTCGACTGGCTGCGCGAGGAGCGCGGGTTGAAGGGGACCAAGGAAGGCTGCAACGAGGGCGATTGCGGCGCCTGCACCGTCATGGTCAGCGACACCCATGGCACCCGCGCGCTCAACGCCTGCATCCTGTTCCTGCCGCAGTTGCACGGCAAGGCCCTCCGCACGGTCGAGGGGCTCGCCGGCTCCGATGGAAGCCTGCATCCGGTCCAACGCGCAATGATCGACCATCACGGCAGCCAGTGCGGTTTCTGCACGCCGGGCTTCATCGTCACGATGGCGGTCAACCACCTCAACGGCGAACGCGACCACGACACCGCGCTGGCCGGCAACCTCTGCCGCTGTACCGGCTACGCCCCGATACACCGCGCCGCCGAGGCCGCCGCCAGCGCCCCCGTCCCCGACTGGTTGCAGCAGGCGACCGCTCCCGACAGTATCTTTTCCCAGCATCCCCCGGGGGAGCCGCCGAAAGCCACGGCTGACAGTCCCCCCGATCCCTTCCTGCCGAAAAACGCCGACGCGCTTGCCGATTGGTATGCCAACCACCCGGATGCCACGCTGATCGCCGGGGCCACCGACGTGGGCCTTTGGGTCACCAAGCAATTGCGCGATCTGGCGCCCGTCGCCTTCATCGCCGGGATCGAGGACTTGCGCGGTGTCACCGTAACCGAGACCGACGTCCGCATCGGCGCCGTCACCCCGCTCGCCGAGATCATGCGCGCCCTTGCGCCGCTGCATCCCGGCTTTGCCGAACTGATCCGCCGCTACGGCTCGGCCCAGGTGCGGGCGGCGGCGACGATCGGCGGCAATATCGCCAATGGTTCGCCGATCGGCGACGGGCCGCCCGCGCTGATCGCGCTTGGCGCGACGCTGCACCTGCGCCGGGGGGCCACACGGCGGGCGATCCCGCTTGAGGACTTCTTTATCGACTACGGCAAGCAGGACCGCGCGGCCGGCGAGTTCGTCGAGGCCGTCAGCTTCCCCCGCCAGCCCGACCGCCTGCGCTGCTACAAGATCTCGAAGCGGTTCGATCAGGACATCTCGGCGCTCTGCGGCTGTTTCAACGTCACGGTCACGGGGGGCGTGGTGTCCGACGCGAGCATCGTCTTCGGCGGCATGGCCGGCACCCCCAAACGCGCCCGGACAGTCGAGCGCGCGCTGCTCGGCCGAACCTGGGCCGAAGACACGATCGAGGCGGCGTTGCCGGCCTTTGCCGAGGATTTCCAGCCCATCGACGACATGCGCGCCTCGGCCGATTATCGAATGAACACGGCGCGCAATCTGCTCAGGCGCTATTTCCTGGAAAGCCTGGGCGTCCCCACCAATGTGCTGGAGGTCGCGCCGTGAGCGTGCACAAGCCCCTGCCGCATGACGCAGCCGCACTGCATGTCACCGGCGCGGCGCGCTATGTCGACGACATTCCCACGCCCGCCGACACACTCCACCTGGCCTTTGGCCTCAGCACGGTCGCGCATGGCGACATCACCGGGATGGACCTGGACGCCGTCCGCGCCGCGCCGGGCGTTGTCGCCGTTCTGACCGCCGCAGAGATCGGGAAGGTCGATTGCAGCCCCTCGAACCATGATGAGCCCCTGCTGGCAACGAGGACGGTGCATTATGTCGGCCAGCCGGTCTTTCTGGTCGTGGCCGAAAGCCATCTGGCCGCGCGCAAGGCCGCAAGGCTCGGACGCGTCGACTATGCCGAGAAGCCCGCGATCCTGACCGTTGAGGATGCGCTGGCCGCCGACAGCCGGTTCGAGGACGGGCCGCGCATCTGGGCGCGCGGCGATGTCGAGGCAGCGATTTCCGCCGCCCCGCATGTCATCGAAGACCGGATCGAAATGGGCGCTCAGGAGCACTTCTACCTCGAAGGCCAGGCCGCCCTCGCGCTCCCGCAGGAGGGGGGCGACATGTTGATCGCCTGCTCCAGCCAGCACCCGACCGAGATCCAGCACAAGGTGGCCGAGGCGTTGGGCACGCCGATGCACGCCGTCCGGGTCGAGGTGCGGCGAATGGGCGGTGGTTTCGGCGGCAAGGAGAGCCAGGGCAATCATCTGGCCGTCGCCTGCGCGCTGGCCGCCCGCGCGACAGGCCGGCCCTGCAAGATGCGCTACGACCGCGACGACGATTTCGTCATCACCGGCAAGCGGCATGATTTCCGGATCGACTACCGCGCGGGGTTCGATGCGCTGGGGCGGTTTCTGGGGATCGACTTTCGCCATTACACCCGCTGCGGCTGGGCCATGGACCTGTCGCTGCCGGTTGCCGACCGCGCGATGCTGCATGCCGACAATGCCTATTTCCTGCCCGCCGTGCGGATCGAAAGCCACCGGCTGCGCACGCATACCCAGTCCGCCACCGCCTTCCGCGGCTTCGGCGGGCCGCAGGGGATGGTCGGGATCGAGCGGGTGATGGACCACATCGCGCACCAACTGCGCCGCGACCCGCTGGCGGTGCGGCAGGCGAATTTCTAC
>CAZKSE010000030.1:0-23460 GCA_964555305.1 uncultured Rhodobacter sp. | reverse complement strand
GGTCGAGAAGGTGGGGATCCAGGTCGAGGATGCGCCCTTTGTCGCGGTGGATTTTGTGGCCGAGGGGGAAGGGAGCCAGCGGATACTGACATTCGAAACGAATGTTGGCGATCATGTCACCGCCGGGGCGGCGCATCCGATCCGGGTGGTGCGTGATCCGACGACCGGCGAGCCTGCGCCCTATGTCATGGTCCGTGCGGGGCTGGAGGCACTGATCGATCGCAAGAGTTTCTACCGTCTGGTCGAGATCGGCGCGCATGAGGAGAAGGCCGGCGAAAGCTGGTTCGGCTTGTGGTCCGACGGGGTCTTTTTCCCGGTGATCCCGTCGCGGGAACTGGAGGGCTGAGAAGGGCGCGGCGGCTGAAAACCGACCGCCGTCCCATATCGGTATCGCGTCGGAATCACGTCATGTCGTTGCGCGCGCTGTGTGGCGGTTTCGCGCGACAAGGGCCGTCTGACGCGCGACAGGGCTGGTCGCCCCCCGGCGGCGCGTGGTGCCAGTTTGGGGCGGTGGGGGGCAGAAGGACGATCAGGCCGGGTTCGGGGCCCAGATGAGTCCAGTGTGCCTTGCGCCCGAAACATGCCCGTTCACCCCCTTTTGCGGAAATGCGGCAGGAAGGCGTTCAGCACGGCATCGGGGTTCTCCTCCATCGCGCAGATCCGGCACGATGACGTGGAAATGCTCGGCAAGTCGCGGGGCGACCTTCTCCCAGCAGAGGTGGTTCTGCGGAAAGCCGTGCAGAAGGATCAGGGGCGCCCCCTGCCCCGCGCGATGCACGCTCAAGCGCAGCTCGCCGGAGTTGATCATCGCTTGCGTGAAACCCGCCAGATCGGACATGCGCCTCTCCCTCCGCGTCGGGGGCTTCAGCGCGTCGGCTGCCGCATTCCGGTGTTCCGCAGACCGCCCCGGCCCCGCCTCCGGCGCAATTCTGGCCGCGCGCGGGGCGGAAGGCAAGCGTCCTGCGCCGCCTCGGCGCGCCCTCAGGCTGCCAGTTCCTCGCGCATCAGCCGCTCGACGCGCCGCCGCTCGGTGCGGCTGCGCAACTGGCGGGCGACCAGCGTCGTGGGGATGACGCGGTGGCCGTCCTCTTCGTGCTTCCAGACGAATTCGCGGCTCGCGCCCACCAGCGCCGAGGCATGGCTCGACGCCGCGACGACGGTGACGCGAATGCGCTCGGCATCCTCAGGGGCCTTCGTCGGCGCGACGCGGTGCAGCGTGCGCTGCACGAGGTCGTGAAAGCTGCCGACATCGAGGAACTCGCCGCTCTTCAGCGGCCCCTGCGAGGTGCGGCGCAACGGGTCGTCGAAGGCGTCGATCTCAATCTCCTCGCGGTCGGTGACATGCGCGGCGCAATCCTCGCCGTCGATCGAGATCTCGGCCAGGACCGACAGGATATAGACCGGCTCGCTGCCCATGTTCGAGACGATGCAGCGCGCGCGTTCGTCCTCCGAGGCGCCGCGGTTGATCAGTATCACGGTCTCCTGCTGGCGGCGGAAACTGGTGAGGAAGAGATGCAGATAGAAAAGCCAGATTGCCGCGTTGAGCCCGGCCACCGCCAGTTGCAGAAGTTCGATATTCTCGGTGATCCAGCCCATTCCCACGCCCTCGCCATCTGCCCCCCCGGCCTTGAGCAGGGAACGCGAGAGGCCGGATGGGGTTCCGGGATCGGGTTCCGGGCCGGGTTGGGGGTGGGAGTATCGCCCGAAGGGCGCGGGACCGCCTGCCGCGCGGCCCGGCCCAAGCCGCGGATGGTTGCACGCCAGTGCAGCCTGACAAGGCGCGGGAGCACTCTCGTCACCAAGACGCCCCGCTGGCGGCAGAGGGAGGTCAGCGAGGGCGAGGGACGCTCACTACGGTTCCCTGAGGGCGTCTTACCTAATGCGCCTCGGCCCAATGCGCGCCGGTGCCGGCATCGACGACAAGGGGCACGTCCAGCGACACCGCTGGCGCCGCCGCCCCCTCCATTACGCTGCGGACGCGGTCGATGACCTCCTCGACCGCGCTTTCCTCGACCTCAAAGATCAGCTCGTCATGGACCTGAAGCAGCATGGTCGCGGGCAGTCCGGCGATCGCCTCGGGGATGCGGATCATGGCGCGGCGGATAATGTCGGCGGCGGTGCCCTGGATCGGCGCGTTGATCGCGCCGCGGCGGGCAAAGCCAGCACCCGGCCCCTTGGCGGTGATCTCGGGCGTGTGGATCTTCCGGCCGAAGAGCGTCTGGACGAACTTGTGTTCCTTGGCGAAGCCAATGGTGGCGTCCATATAGTCGCGGATGCCGGGGAAGCGCTCGAAATAGGTGTCGATGAAGCTCTGCGCCTCGGCCCGCGGAATGCGCAGGTTGCGCGCCAGTCCAAAGCCCGAAATCCCGTAGATCACGCCGAAATTGATCGCCTTGGCGCGGCGCCGGATCTCGGGCGTCATCTGCGCGAGCGGGACCCCGAACATCTCGGCCGCTGTCATCGCGTGGATGTCGAGCCCGTCGGCAAAGGCCTGTTTCAGCGCCGGGATGTCGGCGATATGGGCCAGGATCCGGAGTTCGATCTGGCTGTAGTCGAGGCTGACGAGCCGCATCCCCGGCCCGGCAACGAAAGCCTCGCGGATGCGCCGCCCCTCCTCGGTGCGGACGGGGATGTTCTGCAGGTTCGGATCAGTCGAGGCGAGCCGGCCGGTATTCGCCCCGCTCTGCACATAGGAGGTGTGCACGCGCCCCGTCTCGGGGTTGATATGGTCCTGAAGCGCGTCGGTATAGGTCGATTTCAGCTTGGCGATCTGTCGCCAGTCCAGCACGCGCGCCGGCAGGTCATGCTCGGTCGCCAGGTCCTCCAGCACGTCGGCGGGGGTGGACCAGGCACCGGTCTTGCCCTTGGAGCCGCCGGGGAGCGCCATCTTGTCGAAAAGGATCTCGCCCAGCTGCTTGGGCGAGCCGACGTTGAACTTCTCGCCGGCCAGCGCGTGGATCTCGTCTTCCAGCTGTGCCATCTTCTGCGCAAAGGCGTTCGACATGCGCGCGAGCGTCTCGCGGTCGACCAGCACGCCCGCGCGTTCCATCGCCGCCAGCACCGGCACCAGCGGACGTTCCATCGTCTCGTAGACCGTGGTCACCCGCGCCCGGTGCAGCCGCGGCCGGAAGGTCTGCCAAAGGCGCAGCGTCACATCGGCATCCTCGGCCGCGTAGCGGGCGGCTGCGTCGATGGACACGCGGTCGAAGGTCTTCATCGACTTGCCCGAGCCGATCAACTCCTTGATCGGGATCGGGATATGCCCGAGATACTGCTCGCTCAACGTGTCCATGCCGTGGGTATGGAGCCCCGCGTGGAGCGCGTAGGATTGCAGCATCGTGTCGTCGAAGGGCGCGACCGTGATGCCGTGACGCGCCAGCACCTTGGCGTCGTATTTCACGTTCTGACCAATCTTCAGGATCGCGTCATCCTCGAGCACCGGCTTCAGCGCCGCGAGCGCCTCGGCAAGCGGGATCTGCCCCTCGCAAAGCGCGTCGCCACCGAAAAGATCCCCCTCGCCATCGCGGTGGCCGAGCGGGACATACGCCGCCTCCCCCGGCGCCAAGGCGAGCGAGACGCCCACCAGCTCGGCCTTCATCTCGTCCAGCGAGGTGGTCTCGGTGTCGAAGGCGACATGGCCCTGCTCGCGGATCCGGGTGAGCCAGTCGTTGAGCGTGTCGAGATCGCGGATGCAGACATAGCCCGCGGGGTCGAAGCTGTGGGGGACGGGGGCCGCGGGTTCGGGCGCTGCGACGGAGATGCCGGCGGGGGCGCCGGCAGCGGCCTGCGGGGGCTCGGTGATCGCCGGCGGCTCCACCCCCAGCTTGTCGGCCACCCGGCGCGAGAGGGTGCGGAACTCCATCTGAGCGAGAAACGCGAGCACCGCCTCGGCCTCGGGCTTGCGGATGGCGAGGTCGTCGATGGTCACGTCGAGCGGCGTTGCCGGATCGAGCTCGACCAGCCGACGCGAGATGCGTATCTGCTCGGCATGGTCGATCAGGGTCTGCCGGCGCTTGGGCTGCTTGATCTCCTCGGCGCGGGCGAGCAGCGTTTCCAGATCGCCGAATTCGTTGATCAGCAGCGCCGCAGTCTTGATGCCGATGCCCGGAGCGCCGGGGATGTTGTCGATGCTGTCGCCTGCCAGCGCCTGCACATCGACGACCTTTTCGGGTGGGACGCCGAATTTCTCGATCACGCCACCGCGGTCGATCAGCCGGTCCTTCATCGGGTCGCGCATGAGGATCCCGTCGCCCACGAGCTGCATCAGGTCCTTGTCCGACGAGATGATCGTGGCTCGACCGCCTGCCGCCACTGCCTGCCGGGCGAGCGTGGCGATGATGTCGTCGGCCTCGTACCCCTCGATCTCCAGACACGGGACGTTGAAGGCGCGCGTCGCCTCGCGCGTGAGGGGGAACTGCGGGCGCAGGTCTTCGGGGGGCTCGGGGCGGTTGGCCTTGTAGGCGTCGAAAATCTCGTTGCGGAAGGTGGTGGCGGAGAAGTCGAACACAACGGCCAGATGCGTCGGCGCGTCGTCATTGACGCGCGTGAGCTCCCCCCAGAGGATGTTGCAGAACCCCGCGACAGCGCCCACCGGCAGCCCGTCGGACTTACGCGTCAGCGGCGGCAACGCGTGATAGGCGCGGAAGATATAGGCCGAGCCGTCGATCAGATGCAGATGATCGCCCTTGCCGAAAGTCGTCCCCATCCTGCGTCCCTTTCGCTCGTTTCACAGGGCTGGCTTATGCCAGCTTCATCGGCCGGGGACCAGACGAAGGCAGACGGAAGAGCGGCGCAACGCGAACGAGTGATTCAGACATGGGCATAGGGCGCATGTCCGTATTGCGTTGCGAATCGCAGCGTCAATGCGACGGGGTGAGCGAAGGACCGGCGGCAGGTCAGGCGTGAGTCAAGCCGCGGTGCCGGCCCCCTTCGCCGCCTCGGTCCCTTCGAGGATGTAGCGCTTGTCGCAGTAGCCGCAATCGATCCATCCCTCCTCGGGGAGGGAGAGCCAGACGCGCGGATGACCCAGCGCCCCCTCCCCGCCATCGCAGGCAACGCGGGTCTTGGTCACGATCTCGGTCGCGGGGGCAGGATGCGTGGGCAGGGCGGGCATCGGGGTTTCCTTGGCGGCTTCCTTGTAACGGGCTTGCTTTCGGCCTAAGCACCCGGGCATTGATAACGATTTACCCGGCAGGAGCAAGATGAGCGAAACCGCCATCGAGATCGAAGGCCTGCGCAAGGTTTATGGCGCGCAGGGCAAGGGCGAGCTGAAGGAGGCGCTGAAGGGTATCGACCTGACGGTGCCCACGGGGTCGATCTTTGGCCTGCTGGGTCCCAATGGGGCGGGAAAGTCCACGCTGATCAACATCCTGGCCGGGCTGGTCATCAAGACATCGGGACGGGTGCGGATCTGGGGCTTCGATCAGGACGCCAATCCACGCCAGTCGCGCGCGGCAATCGGGGTGATGCCGCAGGAGCTGAACATCGACCCGTTCTTTTCGCCGCGCGACGCGCTGGAGGTTCAGGCGGGGCTATATGGCGTGCCGCGGCGCGAGCGGCGCACCGACGAGATCCTGGGCCTGATCGGCTTGCAGGACAAGGCCGATGCCTATGCGCGGACCCTTTCGGGGGGGATGCGGCGGCGGCTTCTGCTCGGCAAGGCGCTGGTTCACTGGCCGCAGGTTCTGGTGCTGGACGAGCCGACCGCCGGCGTCGATGTCGAACTGCGCCAGATGCTGTGGGAAAACGTGCGCCGACTGAACCAGCAGGGCATGACGATCATCCTGACCACGCACTACCTGGAGGAAGCGCAGGAGATGTGCGACGAGATCGCGATTATCGACCACGGCTCTGTGATCGTGCGCGATTCGACAGCGGCGATCCTGGACCGGATGGACGGCAAGACGTTGTTGGTGCGCCCCGCGGGCCCCGTCGGCGCACTCAATCTGCCGACCGGCGTCACGCGCGAGGACCGCGCCGATGGCTGGCTGGCGCTTGCCTATCCGCGCAGCCGCGTGCAGGCGGGCCAGATTCTGGCCGCGCTGACCGCCGCCGGGGTCGAGATCAGCGATCTTTCGACCGCGCAGCCGGACCTGGAAGATGCTTTCCTGGCGCTGACCGGATCGCGGTAGCTCAGCGAGTGGTCAGCCGAGGGCCAGCCGCAGGATCGAAGGGGGCGGGTCGCAATCGACCCGCCCCCCCGCCTTTTGACAAGTGCTTCGCCGTCAGCGGCTTTCGCGGGCGAAGGTCACGCCCGACAGAGCCGCGCAGGAGCCGTCGTCGGTGGCCTCCAGGGTAAAGCCCGAGGGATCGGCGGTGATCGCGCAGCGCATGGGAAACTCGATCCCGCGCAGGTTGCCCTCCACCTCGCTCAGCGTAAGGGTGCCGTCCGACAGCTCGTATGCGCCGCTTACCTGCGCGCCGGTCTGCCGGTTACGCATCGAAAAGACGCCTTCGGGATCGAAGACCGCAACGACATGCGCAAATTCGTAGCGCGTGCCCAGTTCCAGCCCGGCCACCTCGCGCCGCGTCGCGTCGCGGGCGTCCTGTTGCAGCTCGGCGATCCGGGCCTCCAGCGCGGCCATGTGCTCGCCTCGCTCGGCCAGCGCCTGTGACAGCTCGGACACCGTCTCCTGCGTGCGCGCCATGCGTTCCTCTGCCGCCTCGGTATCGGCCGCGAGGTCATCGCGGCGCTGGGTCAGGGTTTCGACGGTTTCTTCCAGCGTGGCGCGGCGCGCCTCCATCTCGTCGAGTTCGGCGCGGGCGGCGACCGTCTGCTGCTCCAGCTCCGCCTCCGCCACACGAGCCTCCTGCACGCGCCGTTCTGCGTCGGCGGCTTCCTCGGTCAGTCCGGCAAGCTCGGAGTTCAGCTCGGCGAGGCGGGCTTGCAGTTCGGTTTCCTGGTTGCGCGCCTCTTCCAGCCGTTCACCGACCTGGGCGAGTTCCTGGCTGGTGTCGGCAACTTCCTGGCGGGCGTCCGCCACGGCCTGCTCCAGCTCGGCCAGTACCTCTTCGTCCTGAGCGCGCTCGGCCTCGAACGCGGCCTCTTCCTCGCGCATGCCATCGAGCTGGCTTTCCAGCTCCGCCAGTTCGGCCTGAACCTCTTCCAGGCGCTCGCGCGCGGCTTCCTGTTCGCGCTGGTCTTCCTCCAACTCGGCGGCGATGCTCTCCAGCCGCTGCTGATGATCGGATTGCTGCTGTTCAAGCTCGATCGCCAACTGGTCGCGTTCGGCCTGTGCCTCGGTGGCGGCGGCGCGCAACTCGGCGATGCGGCCCTCCATCTCCTCGGTCGTGCCGGCCATCTGGATGTGCTGGGCGAGTTCGTTCTCGGTCTGCGTTCGCGCGGTCCAGAAATATAGCGCGAGCAACCAGCCCACGACCGCCACCGTGACCACGCCAATGCCGATGTAGCGGTAGCGGTTCTCCCGCGATCCAGCTTCTGCCATTCGAGCCCCTCCCTTTGGAAATTGCATTTCTCAAGGTCAACCCGCCCGGCCGGCGAACGGTTCCGGCGCCGGGACACCGGTGACGCTCAGAGTTTCGAGGAAATGATGCCGGTGTTGAACCCGCCCATCCGCAACTCTCCGAAAAGGCGCTGGTATTCGATCTTGGGGCAGCGGTTCTGCACGAAATCGATGCCTTTGTCCCTCGCCATGCCGAATGCCGCGTCGCTCTCGACACCGATTTGCAGCCAGATCGTGCGTAGATTCGGCAGTGTCGCGATCGCCGCCTCGACGATAGGTAGCACATGTTCCGAACGCCGGAAGACGTCGAGCATGTCGGTCTCGGGCGGACAATCCTCCAGGCCCGCGCGCACCGTCTCGCCGAAGAGCGTCTCGCCGGCATGGCCGGGATTGATCGGAATGACGCGAAACCCCTTCAGGCTCAAATACCGTCCGACGTAATGGCTGGGCCGGATGGGATTGGGCGAGACGCCGACGACCGCGACGCAGCGTGTGCGTTGCAGGATTCGACGCAGCGTGGCGTCATCCGGCGTCTGGTAGCCGGACGCGCTGTTGGTCGCGTTCTGCGGATCGGTCATGGCGGCCTCCGGCGCTGGGTGGCCCTGGGGCGCAGGGCTCGCCCCCCTTTATGGGCGCAACCGCGCCGGGGGCTCAAGGCCCCCAGTGCCGCGCAGGCGGAGAGGCTATTCGGCCCAGTGGACCTGCGCGTCACCCAGAAGCCCGGTGACCGGCGCCTCGGCCAGCGCGTGCTCGCCAGCCTTTTCGAGGGCTGCGCGTTTTTCGGGGCCGGTGATCAGGATATGGATCGCGAACGCGTCCTTGAGCACCGGCAGGGTCAGCGAGATGCGCGGCTCGGGCGCGGCGGGGGCGCGGATCGGCAGCAGCGGCGGGGCATCGCTTGCCAGCGCCTCGTCCAGACGGTCGGCCTGTGGAAAAAGAGAGGCGGTATGCAGATCCGTACCCATGCCCAGAAGCGCGACATCGATTGGCAGGAGGGGCTCCAGCGATGCGGTCAGATCCGCCAGCGCCTCCTCGGGCGTGCGGTCGGGCAGCCAGAGCGGGATCAGCCGCGCCGCGGCCGCCTTGCCGGTCAACAGCCGCCGGCGCAGCAGTCCGGCATTCGAGCGCGGATCATCCTCGGCCACCCAGCGTTCGTCCGAGGGCAGAATGTCGATCCGGTCCCATTCAAGGTCGATGTCGGACAGGATGTCAAAGACCGGCCCCGGCGTGCTGCCCCCCGGCACCACGAAGAGAACCCTCTCGCGCCGGCCCAAGGCGCGGCGCAGATCGCTTGACAAGCGGTCGGCAAGGGCCAGGCACATCATGTCCTGATCGGGGTATTCCTGCAGGTCCATCAGCGTATCTCCCGCCAGCGTCGTCCGTCGCGATGCATCAGCATCAGCGCATCCTCGGGCCCGGTGGTGCCGGGGTCATAGGGGTGGGGGCGGTCGCCGCGGGCTTCCCAGTCGGCGATTATCGGGTCGGTCCAGGCCCAGGCAGCCTCGACCTCGTCGCCGCGCATGAACAGCGTCTGGTTGCCGCGGATCACGTCCATGATCAGCCGCTCGTAGGCATCGGGGATATGCACGTCGCCCCCCAGCGCCTCGGCGAACGACATGTCGAGTGCGACGTCCTTCAACCGCATCCCGCCCGGCCCCGGCTCCTTGATCATCACCCGCAGCGTCATGCCTTCGTCGGGTTGCAGGCGGATGACCAGCACGTTGGCGCGCCAGGGCGCATCCTCGCCGAAGATCGAATGCGGCGGGTCGCGGAAAGTGACCGCGATCTCGGAAGCGCGCGTGCGCAGCCGCTTGCCGGTGCGCAGGTAGAAGGGCGTGCCCCGCCAGCGCCAGGACGACACGCCGACCTTGAGCGCGATATAGCTTTCGGTGCGTGTCTCGGGGCTGCCTACCTCGTCGGCGAAGGCCTTGGCGCCATTGCCGGCGCGATACTGGCCGCGAACGATATCCTCGGGCCGCACCGGATCCAGCGCGCGGATGACCTTCAACTTCTCATCGCGCACGGCGTCGGGATCGAAGCGGTAGGGCGGCTCCATCGCGATCAGGCAGAGAAGCTGCATCAGGTGGTTCTGCACCATGTCGCGCATCGCACCCGCCGCGTCGTAATAGCTGCCGCGCCCCTCGACGCCGACGGTCTCGGCCACGGTGATCTGGACGTGATCGACGAAGCGGGCGTTCCAGAGCGGCTCGAAAAGCACATTGGCGAAGCGCACGGCCATCAGGTTCTGGACCGTTTCCTTGCCCAGATAATGATCGATCCGGTAGATCTGACTTTCGGTGAAATGCCGCGCGAGCATGACATTGAGCGCGCGGGCGCTTTCCAGGTCATGGCCGAAGGGTTTCTCGATGACCACACGGGTCTCGGGTTGGTTCAGACCGTGCCGGTCGAGCCCCGCGGCCAGATCGGCGAAGAGGGGGGGGGCTACCGAGAAGTAATGCGCCTGCACCACGCCCTCGCGCATCTTGCCGGCCAGTTCCTTCCAGCCCCCCTCGTCACCGGCATCCAGCGTGACGTAATCCAGCCGCTCAAGGAAGGGCTTGATCGTCGCCGGGTCGGCGGGCTCGTCGCCCAGATGCTCGGCCAGGGCATCGGCCGTGAGGGCACGGAAGTCGTCGGCGGTCAGGTCGGAACGCGCGGCGCCGATCACGAGCGCCTCGGGCGGCATCTGGCCTTCGACGAAACGCCGCCAGAGCGAGGGCAGAATCTTGCGCCGCGACAGATCGCCGGTTGCGCCGAAGACGACCAGGTCGAAGGGATCGACGGGAATGACGCGTGCAACCATCGGGGCCTCGGTCGGGACAAACGGCGAAACTCGGGCCAAGGGGTAGCGTCAGCGCGCGGCCGGGTCCAGTTTTTCGTGCGCGAAGCGGCCTTCTTACGGGCCGTGGAGAGCATCCGGCACCCTGCCGGCATGAAAAAAGCGCCCGGTAAAAACCGGGCGCACAGGCAGGAACGAGGGACAGTGGAGGAAACGCGAATGTTCCGGTTTCGCGCTTCACACTGTGGATATGGGGACACGCTCGCGGAAAAAAAGACGTCTCTCGATACTGTGATAAAACCGTCAGTTGCGGGCGCTTGCCGCAGCATAAAGTGCGACGGCCGCCGCGTTCGAGACATTGAGAGAGCCAAAGGCGCCGGCGGCGGGGATGCGCACGAGCGCATCGCAGGTCGTGCGCGTCTTTTCGCGCAGGCCCGGCCCCTCGGCCCCCAGCACCAGACCCAGCGGCCGTCCCGCGGCCTGGACGACGCCTTCGGCCAGCGACAACTCCGCCGTGCCCTCCAGGCCCATGAGGAGGTAGCCCATCGCCTGAAGCCGCGTCATCGCCTCCGACAGGTTCGTGACCCGCAGATAGGGCTGACGCTCCAGCGCGCCCGAGGCGGTCTTGGCCAGCGCGCCGGTCTCGGGCGCGGAATGGCGTGCAGGCGCGATGACGGCGCGCGCGCCGAAAACCTCTGCAGAGCGCAGGATGGCGCCCACATTATGCGGATCGGACACCCGGTCGAGCAATACGACGCAGGCATCGGGCCCGGCGGCGCAGAGATCCTCCAGCGGGCCCCAGTCCAGCGACTTGACCTCCATCGCCGCGCCCTGGTGGACCGAACTGGGGTCGAGCGGGGCAGGAAAGCGGCGGGGATCGACGATTTCGGGGCTGATGCGCGCCTCGGCGATGGCTTCGGCCAGCCGGTCCGCGGCGTTTTTTGTCACCACCAGCCGCAGCCGCTCACGCGCCGGATTCAACAGTGCATCGCGCACCGCATGCAGCCCGAAAAGCCACACCGTTTCGGCCGCCGCTGCCCGACGCGCACGCTCCTTGTCGATCACCCAGGCCGGTTTCTTCATTCTGCACCTTTTTGTTGCGCCGCAGCATGCGACGGGCGCGCGCCGCGTGCAAGTACGTCACGGCACGGCCCTTGCAAGACCCGCCCCCCTTGTTTCGGGCGATGGATTGCGCATATGACCAACTCCCGCCCGGCGCCGAACCTGTGCGCCCGCGCCAGTCCCCCGCCTGTCCAGGAGACCCGCCATGACCCCCTTCGCCATTGCCGGTGTGCAGATGCACGTCAGCGCACTGCATTCCAACGTCGAGGGGATGCTGCAGCGGCTCGACATCCTGATGGCGCGTTTTCCGTGGACGCAGATGGTGCTCTTCTCCGAGCTCGCCCCATTCGGGCCCCTGCCCCGTTATGCCCAGCCCTTCCTGAACGAGACGCTGGAGCGGTTCTGCACCGCCGCGCGCCATTACGGGGTCTGGCTGATCCCCGGCTCGATGTTCGAGAAGGGACCAGACGGCAAGATCTACAACACCTCGGCCGTGATCAACCCCGAGGGGCAGATCGTCAGCAGCTACCGCAAGATGTTTCCTTTCCGCCCCTACGAAACCGAGGTCGAGGGCGGCAGCGAGTTCTGCATCTTCGACGTGCCCGGTGTCGGCCGCTTCGGCCTGTCGATCTGCTATGACATCTGGTTCCCTGAAACCACACGGCAGCTCACCAGCGCGGGGGTGGAGGTGCTGTTGCATCCGGTTCTAACGGGCACCACCGACCGCGATGCCGAACTGTCGATCACACGCGCGACCGCCGCACAGTTCCAGTGCTACGTCTTCTCGGTGAACGGTCTGGGCGCAAGTGGCGTCGGTCGGTCCTGCGTGGTCGATCCCTCGGCGCATGTGCTGCACCAGTCGACCGGCCAGGAGGACCTTTTCCCGATCGAGCTTGACCTCGACATGGTGCGTCGCCAGCGCGAGACCGGGATGAAAGGCCTCGGGCAGGTGCTGAAGAGCTTCCGGGACAGGAGTGTTGATTTTTCGGTCTACGACCGGAATAGTGGCTGGGATGAGTATCTGAACACCCTGGGACCGCTGGAAGTACCAAAGCAGGGATCGCGCGCTGGGTTGCATGTCGATTTCACCGGAACGACCGCCACGCAAACCCGCCACGGGCATAACCTGCACATTCCAACCCAGGGCGTATCGCTGTTCGGCGGCGAGGGGCACTGACCGCCGCGCAGGTGGCCCGCCCTCGCCCCAGCAACGACGAAACGGGGGGAGGGTTCGATGCAGTCGGTGAACGAATACTATTCGGCGGTGCAGCTGCGGTTCGACCGATGGTCGTCCCTGCGCGAGGCGATGGCGACGCTGGCCCGAAACCCGGAGGGGCGGGGATCGGTCGGACAGCGCAAACGGATCGCGCAGCTTTTCGACGCGCTGACGGTAATTGAACCTTACTGGGCCTTTCCCGGCATGGCCGCCTTCGACATGCTGCGCCGGCAGTTCGAGCACGGCAATCTGGACAACGCCGCCTTCGGCATCCACCGGGTGACCCGCGCGCTGACCTCCGGCGCCTATCGTCGGCGGCACATCCCGCTGGAGCGCGACATCGCGGACAGCGACGACCACGAGGACGAGGCGATGCTCTCGCCCGAGGCGCGGGCTCTTTCGAAACCCTATTTCGAGGTGCTCATCGTCGATGACGTCAACGAGCAGCAGGAACGCTGGCTCAAGACGAACATGAACCGGATGCGCCGGCACGAGGACCCGTTCATCTACGAACCCGTCGTCGTGCCCTCGGTCGAGGATGCGCTGATCGCGGTGCTCTTCAATCACAACATTCAGGCCATCGTCGTGCGCCCGGGCCTGCGGCTGAAATCCCGCACCGAACTTGCGATCCTGAAGCGCTACCTCAATCGCGCCGGCGGCGCCGAGGGGATCGAGGCGATGGCGCCCGAGGATTACGGGCCCGAGACCTGCCGCCTCATCGCCCGCGTGCGGCCGGAACTCGACGCCTATCTGATCACCGATCGCTCGGTTGAGGATATCGCCGGCCACGACCTCGGTATCTGTCGGCGCGTCTTCTACAATCAGGAAGATTTCCTGGAGCTGCACCTCAACATTCTGCGTGGCGTGCAGGCGCGCTACAAGACGCCGTTCTTCACCGCGCTGGTGAATTATTCCAAGCAACCGACGGGCGTCTTTCACGCCATGCCGATCAGCCGCGGCAAGTCGATCACCCGATCGCACTGGATCCAGGACATGGGCGCCTTCTACGGCCCCAACATCTTCCTGGCCGAGACCTCGGCCACGTCGGGCGGGCTGGACAGCCTGCTGGAGCCGCACGGACCGATCAAGGAATCGCAGGAGCTGGCCAGCCGCGCCTTCGGCTCGCGCCAGACGTTCTTTGCCACCAACGGCACCTCGACCTGCAACAAGATCGTGGTCCAGGCGCTGGTCCATCCCGGCGACATCGTTCTTGTCGACCGCGATTGCCACAAGTCGCACCACTACGGCATGGTGCTGGCCGGCGCGCAGGTCGTCTACCTGGACAGCTACCCGCTCAACGAATACTCGATGTATGGCGCCGTTCCGCTGCGCGAGATCAAGCACCAGCTTCTGGCGCTGAAAGCCGCAGGCAAGCTGGACAGGGTGCGGATGCTCCTGCTGACCAACTGCACTTTCGACGGTATCGTCTACAATGTCGAACGGGTCATGGAGGAATGCCTCGCCATCAAGCCCGACCTGATCTTCCTGTGGGACGAGGCATGGTTCGCGTTTGCGCGCTTCGGGCCAACCTACCGCCAGCGCACCGCGATGAACGCGGCGAACGTCCTGCGCGAGCGGCTAAAATCGCCCGAACAGGCCAAGGCCTGGGAGAAGCAGCAGGAAAAGCTGAAGGACGCCGATGACGCGACGCTGATGAAGACGCGCCTCGTTGCGCCCCCGCATGCCCGCGTCCGTGTCTACGCCACCCAGTCGACGCACAAAACGCTGACCTCGCTTCGGCAGGGATCGATGATCCATGTCAACGATCAGGACTTCAAGGGACAGGTCGAGCAGAGCTTCCACGAAGCCTACATGACCCACACCTCCACCTCGCCGAACTACCAGATCATCGCCTCGCTCGATGTCGGACGCCGGCAGGTTGAACTCGAAGGGTTCGAATTCGTCCAGCGCCAGGTCGAGGCGGCGATGTCAATGCGCCGCGCAATCTCGACCCACCCACTCTTGCAGAAGTACTTCAAGGTGCTGACCGCGGGCGACATGATCCCAGCTGATTTCCGCGAAAGTGGGGTCGAAAGCTATTACAGCGCCGATCAGGGCTGGGTTGATATCTGGGAATGCTGGGAAAAGGACGAATTCGTCCTCGATGCGACGCGAGTCACGCTGGCCGTGGGCGGCACGGGCTGGGACGGGGACACGTTCAAGACCCAGATCCTAATGGACAAGTACGGCATCCAGATCAACAAGACCTCGCGCAACACGGTCCTGTTCATGACCAATATCGGGACCACGCGGTCCTCGGTCGCCTATCTGATTGAGGTGCTGGTAGAAATTGCGCGCAGCCTCGATGACCTGCACGACGACGCTTCCAAGATGGAGCGCCTGTCGTTCGAGCGGCGGGTGAAGAGCCTGGTCGAAGATCTTCCCCCCCTGCCCGATTTCAGCCGCTTCCACGACGCTTTCCGCGCCGATCAGGTGACGTCGGAAGGGGATATCCGCAGCGCTTTCTTCCTCGCCTATGACGAGGAGAATTGTGACTACCTTGATCTGACCGGCGCACTGCGCAGCGCGCTCGACGCCGGGCGCGAAGTCGTATCAGCCAGCTTCATCATCCCCTATCCGCCCGGCTTTCCGATCCTCGTGCCAGGGCAGGTTGTCAGCCGCGAAATCCTCGACTTCATGCTGGCGCTCGATGTCAACGAGATCCACGGATACCGGCCAGACCTGGGCCTGCGGGTCTTCACCGATGAGGCGCTGGAAAAACTGCGCAGATCAGGGCTGGCCGACGCCGCCGAGTAACAGAAAACAAAAAGGGAGGTACGACTGATGCCCAAGAAGGAATTGCGCAACATATCCGAGATCCGGCGGTTCTTTCACCGCAACGAGGATCCCGTCTACTTCATCTCGGCCACCAACTTCAATTTGCTGGGGCTGGATGAATGGGTCAAGAATTTCAAGTATATCTGCTATATCGACTGCTATGACGGCAAGCATCCGAACGTCTTCTGCCCCTCCGAGCAACCGCATGCCGAGTTCCAGTCGATCGAGGACATCAACAACTACCTCCTGCAGCACAAGGAGGTGATCGACTTCATCAAGCGCCGCGGCGGCAAGCCAAAGTTCGTCTTCCTGATGTTCGACGAGGAAACGGAACGGCTGTCGAAGGAGCTGGGTGCCGAAGTCTGGTTCCCCAAGGCCAGCCTGCGCACCCGGATGGACAACAAGATCGAAACGGTGCGCGTGGGCAACAAGGCGGGCGTGCCCTCGGTGCCAAACACGCTGAGCGAGGTGCAGAATTACAAGCACCTCCAGCAGATCTGTGACAAGGCCAACCTGGGCCATGACCTGGTCCTGCAATCGGCCTTTGGCGACAGCGGCCACACCACCTTCTTCATCAAGTCCGAAGCCGATTTCCGCCGCCACGAGCACGAGATCGTCGGCCAGGGCGAGATCAAGATCATGAAGCGCATCGATTGCCGGGGCTCGGCGATCGAGGCCTGCGCGACGAAGGAAGGCACGATCGTCGGCCCGCTGATGACCGAACTCGTCGGCTTCAGGGAACTGACCCCGTATCGCGGTGGCTGGTGCGGCAACGAGATCTTCTCAACCGCCTTCCCGCCCAAGGTGCGCCAGCAAGCCCGCGAGTTGACCTTCAAGTTCGGCGAGCAGCTGCGCAAGGAGGGTTACCGCGGCTATTTCGAACTCGATTTCCTGATCGACAAGAAGACCGGCGATCTGTGGCTGGGCGAGCTCAATCCGCGGATCACCGGCGCCTCGTCGATGACCAACCACGCGGCTTTCGCCCATGCCGACGCGCCGCTCTTCCTGTTCCACCTTCTGGAATTCTCGAAAAAGCCCTTCAACTTGGATGTGGAGGAGCTGAACGCCCGCTGGGCGGATCCCGACATGATCGACAGCTGGTCGCAGATGGTGATCAAGCATACCGAGGACACGGTCGACATCTGCACCGAGGCGCCGCCGACCGGGATCTACCGGATGCTCGATGACGGACGCGTCGTTTTCGACCGGTTCGACTATCACCGCCGGGCGGTGGAATCCGAAAACGAGGCCTTTTTCCTGCGCATCCTGCGGCCTGGCGACTACCGCTACGAGGGGGCAGACATCGGCATCCTCGTCACCCGCGGTCGATCGATGACCCAGGGCTTCCAGCTCAATGAGCGGGCGAAGAAGTGGATCCACGGCATCAAGCAGGCGGTTTCCGCCAAGCCCTTGCCGATGGCCGAAGCGGGGCCCGCGCTCGCCGATCCGGCCTTCAAGATCCTCTGATCCGGTGCAGCTGACCTGGCGCGCCATCGGCGAATCCGAGCCCGGCCAGAAATGGGCCGGGCTCTTTGCCGAATACTGGCCCGCCTATCATCGCTGGTGGCTGCGCGAGGGCGAGGATGCGCGCCCGCCCTACTGGGAAAGCCGCAAGGCGCTTGAAGGCTACATGCCCGAGATCGTGCCGCTGTATGATCGGCTTTGCGAACTGGCCGGCGGTGGCGATCACGCCGCGCGCTTTCTCAGCTTCTACCGCCCGCCACCCTATCTGTCGGGCTGTTCGCAGGCGATCTGGCCGGGCAAGGAGCCGGTCCTGGTGCGCAACTACGATTACAGTGCGCTCGCCTTCGATGCCGTGGTCCTGCGCACCGAATGGCAGGGGCGGGCCGTTCTGGGCACTTCGGACGGGCTTTGGGGGCTGGTGGACGGGATGAACGATGCCGGTCTCGCCATCTCGCTCACCTTCGGTGGCCGACGTGTGGTGGGCGACGGCTTCGGCGTGCCCCTGATCCTGCGCTACATTCTGCAAACCTGCGAAACCGCGGCCGAGGCCGGCGCGACGCTCGCCCGCCTGCCCACGCATATGAGCTACAACGTCACCGTCGTCGACCGCCACCGCCATTTCCGGACGGTGATGATGGCCCCCGACCGTCCGGCGCGCGTCACCCATGCCGCGGTTGCCACCAACCATCAGGACAAGGTCGAATGGGACAGCCACGCCCGCTTCACCGCCACGGTCGAGCGCGAGCGCTTCCTGCTGCAACGGCTGACCCTGCATATCGAGCCGCAGGAGAAGTTCGTCGGCGCCTTCCTGCGTGCACCGCTCTATTCCTCGGCCTTCACGCAGGGTTTCGGCACGCTGTATACCGCTGTCTATCGCCCACGCCTGGGGAAGATGGAATTGCGCTGGCCGCGCGCCGCCTGGCCCTTGGACCTGCATGACTTCCATGAAGACGAGCGCGTGATCTTCACCCCTGAGGCCGGCATCCGCGCCTGACCCGCACGGATGACGGGCTGCAGCGCACGGCTTCGTGAACCCTGCCGGCTGCCCCTTACCGCCATCCGCGCCGCTTCCTATCTGCCCTCCGCGTCCATCCCGGCCGCGACCCTGTGGAGTGGATTGAATGAAGAAGGTTGCTTTTGTCCTTGGTGCAGCTGCGATTCTGGCGATGGCACAGGCGCAGGCTCAAACCCAGGTCGGAAAGCAGGTGACCGACTCCAACGGCGACGGGAAATATTCCCTGGCCGAGCTGCGATCCGCCTTCCCCGACGTGACCGAAGCCGCCTTTGCCGAGGCTGATATCGATGGCAGCGGCTTCCTCTCGCCGGAGGAATTGAAGGTGAACCAGGTCAGCGGCGATCTGCCGTCCTGAACCGGATCCGGTCGGTTTGCGTCAGGGCGACCCGCGGGACCGGCCCCCGCGCGGCACCCCTGATCACTCCAGTTCGATGAGCAGGTCCTTGGCTTCGATCTGCGCGCCGGGCTGGACATGCACCGCCTTCACCGCGCCCGCGCGTTCGGCGTGCAGGCCCGTCTCCATCTTCATCGCCTCGATGGTGACCAGCAGATCGCCCGGGTTGACCTTCTGTCCGACATTCACCGCGACCGAGGCGACCGAGCCCGGCATCGGCGCGCCGATATGGGCGGCGTTGCCGTCCTCGGCCTTGGGCCGCGCGGCGACGCTGGCCTTGGCCTTGCGGTCGGGCACGCGGATGGTGCGCGGCTGGCCGTTCAGTTCGAAGAAGACCCGCACCTCGCCATCATCCTGCGTCTCGCCGACGGTGATCAGCCGGATTTCCAGCGTCTTGCCGGGGTCGATCTCGGCGGCAATCTCCTCGCCCGGCTCCATCCCGTAGAAGAAATTCCAGGTAGGCAGGGTGCGCACGGGCCCGTAGATCCGATGCCGGCCCATGTAGTCCAGAAAGACCTTGGGATACATCAGGTAGCCGTTCAGGTCCTCGTCATCGACGCGGTAGCCCTCCAGATCCTCGATCAACTTGCCGCGCACCGCTTCCGGATCGACAGGCGGAAGGTGCTGGCCGGGCCGGTCGGTGGCCGGCGTCTCGCCCTTGAGCACTTTCTTCACGATCGCCTCAGGAAACCCGCCCGGCGGTTGGCCCAGATTGCCTTTCAGCATGTCGACGACCGACTCCGGAAAGGCGATGTCCTTATCCGGGTTTTCCACATCGGCGCGCGTCAACCCCTGCGCCACCATCATCAGCGCCATGTCCCCCACCACCTTGGACGAGGGCGTGACCTTGACGATATCGCCGAAGATCTGGTTGGCATCGGCATAGGCGCGCGCCACCTCGGGCCAGCGTTCCTCCAGACCCAGGCTCCTCGCCTGCGCCTTGAGGTTGGTGAACTGCCCGCCCGGCATCTCGTGCAGGTAAACCTCGGAACTCGGTGCCTGCTGATCGGTCTCGAAGGCGCCGTAAAGCGCGCGCACCGTCTCCCAGTAATCCGAGATCTCGCGGATCGCGTCGATATCGAGTCCGGTGTCTCGGTCGGTGTGTCGAAAGGCCTCGACCACCGAGCCGAGGGTCGGCTGGCTGGTGTTGCCGGACAGCGCATCCATCGCCGCATCGACGCAATCCACCCCCTGCTCGGCCGCCGCCACGATGGTGGCGATCGCCGCGCCCGAGGTGTCGTGGGTGTGGAAATGGATCGGCAGGTCAACCGCATCCTTGAGCGCCGCAAACAGGACCCGCGCGGCCGGCGCTTTCAACACGCCCGCCATGTCCTTGACGGCAAGGACATGGGCGCCGGCGGCCTCCAGTTCCTTCGCCATTGAAACATAATATTTCAGATCATACTTTGGATGGCTTGGGTCCAGCAGGTCGCCCGTGTAGCAGATGGCGGCCTCGCAGATGCGGCCGGTGTCCAGCACCGCATCCATCGCCACGCGCATGTTCTCGACCCAGTTGAGGCTGTCAAAGACACGGAAGACATCGATCCCGGTCTCGGCCGCCTGATGCACGAAAAACTGCACCACGTTGTCGGGATAGTTCGTATACCCCACTCCGTTCGAGGCGCGCAGCAGCATCTGCGTGAGCAGGTTCGGCATCCTCGCGCGCAGATCGCGCAGGCGCTGCCAGGGGCATTCCTGGAGGAATCGGTAGGCCACGTCGAATGTGGCCCCTCCCCAGCATTCGACCGAGAAAAGCTGCGGCAGGTTCGACGCATAGGCCGGCGCCACGCGGATCATGTCGATCGAGCGCATCCGGGTGGCCAGGAGCGACTGATGCGCGTCACGCATGGTCGTGTCGGTCAGGAGCAACTTCTTCTGCGCCTTCATCCAGTCGGCAACGGCGTTCGGGCCCTTCTCCTCCAGCAGCGTGCGGGTCCCCGGCCCAGGCTCTGCACGGTTCGCCGGCGCCACCGGCGGGCGCGGCTGGGCGGCTGGTCGGGGGCGCCCTGCCGTCTCGGGGTGGCCGTTCACGGTGATGTCGGCCAGATAGGTCAGCACCTTGGTGCCTCGGTCGCGCCGCTTGCGGAAGGCAAACAGCTCGGGCGTCGTGTCGATGAAGCGGGTCGTGTAGGTGTCGTCAAGAAAGGTCGGGTGCTTGAGCAGGTTCTCGACGAAGGCAATGTTGGTGGACACGCCCCGGATGCGGAACTCGCGCAGCGCCCGGTCCATCCGCGCGATCGCCTCCTTGGGCGTCGGCGCCCAGGCGGTGACCTTGACCAGAAGCGAATCGTAGTAGCGCGTGATGACGCCCCCCGCATAGGCCGTGCCGCCATCGAGGCGGATGCCCATCCCGGTGGCCGAGCGGTAGGCGGTGATGCGCCCGTAATCGGGGATGAAATTGTTGAGCGGGTCCTCGGTCGTCACCCGGCACTGCATGGCGTGCCCGCGCAGCCGGATGTCCTCTTGGGCGGGGGTGCCGGTAGCTTCGGCCAGGCTCGCGCCTTCGGCGACGCGGATCTGCGCCTTGACGATGTCGATGCCGGTCACTTCCTCGGTGACGGTATGTTCGACCTGGATGCGCGGATTGACCTCGATGAAGTAGAAACGCTCGGTGTCCATGTCCATCAGAAACTCGACCGTTCCGGCGTTCTGATAGCCCACGGCGCGGCCGATCTTCAGCGCCAGGTCACAGACCTCGGCACGCTGCTCAGGAGTGAGATAGGGGGCGGGCGCACGTTCGACGACCTTCTGGTTGCGCCGCTGGACGGTGCAGTCGCGCTCATACAGGTGGTAGAGTTGGCCGTGCTGGTCACCCAAAAGCTGCACCTCGACATGGCGGGCGCGCTCGATCATCTTCTCGAGATACCCTTCGCCATTGCCAAAGGCCGCCTCCGCTTCGCGCCGTCCCTCGCGCACCTTGGCCTCCAGCTCTTCCGGCCCGGTGATCGCGCGCATACCGCGTCCGCCGCCACCGTGGCTTGCCTTCAGCATCAGCGGAAAGCCGATCTCGGCCGCCTCCTTGCGGATCGCGTCCATGTCATCGCCCAGCACCCCGGTCGCGGGGATGACCGGCACACCTGCTTCGATCGCAACGCGCCGGGCGCTGGCCTTGTCACCCAGCGCGCGCATCGTCTCGGCCCGCGGGCCGATGAAGGTGATTCCGGCCGCCACGCAGGCATCGACCAGATCGGGGTTCTCTGACAGCAGCCCGTAGCCCGGATGGATCGCATCGGCGCCCGAGGCCTTGGCCACCCGGATGATCTCGGGGATGGACAGATAGGCCGCGACCGGCCCCAGCCCGGCGCCGATCCGATAGGCCTCGTCGGCCTTGAAGCGGTGCAGGCCCAGCTTGTCCTCTTCGGCGTAGACGGCGACGGTGCGCTTGCCCAACTCGTTGGCCGCGCGCATCACGCGGATGGCGATCTCACCCCGGTTGGCGATCAGGATCTTGCGGAATTCGGCCATGCGGTCCCCCGTTCGGCTGCGGCGGCATCGGTTCTGCGGCGCGGCAAGCCGCCGTCACACTTGGCCTTCGGTTGCGGCGCTTTGCAAGTCCGCTGGCCGGTTCATGCCCAATTGGTGCAGGTTCGCAATCAGATCATCGCGCAGGATGTGGTCCAAATGCGCCGCTCCCTGCGGCCCCAGCGCTGCCAGCGCATAGTGCCACGCGCGCCCCAGCATGACGAAATCCGCCCCTCGCGCGATCATCCGCAGGATATCGAGCCCGCCTTCGACGCCGCCATCGGCGATCAGCGGCAGGCCGGGCACTGCAGCGCGGATCGCGGGCAGCATGTCGATACTGGCCGGACAGCCGTCGAACTGCCGGCCCGCGTGATTCGAAACCCAGACCGCATCGGCGCCGGCGGCGCGGGCCTGCACCGCATCCTCGGGCCGCAGGATGCCCTTCAGGACCAGCAGGCCATCCCAGCCGTCGCGCAGGGCTTTCACATAGTCCCAGTCGGGATTGGTGCGCAGCAGATAGCCCGCATGGGCCGTCGAGGGCGCATTGCCGTCGAGGCGCAGGTATTCTTCCATCAGGCGCAGGCGGGGAATACCGGTACGGAGCGTCCCCAGTGACCAGCGCGGTCGGATCGCCGCCTGCCAGATCATCCGCGGCGTCTTCTTCGGCGGGATCGCCAGATCGGCGCGGCGCTGCCGCTCACGGCGCGAGGGGGCGGGAACGTCGACAGTCAGGACCAGCACGCCGAAGCCTGCGTCCTTCGCCCGGCGCAACAGGTCGGCGCGGATGCCCGGATCCCCCGGCGGATAGAGCTGGAACCAGCCCCGTTCGCCGGCAAGCGGGCCAATCTCCTCGGGCAGGCGGGTGGCGACGGTGGAAAGGCCGTAGGGAATGCGCTTTTCCGCCGACAACCGTGCCAGCGCCGCCTCGGCCCCGGGCCAGATCAGGCCGGACATGCCCAGGGGCGCGATGCCGAAGGGCGCGGAATACGTCTGCCCCATCAGCGAGGTCGTCAGATCCGGCGCAATCGGCCCGCGCAGGACCCGAGGGGTCAACCGCACGGCGTCAAGCCGCGCCCGGTTCAGCGCCTTGACCGATTCGCTGCCGGTGGCGCTGTCGAGGTATTCCCAGACGAAATGCGGCAGACGCCGGCGCGCCCGCGCGCGCAGGTCCGTCAACGCGGGATAGCGCAGATCCAGATCCATGCCGCGGTTATGGCAGCGGTCGCCGGCGACGGCAACGGGGCGCGGCGGGTCAGTGGAGCCTGAACTCTCCGACCACGTTTTTCCATTCGCCCGGCGCGATCAGCTTGCGATGGGTGAAGCGCACCGAATGCAGCGGCCCCTCGATTTCGCGTTGCCAGAATTCGATGAATCCGAAGAGCCGCGGATAGTCCGGGGCGAGGTCGTATTCCTGCCAGATGAAGCTGTTGAGCACGCTCTTGTAGTCCGGCAGGCGGTAGTAGAGCTCGGCCGTCGTCAGGCCGTAGCCCTTGAGCATGAGTTGGGTTTCCTGATGGTCCATTGCACGGGTTACCATGAAAGATGCCTCGAGGGCTCAAGTCTGCCAAAGACTTTCTAAAAATCAATGAAAACAGTTTGTTGTCAGTCTATCCGGGTGGCTGCCAGCAGGGCCGCGAAGGCTAGGCCGGCCGTGGGGCCGCAGGCTGTCGGCGCGCCCCGGGCGGGCGATGCCGGGGGCAGGAGGCTGTGCACAGGTCACGGATGAGCTCGGTGGGGAGCCGGGCGCCAGGCCTTTTTGAGGGGGATGGCAAGCGTATGGCAAGCGTATGGCAGACGTATGGCAAGCGTATGGCAAGCGTATGGCAG
>CAZKSE010000029.1:0-23707 GCA_964555305.1 uncultured Rhodobacter sp. | reverse complement strand
TGCCCCGCCGTCCATGCGCGACACCAGCGCGGCGGGCGCGGGCCGGCGCGCGGGCCAGAGGGGGCGCAGCCAGTCCACCACGGCGTCGCCCTCATCCGGCAGGATGGCCGTCAGATCAGGGCGCGCAGGGTGGCTGAGCGTGATCTGGCGTGTGGCATCGGTGAAATCGGCACGGATCGCCTGCAAGCTGCCTTCGGCCCAGCCGCGCAGAAACTTCAGCTTTGGCTGCCACCCCTCCGGCTGGTCGAAACCAGCGGCCTCATGTGACACGGCCCATGTGCGGTCAAACGGCAAAGGGTGGCCCGGCGACAAGGCCACCCGATCAATCTCCTGGTATCCGACAGACTTCACCGGATGCCGACAAATATGCGCGAGCCTGAGCCCGTTCACTTTGTCGCGCCGCCCTTCTTGCGGCTAAAGGTCTGGCGGATATTGCCAAACAGGTCTGGCTTGCTCCCGTTCAGGCGCATGATCAGATATTGCTGCGAGAAGGTAATGATGTTGTTCCCGATCCAGTAGATCAGCAGGCCCGAGGCAAAGCCACCCATCACGAACATGAAGACCCACGGCATCCAGTTGAAGATTGTCGCCTGCATCGGATCAGTGGGCGCCGGGTTAAGGCGCATCTGCAGCCACATCGTGAAGCCGAACATCAGTGGCAGGACGCCAATGAGGATCAATGCCATGAAGCTGCCGGGATTGGGCGCATCCCAGGGCAAAAGGCCAAACAGGTTGACAATCGAGGTGGGGTCAGGCGCGGAGAGGTCGTTGAACACCCACAGCCAGGGCGCGTGGCGCAACTCGATGGTGACGAAGATCACCTTGTAGAGCGAGAAGAAGATCGGGATCTGCAGCAGGATTGGCAGGCAGCCCGCGGCGGGGTTAACCTTTTTCTCTTTGTAGAGCTTCATCATTTCTTGCTGAAGCTTCTGGCGGTCATCGCCCGCGCGCTCCTTGATGGCCACCATTTCTGGCTGAAGTTCTTTCATTCGGGCCATGGAGACATAGGATTTCCACGCCAGCGGCAGCAGCACCGCCTTGATCAGCAGCGTCAGCACCAGGATCGACCAGCCCATGTTGCCGATGATCCCGTTGATGAAATAGAGCAGCGCGAAGATCGGCTTGGTCAGGAAGAAGAACCAGCCCCAGTCGATCGCGTCGATGAAGCGGTCGATGTCCATCTCGCGTTCGTAGCTGCGGATCAGCGACCATTCCTTGGCGCCGGCGAACAGCATTGACTGTGCGCTGGCCGTCGCACCGGGCTCGATGGTGACCGGGTTCTGCCGGATCGAGGTCTGGTAGATCTCCGCGCCGGGCACGAACTGCGCGACGGCCGTGAAACCCTGCCCGGGCGTGCCGATCAGCGTCGCCATGAAATACTTGCCGGTCAGCCCGACCCAGCCGTTCTCGGCCACCTGCGTGACGCTCGCCGGCGTGCGCTCGCGTTCATCGACGCGGTAATTGCGCATGTTGCGGTAGCTGTCCTCGGTCAGCCGGCCATCGGCCATCTGGATCATGCCTTCATGCGAGATGAAGAAATTTTCCAGATCCGACGGCAGCCCGTGCTGCGCCAGAATCCCGTAGGGGTCGAGCGTGACCTGCGCGTCGGTATTGTTCTCGACCGTCTGGGTGACGGAGAACATGAAGTCCTGATCAATCTCCACCGTGCGGGTGAAGACCAACCCTTCGCCGTTGTCCCAGCGCATGGTGACGGGCGTATCAGGGGTGAGCGTGCCGTCGCCGACCTGCTCCCAGACGGTGTTCGGTCCCGGCACCTGCTCGGACGAGATGGCGCCACGCGGGCTCCAGCCGAACAGGGCATAAAAGGTGTCGCGGCCGCTGCCGACGGGGTTGAACAGATGCACGATGTCCGACCCCGGCGCGGTCGTCTCGCGATAGTCGCGCAGCTGCAGATCATCGATCCGCCCGCCCATCATCGAAATGGTGCCGCTCAGGCTTGGCGTGTCGATGCCGATGCGCGGCGCAGTCGGTGCGGCTTCCTCGGCCAGTTCGACCTCTGTCGGGACGTCGCCCGCGGGCGGTGGCGGAACCAGTTCTGTCTGATCGACGGTTGCGCCCGGCTCCGGCTCCGGCGGCGGGAAGAGCGCAAACCAGACGAGGATCACGATCAGGCTAAGCCCGAAGGCCAGGATCAGGTTCTTGTTCTGGTCGTCCATTTAAACTTCCGGGATCGCTGGGCAGGTCAGCGCCGGTTCAACAGACTGCGCCCCCAAAGGTCAAGCGGATTCCCCGGACCGGAAGGCTTGCCTCGCCTGATTTTCATCGCAGTGCAGGTGTGCGTCAGCCGCGTTCGACCCCGGCAGGGGCGCCCCTGGCCGCCGGCGCGGTGCGTTCGCGCATCCAGCGCACCAGATCGGTCGCGGGCATCGGACGGGCGATGCCGAAGCCCTGACCATGCGCGCAGCCCATCTGCGTCAGAAGTGCTTCCTCCTCAGGCGATTCGATCCCCTCGGCCACGCTCTCCAGGCCAAGCTCGCCTGCCATCGAGAGGATGGCGGCGACCATGCGGCTCTGACCGGGATCTCGGTGCATGTTGGTCACGAAGGACCGATCGATCTTGATCCGGCTGACGGCGAAGCGCCGGATGTTGGCGATCGAGGCATGCCCGGTGCCGAAATCGTCCAGATCGATCCCACACCCCAATGCGGCTAACCGGGCCACGTTCTGGACCATCACGTCATCGTCGCTATGGGTCACCACGGTTTCCACGATCTCCAGCACCAGCCGCTCGGGCGACAGGTCGTGGCGATCCAGTTCCCAGGCGATGGTGTCGGCCAGCTTCGGGTTGCCCAGTTCGGGTGCCGACAGGTTGACCGCGACATTCGGCACCACGAATCCTTGGGCATCCAGCCGGTTCAGCGCCGCCAGACCATCGCGTAACATTCGTTCGGCCAATCGCGTCGACAGCCCCTCAGCCTCGATCAGTGGCAGAAATTCGGCGGGCGGGATCAGCCCGCGGTCAGGATGCTGCCAGCGTGCAAGCGTCTCCATGCCTGAAACCGCGCCCGTGGCCAGCGCGATCTGCGGCTGGAAATAGGCGCAGATCGCGCCCGTCTCCAGGGCGCGGCTCAATTCGGCGCGCAGGGCGTTGTCCGGCGGGGCGGCGCGATCGGCGGGGGTGAAGCTGTGCACCCCGCCCGGCCCCGACTGCAGCGCGATGCGCGCGGCGCGTTCGGCGGCATCCAGCATTCCCAGCCCGGCAGCCTGTGCCGTCATCGGGTTCAGGCACAGCCCCACAGAGACGCTGGGCCAAAGAGTGATCGCCTCAAACTGAAACGGTGCTGCCAGATCTGCCTGAAGCCGTTGCGCGACCGTCAGTGCCGCGTCCAGTGCGTGGCCGCGTTGCGGCGCAAGCGCGATGGCGAACTGCCCTTCGGCCAGCACGCAGAAGGCATCCTGCGCGCGCAGACTTTGTCCCAGCCGCAGGGTCAGCGTCTCTTCCAGTGCGGCGAACAGCCGGTCACCGTGGCGTTCCCGAAGGACGTCGGCATCATCGAGTCGTAAGACGAAGGCTGCCGGGGCCAAGCCGCCGCTGGCTGCCCCTTCCGCCAGCGCGGCCTCGACCGTATCAGGCGCCACGGGATGACAGGTCGGCCGCCGGTGCTCGGCAGCGGGGCGGGCGGTACGGGTGGCCAACGCCAGCCAGCCCGATTGCAGCACAATGACACTGGCGATCAACCAGACCTCACCGCCAAGAAAATAGGCCAGCAGCGATACCGCTGGGACCAGCGCGATCGTCTGCGGCCGGCGTGCCCAGGCTGCCAGGCGTGCGGTCATGTCGCTGGGCGGTTCTGCCCGCTCCGCTCGAAGGCGCATCACTTCCGGCTCCTGCTCCGGTGGCTGGTGGTTCCACCGTCAGGACTCGCGCCAGAGATTGACCGAAGCCTTAACCCGGCCCGGAAACTTCATTAGAATTGTCGGAAATGTGTTGCTCTGCCGTGGGTTGCAGGCCGAGGAAATCGAAGAGCCGCGGGTCCGCCAGATGCGAGGGCCGCGCATTCATCAGCGCTCGGAACATCACCCCGCGCCGGCCCGGAGAGCGTTTTTCCCATTCATCGAGAAGGGCTTTCACCTGCATTCGTTGCAGCCCGTCCTGACTGCCGCACAGGTCGCAGGGAATGATCGGATAGTTCATCGCGCGGGCGAATCGGTCGCAATCGGCCTCCGCCACGAAGGCGAGCGGGCGCAGGACCAGCAGATCGCCTTCCTCGTTCAGGAGCTTCGGCGGCATCGTCGCGAGCCGCCCGCCGTGGAAGAGGTTCATGAAGAACGTCTCCAGCAGATCGTCGCGATGATGCCCCAGTACCACCGCGCTGCACCCCTCCTCGCGCGCGATACGATAGAGGTTTCCGCGCCGCAGGCGGGAGCACAGCGCGCAGTAGGTCCGGCCCTGTGGGACCTTGTCCATCACGATGGAATAGGTGTCCTGGTATTCGATCCGGTTGGGCACTCCCATCCGGGCCAGGAACTCGGGCAGGACGGTTGCGGGAAAGCCCGGCTGGCCCTGGTCCAGGTTGCAGGCCAGGATCTCCACGGGCAGAAGCCCGCGCCACTGCAATTCATGCAGCACCGCCAGCAGCGTGTAGCTGTCCTTCCCGCCCGAGAGGCACACCAGCCAGCGTGCCCCGGGCGTGATCATCCCGTAGGTATCGAGCGCCTCGCGCACCTGCTGAGCAAGCCGCTTCCGAAGCTTGCGGAACTCGGTCGTCTTGGGGGCGCCGTGAAAGAGCGCGTGAATGTCGTCGGCTTCGTCCAGCATCGGGGCCTCGTCTCGGCAGGGCCGGGGAATTGCGCGCGGTATGGCAGAAAGTGCACGCCCTGACCAGAACGCAGCGGCATTCTTGCCTGGCCGGATGGTTCAGCCGAAAGTGGTTCGTGGATGTGTCAGTGCCGGGCGTCGTTCACTCATCCAGTCCCGGCTCGTCCAGCAGGTGGCGACCGGCGCGATCCTCGACTTCGATGACCCATAGATCGCGGTCACGCTGCCTGTCGCGCGCGATCAGGGCGTCGATCTCTGGTTCAGTGCCGATGGCCAGTTCGATCCAGCGCCGCCGATCGGCCATGGGGTCGAAAACGCGCTGGAAGAGCTTCGCCCGCCCGTCGAGGGTTGCGAGCTTCACCATCACCGCGCCGGCCGTCGGATCCCCCTTGGCCAGCACATAGGCCGGGATGTTCGCCAGCCGCAGCCGGTTGAAATAGGCCTGCACCCAGAAATTCGCCGTCAGCCGCGCTGTCACGATGCGCCGCCTCTCGGCAAGCAGAACGGGGCACCCGCCAACGCGATCGGGGGAAAACGATGCCCGCCTCGGTCAGGCATCGCCGTCGCGGAAGTCGAGGTCCATCTCGCCGTAGCGTTCCGCTTCTTCCAGCCAGTTGGGGCGGACCTTGACCTGCAGGAACAAGTGGACCGGGCGACCGAGAAAGTCGGAGATCTCGGCTCGTGCCGCGGTGCTGATCGCCTTGATCGTCTCGCCCTTGTGGCCCAGCACGATGCCCTTGTGGCCATCGCGTGCGACATAGATGAGTTGGTCGATGCGGACCGAGCCATCCTTGCGCTCTTCCCAGCCTTCGGTCTCGACCGTCAGTTCGTAGGGCAGTTCCTGGTGCAGGCGCAGCGTGCATTTCTCGCGCGTCATCTCGGCCGCGATCATCCGCATCGGAAGGTCGGCGATCTGATCTTCGGGATAGAGCCACGGACCCTCGGGCAGGGATTCGGCGAGCCATTCTTTCAGATCCGCTACCCCATGCCCGCGCTCGGCCGAGATCATGAAGGTGCGCGCGAAGGGATAGGCCTCGTTCAGCTTCTGCGAAAGCACCAGCAGCGCTTCAGCCTTGACCTTGTCGATCTTGTTGATCGCGAGCGCCACGGTGGTGCCCGACGGAAAGCGATCCTTGAGCGCATCCAGAATGGTGCGGACGCCCTCGGTCAGGCCACGATGCGCCTCGATCAGAAGGACGACGATATCGGCATCGGCGGCCCCGCCCCAGGCCGCGGCGACCATGGCGCGGTCAAGCCGCCGGCGCGGTCGGAAAAGGCCGGGCGTGTCGACGAAGACGATCTGCGCGGCCCCCTCGAGGGCGACGCCCCGGATGCGAGCGCGGGTCGTCTGCACCTTGTGTGTGACGATCGAGACTTTGGCGCCGACCATGCGGTTCATCAGCGTCGACTTGCCGGCATTGGGTTCGCCGATCAAGGCGACGAAACCGGCGCGGGTGGGGGTGTCGGTCATTCCGGTATCTCCAGCGTGTCGAGCAAGGCGCGGGCGGCGGCTTGTTCGGCCTGCCGCTTGGAACCGGCACTGGCGCGCGCGGTCTCGCCGGTGGCCAGGCGCACCTCGATGGTGAAGCGCGGTGCGTGCGGGGGACCTTCGCGCGCGACTTCCGCGTAATCGGGCGGTGGTGCCCCGTGGCCCTGAGCCCATTCCTGCAGCATCGTCTTGGCGTCACGGGCGTCCGACTCGACGCTTTGAAGGCGTTCGCCCCAGAGCCGCAGGACGACCTCGCGTGCCGCATCGAGGCCGGCGTCCAGGTAAACCGCGGCGATCACGGCTTCCATCCCATCGGCGAGCAGCGCCTCTTTCCGGCGGCCGCCGGTCAGCATCTCGGACCTGCCCAGGCGCAGGACCGCACCCAAGTCGACCTCGCGGGCCACTTCGGCGCAGGTTTCCTTGCGGACGAGGGCATTGAACCGGGGGGCAAGCTGCCCTTCGGTCGCGCCGCGGTCGGCGCTGAGCAGCGCTTCGGACATCACGAGGCCCAGGACACGGTCGCCGAGGAATTCCAGCCGCTGGTTGTCCGGCCGTGTCTTCGAGCCGATCGAGGCGTGGGTCAGAGCGCGCTGAAGCAATTCCGGGCGGCGGAAGTCATGGCCCAGCCGCAGGGCGAAATTCGCCATCTCGGCCGAAAGTCGACCTGACGCCCGCCCCGCCATCACTGCAGCCGGTGGAAGAACCGGTCCGAGCGCCAGGTCCAGAAATGCAGCATGGAACTGCCGGCCGAGGAGAACATGACCCGGTTCGCCCGCCCGATCAGGTGATCGAAGGGGACCATGCCGACGCCGCCGGCATTCTGCGGCACGCGGCTGTCGACCGAATTGTCGCGGTTGTCGCCGATGAAGAAAAAATGCCCCTCGGGGACCGTGAAGGCGGGTGTGTTGTCACCGAATCCGCCATCCTCGATGTTGAGGACCGGATAGCTGCGCCCGCCGGGTAGCGTTTCCATATAGCGGGATTTCAAGCAGGTGCCGCCTTGGCCGACGGGGGCATTCGCACAGCGCGGGAACTGCCCGGCGGACCCCTGACGTTCGTAGACCTCGGCGAAATCGCCGGCGGGCTCCTGCGGCACGGCCGTGTCGTTGAGATAGAGCGTTCCGTCGCGCATCTGAACGCGGTCGCCCGGCATGCCGATCACCCGCTTGATGAAATCCGCCCCGGTCGAGGGGTGACGAAATACCACGACATCGCCGCGCTCGGGTTCGGTCGCGAAGATGCGTCCCGAGATGGGGCAGAGCGCGAAGGGGCAGGAATAGCGCGAGTAGCCGTAGGCCATCTTGTTGACGAACAGGAAATCGCCGATCAGGAGCGTTTCCTTCATCGAACCCGACGGAATCCAGAATGGCTGGAAGAAGAGCGTGCGGAACACGCCCGCGATCACCAACGCCCAGAAGACGGTCTTCACCGTCTCCATCCAGCCGTCCTTCTTATCGGTTCCGCTGCTCATCGCCGCCCTGTCTTGCATGGGTAAAAAAAGCGCCGCCCCCGGGACGGCGCTGATTGGCTGGCTTCATGCGGTGCGGGGGGCGGCATGTCAAGCTTCGCCCCCGGTGCCGCCACGTCGGTCAGCCGACGATCGTGGCCTCGGTCGCGGCACGGAGCTCTTCCTCGGTGACGCCGTCGGCGAGTTCGACGATCTTCAGGCCGCCTTCCACCACGTCCAGGACACCTAGGTTGGTGATGATCCGGTTGACGACGCCGGTGCCGGTGAGAGGCAGGGTGCATTCCTTCAGCACCTTGGACTCGCCGGCCTTGTTGGTGTGGTCCATGACGACGACAACATGCTTGACGCCTGCGACAAGGTCCATCGCGCCGCCCATGCCCTTCACCAGCTTGCCGGGGATCATCCAGTTCGCCAGATCGCCGTTCTCGGCCACTTCCATCGCGCCGAGGATCGCCATGGCGATCTTGCCCCCGCGGATCATCGCGAAGCTCTGCGCGCTGTCGAAATAGGCGGTGCGGGCGAGTTCGGTAACGGTCTGCTTGCCGGCGTTGATCAGGTCGGGGTCGACCTCGTCCTCGGTGGGGAAGGGGCCGATACCGAGCATGCCGTTTTCCGACTGCAGGGTGACGTCGACGCCTTCGGGGATGTAGTTGGCCACCAGCGTCGGGATGCCGATGCCGAGGTTGACGTACATCCCGTCCTTCAGTTCCTTCGCCGCGCGGGCGGCCATCTGGTTGCGGTCCCAAGCCATGGTCGTGCCCTCCCTCAAGCCTTGCGCACGGTGCGCTGTTCGATCCGCTTCTCGTGTTCGCCCTGGATCAGGCGGTGCACATAGATCCCCGGCAGGTGGATGCCGTCGGGATCGAGCGAGCCGCGCGGCACGATTTCCTCGACCTCGGCGATGCAGATCTTGCCGCAGGTGGCGGCCGGCGGGTTGAAGTTGCGCGCGGTCTTGCGGAAGACGAGGTTGCCGGTGTCGTCGGCCTTCCAGGCCTTGACGATCGACAGGTCCGCAAAGATGCCGCGTTCGAGGATGTAGGTCTCGCCGTCGAAATCCTTGTGTTCCTTGCCCTCGGCAATCACCGTGCCGACGCCGGTCCTGGTGTAGAAGCCGGGGATCCCGGCACCGCCGGCGCGCATCCGTTCGGCCAGCGTGCCCTGCGGGTTGAACTCCAGCTCCAGCTCGCCCGAGAGATACTGCCGCATGAATTCCGCGTTCTCGCCCACATAGGAGGACATCATCTTCTTGACCTGCTTGGTCTGCAGCAGAAGCCCCAGCCCGAAATCGTCGACGCCCGCGTTGTTCGAGGCGATCGTCAGGTTCTTGACGCCCGCATCGCGGATCGCAGCGATCAGAAGTTCAGGAATGCCGCACAGGCCGAAACCGCCCGAGGCGATGGTCATTCCATCGAAGAGAAGCCCGTCCAGGGCCTCGGCCGCTGAGCCGTAGATCTTTTGCATGCGCTCCCCCGCAGATTGTCCGCCCCCGTTCTGGCGCGGCGATGCAGCGAAGTCAACAAGCAGGCGGGATGGCGTGGGCAGGCGCTCGGGCGCAGCCTTGGCAAGCGGGCGCGGGGTGGGGCGTGCAAATTTGCACAAACGTGCAAGCCATTGAAATCGCTATTTTGGCCGCAGAAATTTTACCGGATCTTAACCCGGCTTCCGGGCCCGGCAGGTCGCTTGGCCCTAACCCGAGTCCTTCCGTTTGGGCGCCGCCTTCTTCGCCGCCGCCTTCTTCGCGGCGGGTTTGGCGCTGCTCGCGGTTTTCGCCTTGGCGCCGGTCTTCGGGCGGGATGCGGCCTTCTTCTTGCCCTTCGACCCGGCCTTCGCCGCGATGAGTTCCAGCGCCTGATCGAGGGTCACGTCCTCGGGTTCAACGTCCTTGGGCAGGGTGGCGTTGACCTTTTCCCATTTGACATAGGGACCGTAGCGTCCGGCCATGACCGCGATCTTGCCGCCGTCGGGGTGCTCGCCCAGTTCGCGCAGCGGGGCGGCGGCAACCCGGCCGCCGCGCGTCGCCTTCGCGGCGATCAGGTCCAGCGCGCGGTTCATGCCGACGGTGAAGACTTCCTCGACCTCGGGCAGGTTGGCATAGGTGCGGCCGTGCTTCACATAGGGCCCGAACCGGCCAATGCCGGCTTCGACGGGTTCGCCGTCCTCGGGGTGATCGCCGACCTTGCGCGGCAACGCCAGCAGTGTGACTGCGCGCTCCAGATCGATCGTGTCCGGCGTCCAGCCCTTCGGCAGGCTGGCGCGTGGGGGTTTCGGAACCTCTTCGGTCACGTCGCCGCGCTGGACATAGGGGCCGAAGCGCCCGGTGCGCAGATAGATCGGATCGCCCGCGTCATGGCCCAGCAGCTTGCCGTCGCCGGAGAGCTCGGCCTCGGCCTCGTCCGCGCCGAGGGGTCGGGTGTAGCGGCATTCAGGGTAGTTGGTGCAACCGATGAAGGCGCCGCCCGACCGCGCGGTCTTCAGGTTCAGCCGGCCCTTGCCGCAGCCCGGACAGACGCGCGGGTCGGTGCCGTCTTCACGCGGGGGATAGAGGTGCGGGGCGAGGATCTCGTCGATCTTGTCGAGCACCTCGGAGATCCGCAGATCGGCGGTTTCGGCCAGATGCGCCGAGAAGTCGCGCCAGAAGCGATCCAGCACTTCCTTGTAGTCCCGCTCGCCGGCCGAGATGTCGTCGAGCTGTTCTTCCATCTCGGCGGTGAAGTCGTATTCGAGATACTTGCGGAAATAGTTCACGAGGAAGATCGTCACCAGCCGGCCCTTGTCCTCGGGGATGAGGCGGTTCTTGTCCTTGCGGACATAGCCGCGGTCCTGGATCGTGGTGACGATGGAGGCATAGGTGGAGGGACGCCCGATGCCGAGCTCCTCCATCCGCTTGACGAGCGTTGCTTCGGTGTAGCGCGGGGGCGGCTGGGTGAAATGCTGCTCGGGCGTGACGGCGTGCTTTTTCAGCGCGTCGTTCTGCGCCAACTGCGGCAGGCGCTTGTCGTCGTCGCCCTCCACATCGTCGCGGCCTTCCTCGTAGATGCGCAGGAACCCGTCGAAAAGCACCACCTGCCCAGTCGCCCGCAGGCCGACCTGCCCGTCCTTCGAGCCGATCTCGACCGTCGTGCGCTCCAGCCGCGCGGCCTCCATCTGGCAGGCGAGCGTGCGCTTCCAGATCAGGTCATAGAGCTTGCGCTGATCGGCATCGGTCAGGCGCAGCTTCTCGGTATCGGCGGACATGTCGGTGGGCCGGATGCATTCGTGCGCTTCCTGGGCGTTCTTCGCCTTGTTCTTGTACATCCGCGGCGATTTGGGAACGTAATCGGCGCCGTAGCGGCGCTTGATCTCATCGCGCGCGGCCATCACTGCCTCGGGCGCCATGTCGATGCCGTCGGTCCGCATGTAGGTGATATGGCCGGCCTCGTAGAGCCGTTGCGCCGCCGACATGCACTGCTTCGCGCCCATACCGAACTTGCGTGACGCCTCTTGCTGGAGGGTCGAGGTCATGAAGGGCGCGGCGGGGCTGCGGCTGGCGGGCTTGGCTTCGACCGACTGCACCGACAGATCGCGGCTTTGCACCGCGTTGACCGCCATTTCCGCGGCGGTCGAATCCTTCAGCGAGAACTTGTCGAGCTTGTCGCCCGCGAGGGTGACGAGGCGCGCGGTGAAGACCTGACCGCGGGGTGTCTCCAGCTCGGCGCTGACCGACCAGTATTCCTGGGCGCGGAAGGCCTCGATCTCCATCTCGCGCTCGACGATCAGGCGCAGGCAGACGGACTGCACGCGGCCGGCGGACTTGGCGCCCGGCAGCTTGCGCCAGAGGACGGGGCTGAGGTTGAAGCCAACAAGATAGTCCAGCGCGCGGCGGGCCAGATAGGCGCGCACCAGTTCCATGTCGACCTCGCGCGGGGTCTTCATCGCCTGGGTCACCGCATCCTTGGTGATGGCGTTGAAGACCACGCGCTTGACCGGCGTGTCCTTTTTCAGCGCGCGCGATTTCGCCAGCGCCTCGGTCAGGTGCCAGCTGATCGCCTCACCCTCACGGTCGGGGTCGGTGGCGAGGATCAGGTCAGGGTCGGATTTCAGCGCCTCGGCGATGGCGCGGACATGCTTGCGGCTGTCCGAGGCGACCTCCCACTTCATCTCGAATTCGTGTTCGGTGTCGACGGAGCCGTCTTTCGGCGGCAGGTCGCGCACATGCCCGAAAGAGGCGAGCACGGTGTAGCCGGGGCCAAGATACTTGTTGATGGTTTTCGCCTTGGCGGGCGACTCGACGACGACAACAGCCATTCAAGCCTCTGATCATAAACGTCAAAATTGCAATCACGGCGCTTTGGCCGCAGCCCTGGCGCGGGGCATAGATGCGTGCGGCAGGGTGCGGTTGTCAATCTGTGGCTGTAGAATGGCACCGCAAGAGGGGGCCGCGATTGTCAGCGGAGGCCGGCTTGGGGCGTGTCAGATCCGCGCCAGCAGGCCGCCGGGCTGGCGCTCGATCCGCCCCTCGAGTTCCAGGAACAGGATCGCGGGGGCGAGGGTCGCGGCGGGCAGGGCAAGATCGCGGATGAGCTGATCCTCGGCGAGCGGCGAGGGACCGAGGCGATCGAGGATCAGCCGGTGCAGGCCCAAAGCATCGGGGACGGGGGGCGGACGGCGCGGCGGCGTGGGCGAAGGGGAACGGGGCGCCGGTTGCGTGGCGGGCAGCGGAAGCTCCAGGGTCGTCTCCAGCGCCTCGACGATGTCGGCCACGTCCCGCACCAGGCGCGCGCCCTCGCGGATTAGCGCGTTGCAGCCGGCGGCGCGCGGATCGAGCGGGTGGCCGGGCACTGCCAGCACCTCGCGCCCCTGATCGAGCGCGTCGCGGGCGGTGATCAGGCTGCCCGAGCCCTCGGCGGCCTCGACCACCACCACCGCGCGGGACAGGCCCGAAATGATGCGATTGCGGCGCGGAAAGTGCCGTGCCTGCGGTTGCAGGCCCATCGGCTGTTCAGACAGGCGCAGGCCGCGTCGCCCGATCTCGGCGCCCAGGTCGGCATTCTCGGTTGGATAGAGGATATCGACGCCGCCGGCGAGCACCGCGATCGTCCCGGTGTCGAGCGTTGCGGCATGGGCCACCGCATCGACGCCCCGGGCCAGTCCGGAGACGAGCGTGAAGCCGTGATGGCCCAGCCCCTCGGCCAGCTTACGCGCCATGCGCTGCCCGAGGCTCGAGGCATTGCGCGCGCCGACCAGCGCGATCGCTGGGCGATGCGTCAGTTCGGCCCGCCCAATGGCCCAGAGAACAGGCGGTGGGTCAGGAATTCCTGCAAGTGCCGGGGGATAGTCGGGGCTACCGTGGCAGACCATCCGGGCGCCGGCGCGGGCGGCGGCGTCGATCTCACGTCGCGCGCTATCGAGGGGGCAGGGGGCGTAGTCCTTGATTCCGGCGCCGCGGGCAATCCCGGGCAGCGCGGCAAGCGCGGCTCTCGCGCCGCCCTGTTCGCCGAGAAGCCGGAAGAAGGTCGCAGGCCCGACGCGGCGGGAGCGAATGAGGCGAAGCCAGTCCAGTCGGTCTTCTTCCGTGGTGGGTGGGGTGAAGGGTGTGGGAGAAGAAAACAAGTCCCCGACCATCACCGACCTCGTCTCATTCGACTCAACTTTTGCGGGAAAAGCATTAACGAGTGATAAACATCGCCTGCAACTTTACAGAAAGTTGCCACGAGGAGCGCGGTGCCCCCGCCGCCTTCTCTGCGTGTCGAAGGGACCTTGAAACGGAGAAAGGGCGGATCACCGCGGGTGGCGGGGCTGGCGTCAGGCGACGCCGCCCACCGTCAGCCCACCGATCAGCAGGCTCGGCTGCCCGACGCCGACGGGCACCCACTGGCCGGACTTGCCACAGGTCCCCATGCCGGGATCGAGCGCCATGTCGTTGCCGATCCCGCGGATATGCTGCAACGCCGTCGGCCCATCGCCTATCAATGTCGCGCCCTTGACCGGGGCGCCGATCTTGCCGTCCTTGACGCGATAGGCCTCGGTGCAACTGAAGACGAACTTGCCGTTGGTGATATCGACCTGGCCGCCGCCGAATCCGACGGCGTAGATGCCGTCCTTCATATCCGACACCAGCGCGCCGGGTTCGGCCTCGCCGCCCAGCATGATCGTGTTGGTCATCCGCGGCATGGGGGCGTGCGCGTAACTTTCGCGCCGACCGTTCCCGGTTGCGCGCACACCCATCAGCCGGGCGTTCTGCCGATCCTGCATAAAGCCCACCAGCATCCCGTCCTCGATCAGCACGGTGCGGGAGCTTGCCGTCCCCTCGTCATCGATGGAGATCGAGCCGCGGCGATCGGGCAGAGTGCCGTCATCGACCACGGTGACGCCGGGCGCGGCGACCCGCTTGCCCATCAGCCCGGCGAATGCCGATGTGCCTTTGCGGTTGAAATCCCCTTCCAGCCCGTGGCCCACGGCCTCGTGCAGCAGGATGCCCGGCCAGCCCGGGCCCAGGACCACGTCCATCACGCCGGCAGGTGCAGGTTCGGCGCGCAGGTTGACGCCTGCGATCCGCAACGCCTCCAGCGCGACGCCCTGCCAGTGGTCGGGCGCCAGCAGGCCCCCCAGACCGATCCGCCCGCCGCCGCCGGCGCTGCCGCTTTCCCGCCGCCCGTCCTGATCGAGGATGACCGAGATATTCAGGCGCACCATCGGGCGGGTGTCGGTCAGCACCGCGCCCTCGGGGCGGAGGATCACGATCTGCTGGAGGGAGGCCGCAAGCGAGGCCGTGACCTGCACCACGCGCTTGTCACGGGCGCGCAGGAAGTCGTCGATCGCGCGCAAGGTTTCGATCTTGGTGGCGAAAGGCGCATCGAGGATCGGATCGGCGTCGGTATAAAGCCGCCGATTGGTGCCGGTGGGCGGGTCGGCGAACGTGCCGCCGCCCGCGCCGACTGCCAGGCGCGCGGTTTCGGCAGCGCGACGCAACGCGGGTTCGTCCAGATGGGTTGAATGTGCATAGCCGATGACCGCGCCGCGAACCGCACGCAGCCCGAACCCCTCGGCCGCGTCGAACCCGGCCGAGCGGATCCGACCGTCATCGAGCACCAACGATTCGGAATGGCGGCGCTCGATGAAGAGCTCGCCATCCTCGGCTCCCGCGACGGCCTCCTGCAGGATCGCGCGGGCGCGGCCTTCGTCGAGCGCTGTCTCGAACGGGCGGAAGGGTTCGGGCGTGGCGGAACGGGCGGCGGCGGTGGACATGGTGGTCCTTTCGGTACTGGTCGGTGTCTTTGATCGGGATCAAAACGCGCCGAGATGACGCATCGGCGGTCTTGTCCCCCCGGTGCTAATGTGGTTTTAGGATGCAGGGATTCCGCGGCCATGTGCAACGCCCGAATTCGGGTGTGCATTCCTGTCGCGGCAAAGACAGACGGCGGCGAGGCCGCGGCGAGGAACGGGAACCGAAGATGACATTCATTCGCGATTGCAGGCGATTTGGTGCGGGGCTTTCGGCCGGAATGGTCGCGTGGGTCGCCGCGGGCGCGGCATTGGCGCAGGATCTGCCGTTCCGGGGCGAGCCGCTTGCGCGCGGCACCACCCTGCAGGAGGCCGGCACCTCGCTCAAGACCGAGGTCGTGTGGCTGGACACGATGCTTTTGTGGATCATCGGGCCGATCACGGTCCTGGTTAGCGCGCTGCTGCTGTGGGTGATCTTCTTCCACAATCGCCGCGCCAATCCGACGCCGGCGCGCTTCACCCACAATTCGCCGCTCGAAGTGGCGTGGACGGTGGTGCCCATCCTGATCCTGATCTTCATCGGATCCTTCACAGTGCCGGCACTCTTTCGCCAGCAGATCATGCCCGAGGCCGAGGTCACCATCAAGGTGACCGGCTACCAGTGGCACTGGGGCTATGAATATGTGGATCACGACGTCGAATTCCTGAGCTTCATGCTGCAGCGCGACGAACTGGCCGAGCACGGCTACGAGGATCGCCACTACCTGCTGGCCACGGACACCGCCGTCGTGGTGCCGGTAGGCCGCGACGTGGTGATGCAGGTGACGGCCGCGGACGTCATCCATTCCTGGACGATCCCGGCCTTCGGCGTAAAGCAGGACGGTGTGCCGGGCCGGTTGGCGGAACTGTGGTTCAACGTCGACGAAGAAGGCGTCTATTTCGGCCAGTGTTCGGAGCTTTGCGGTCAGGCCCACGCCTATATGCCGATCACCGTCCATGCGGTGAGCGAAGAGGCGTATCTGGCTTGGCTCGAATCGATGGGTGCGGCGAACATGGCGGCCGCACCGGGCTACTTGGAGCGCAACCAGGACCTGGCGTCGAACGACTGACGGTCAACGACGGGCGGGCCGGTTCGCCAGGCCCGTTTCCCCGGCAGACCGCCAAGAGGATGGCATGAGCGACATACGCGCAGAAATCATACCCCAGACCCAGCCCGGCGAGGCTGGGTTCGGCGACTATGTGCGTCTGCTCAAGCCGCGCGTCATGTCGTTGGTGGTGTTCACGGCGTTGGTCGGTCTGCTGGTCGCGCCGTCAAGCCTGCACCCGATCGAGGCGTTTGCCGCGATCGTCTTCATCGCGCTCGGCGGGGGCGCCGCGGGCGCGCTGAACATGTGGTGGGATGCCGATATCGACCGTCAGATGCGCCGCACCGCGCGTCGCCCGGTCCCCGCCGGCACGGTCGCCCCGGGCGAGGCGCTGGGACTGGGAATGGGGCTGTCGCTGATCTCGGTCGTCATGCTGGGCCTGGCGGCCAACTGGCTCGCGGCGGCGCTTCTGGCCTTCACGATCTTCTTCTACGCCGTGGTCTACACGATCTGGCTCAAGCGCGCGACGCCGCAGAACATCGTCATCGGGGGGGCGGCAGGGGCCTTTCCGCCGATGATCGGCTGGGTCGTGGCGACGGGGCATATCGGCATCGAGGCGGTGCTGATGTTCGCGCTGATCTTCATGTGGACACCGCCGCATTTCTGGGCGCTCGCGCTTTTCATGAACGACGACTACACCCGTGCCAAAGTGCCGATGCTGACAGTGACCCACGGTCGTCGCGCGACGCGGGCGCATGTCTGGGTCTACACGCTGGCGCTGGTCCCCGTGGCGCTGGGGGCGGGGCTGACCTCGATCGGGGGGGCAATCTACCTGGCGGTGGCGCTGGCGCTGAATGCGGTTTTCGTTCTGGGCGCGCTGCGCATCTGGCGCCGCAACGAGGCGGCGGCCGAGGCTGACAAGTACCGCGTCGAGAAACGGTTCTTCACGTTCTCGCTCTTCTACCTGTTCGGTCATTTTGCCGCATTCCTGCTAGAGGCGACGCCCTGGGCGGCGGCCTTCCGGGAACAGTTCAACTTCTGGGGGATCTGATGGCGCTGGCTCGAGATCACGAACTTCATCGCCGCCGGCTGGGGCGCAACATGGGTGTGGGTCTGGTGCTGGCCGCCTTCATCGCGCTTGTCTTCGGGCTGACCATCGCCAAGATTTCGGGCGGCGGCACGATCCAGGCGTTCGACCACAGCTATCGGCCCGCCCTGGATCCCGGCGTCAATCCCGAAATTCGGAGGGGCGAATGATCGGTCTCTGGAAACGTCTGGACGGGCGCCACCGCACTGCCGTGCAGGCAACCGGGGTCGTTGTCTTCATGGCCGGAATGGGCTGGGCGGCCGTGCCGCTTTACGATCTGTTCTGCCGCGTGACCGGATATGGCGGGACCACTCAGGTCGGCGCCGGGTCCGAACGGGTGCTGGACCAGACCATTCGCATCCGTTTCGACGCGTCTAAGGCGCGGGATTTCCCGTGGGAATTCCGTCCCGTCGAGCGGACGATGGACATCCGCCTGGGCGAAACGGGCATCGCGTTCTATGAGGCGTACAATCCCACCGACGAGCCCGTCGCCGGCACTGCCAGCTACAACGTCACGCCCTATGACGCCGGTCTCTACTTCACGAAGATCGACTGCTTCTGCTTCGAGCACCAGGTGCTGCAACCCGGCGAACGCGTCGAGATGCCGGTAACCTTCTACGTCGATCCCGACATCCTGGATGACCGCGACGCGAGCGGGACACATACGATCACTCTTTCCTACACCTTCCACCGGGCGCCCTTGCGCCCCGAGGACATGGCCGCGCTTGACGAGGGCGCGGAATTGCAGACCAATTGACATCAGACCCCCGGACAGGGGGCGAGGGGCAAGCCGAGGGAACCCACATGGCGCACGCTAAAAACCACGACTACCACATCCTGCCGCCGTCGATCTGGCCGTTCTTCGGGGCGGTAGCGGGCTTTGTGATGCTGTTCGGCGCCGTCCTGTGGATGCACGGCATGGGGCCCTGGCTCTTCCTGATGGGGGCTGCGGGCGTTGCCTATGTGATGTACGCTTGGTGGGCCGATGTGGTGATCGAAAGCCATACGGGCGACCACACCCCGGTCGTGGTGATCGGGCTACGCTACGGGTTCATCCTGTTCATCGTCTCCGAGGTGATGTTCTTCGCCGCGTGGTTTTGGTCCTTCTTCAAGCACGCGCTCTACCCGATGCATCCGGAGGGGCTGAGCCCGGCTATCGATGGCGTGTTCCCGCCAGCCGGCATCGAGACTTTCGATCCTTGGCACCTACCGCTGATCAATACGCTGGTCCTGCTGCTTTCCGGGTGTGCCGCGACCTGGGCACACCACGCGATCGTACATGAGAACAACCGCCGCGACCTGACCACCGGACTGCTGATCGCGGTCGTTCTGGGGGTGATCTTCACCTTCCTGCAGGCTTACGAATACACGCACGCGGGCTTTGGCTTTGCCGGCAACATCTACGGCGCCAACTTTTTCATGGCGACCGGCTTCCACGGTGCGCATGTCATCATCGGCACCATCTTCCTCTTTGTCTGCTACCTGCGGGCGCGGGCAGGGCATTTCACGCCGGAACGCCATGTCGGTCTGGAAGCGGCCGCCTGGTATTGGCACTTCGTCGATGTGGTGTGGCTCTTCCTCTTCGCGTCGATCTATGTCTGGGGGCAATGACCTTCTGACCTGAGGCGCACTTGCGCAAATCCTGGCGCGTGCCCTTCGCGGGGCGCGCGCCCTTCATTTGGAGCCCATAATGCTCGCCCGGATGTTCCCCGCGCTGATCCTTGGTCTGGCTGGAGTGGCCGTGCTGATGTCGTTGGGCTTCTGGCAGTTGTCCCGGCTGGACGAGAAACTGGCGCAGATTGCCGCGATCGATGCGCGGATCAGCGACGCGCCCGCCTCGTTGCCCGACGATCCCGTGGCCGAGCGGGAACGATTCAGTCCCGTTACCATTGAGGGCGCTTATACCGGCGAGGTCGTGCATGTCCTTTCAGCGCGCGAGGGGATGGGGGCGGGCAGCCGGGTGATCGCCGCGTTCGAAGCCGCGGATGGCCGGCGCATTCTAATTGATCGGGGGTTTCTGCCTGAAGCGGCGCGTGACGGAACCGACTTCACCTCGGGTCCGGTTATAGTGATCGGTAACCTTGACTGGCCGCGCGACACCGATCGCTACACGCCGACGCCGGACATGGCGCGCAACCTCTGGTTCTCGCGCGAGGTGGCGCCGATTGCAGCACATCTGGAAACCGAACCCGTCATGATCGTCGCGCGGCAGGATGCGACGGTCCCCAATCTGGTCCCCACGCCCATCGACAGTGCCGATCTGCGCAACGATCATCTGGAATACGCGATCACCTGGTTTCTGCTGGCCGCGGCCTGGGCGGGGATGACAGCCTTCCTGCTCTGGCGTATCAGGCAGAACAAGGCCTGAAGGAGCGTCCATGCAATACATGTCCACCCGCGGTAACGCGCCCGAGCTGGGTTTTGAGGAAGCCATGCTGACCGGGCTGGCGCGCGACGGCGGCCTCTATTTGCCGGCGGATGTACCCGTTTTTTCAGCCGACGACATCGCGGCAATGGCCGGCCTCCCCTATGAGGAGGTCGCGTTTCGCGTCATGCGCCCCTTTATCGGCGAGACATTTTCCGAGCCGGCGTTTCGCGCGCTGATCGCGCAAGCCTATGCGGAGTTCGGCCACCCTGCGCGGGCCCCCCTGAAGCAGCTTGCGTCAGGCCATTTCCTGCTGGAACTCTTCCACGGTCCGACACTGGCTTTCAAGGATCTCGCCATGCAGCTGATCGGCCAGCTGTTTCAGGCGGCGCTGAAACGTTCGGGGCAGCGGATCACCATTGTCGGCGCCACCTCCGGCGATACCGGATCGGCGGCGATCGAGGCATTTCGCGGGCTGGATAATGTCGATGTCTTCATCCTTTATCCGCATGGCCGGGTATCCGACGTGCAGCGCCGGCAGATGACGACGCCGGCCGAGGCGAATGTCCATGCCCTGGCAATTGACGGCGATTTTGACACCTGCCAGGCGCTGGTGAAGGACATGTTCAACGACTTCGGTTTCCGTGATCGTGTGGGACTGGCAGGTGTGAACAGCATCAACTGGGCGCGGGTTCTGGCGCAGGTCGTTTATTTCTTCTCCTCTGCGGTGGCGCTCGGCGCACCGCACCGCCCCGTTTCGTTCACTGTCCCAACCGGCAATTTCGGCGACATCTTTGCCGGATCCATTGCAAGGGCGATGGGACTGCCGATCCAGAAGCTCGTGATCGCGACCAATCAGAACGACATCCTCCACCGGTGCCTCTCCACCGGCGAATATCGGACCGAGGCCGTGCAGCCGTCGATCAGCCCGTCGATGGATATCCAGGTTTCGTCGAATTTCGAACGCGCGCTGTTCCTCGCCTACGGCAGGGACGGCCGCGCGGTCGCGCAACTGATGGACGAGCTGAAATCCACCGGCAGCTTCACGGTGAGCCAGGGCGCTTTGCAGGCGTTGCGCGAAGTCTACGCCTCTGGCCGCGTGAGCGAGGAGGCGACGCGCGAAACGATCGCGCGCGTTCACCAAGAGACGGGCGAATTGCTCTGCCCGCATTCCGCTGTCGGTGTGGCCGTGGCCGAGCAGCATCTCGGCGTGGCGCCGATGATCACGCTGGCGACCGCTCATCCCGCCAAATTCCCCGATGCCGTCGAAGCGGCGACCGGCTTGCGCCCGGCTCTGCCCGCCCGGATGGCGGACCTTTTCGATCGGGCCGAACGTGTGACGCGCCTGACTGGCGAGCTGGGCGCAGTCCAGGCGTTGATCCTTGAGCGGACGGGTCACGGGGGGCGCATCTGATGCATCGCCTGACGACATTGCCCAACGGGTTCCGGATCGTCACCGAGCATATGCCCGGCATCGCTTCCGCCGCGGTCGGCGTTTGGGTGATGGCGGGTGCGCGCCACGAACGCTCGGAAGAGAACGGGATCGCGCACTTTCTAGAGCACATGGCGTTCAAGGGCACGACCCGGCGCACCGCGCTTCAGATAGCCGAGGAGATCGAGGATGTGGGCGGCTACATCAACGCCTACACATCCCGCGAGGCCACGGCCTATTACGCACGGGTGCTGCAGGCGGACGTGCCGCTGGCGCTGGACGTCATCGCCGATATCGTCCTGAACCCTGCCTTCGAGGCGCGTGAAATCGAGGTCGAGCGGGGCGTGATCCTGCAGGAAATCGGCCAGGCGCTGGATACGCCCGACGACGTGATCTTCGATTGGCTGCAGGAGGCGAGCTACCCCGAGCAGGCCATCGGTCGCCCGATCCTGGGCGCGGCCGAGCGGGTTGCCAGTCACGATGCCGCTGCGCTGCGTGGGTTCGTTGCTGACCATTACGGTCCGGGACAGATGATCCTGGCCGGGGCAGGTGCTATCGATCACGACGACCTGGTGGCAAGGGCCGAGGAATACTTCGGCGCTCTGTCACCACTTGCCATGCCCCATGCCGAACCTGCCCGCTTTCATTGCGGCGAGCGTCGCGAGGTCAAGCGGCTCGAGCAGGCGCATTTCGCTCTCGCGATCGAGGCGCCGTCCTTCCGGCACAAGGACATCTATACCGCGCAGATCTTCGCGGGGATCCTGGGCGGGGGGATGTCCTCGCGGCTCTTCCAGAAGCTCCGCGAGGAACGGGGTCTCTGCTATACCACGTTCGCGCAGGCCGGCGCGCATGACGACACTGGCGCGATCACGATCTACGCGGGCACCGGGGCGGGGCAGGTCCGGGATCTGGCAGAGCTGACGATCGACGAGCTTCGGCGCGCGGCCGAGGACGTGAGCGAACCCGAACTGGCGCGCGCACGGGCGCAGATGAAGGCGGGATTGCTGATGGGGCTGGAAAGCCCGTCGGCCCGTGCCGAACGCCTGGCCCGAATGCTGGCGATCTGGGACCGTGTCCCGGATCTGGACGAGACGGTCGCCAAGATCGACGCTGTCGATCTGGCCGCGATCCGCGCCTATGGGGAACGCACTGCAGCCGAGGCACGCATGGCGATGGCGCTTTACGGCCCGGTCCGGCGCGCGCCGGATCTGGAGGCGCTGCGCGAAAGGCTCGTGCGCTGATGTCGGTCTGGCCGTTCGCCCGGCGGCGGGGGACGTCCATCGTCACCGAGCGATTGCTTCTGCGCCTGCCTGAGCACGCCGATTTTCGTGCCTGGACGACCCTGCGCGAGCAAAGCGCCAATTTTCTCATTCCGTGGGAGCCATCCTGGTCGGCCGACCATCTGACGCGGCGGGCTTTCACCGCGCGGGTGCACTGGTCCGGGCGGGTGCAGGCGCAAGGCTCGGCCCTGCCCTTGTTCGTGATCCGGCAGTTCGATTCGGCCCTTCTGGGCGCAATCACGCTTGATCATATCCGCCGTGGGCCCGCGCAAGCTGGAACCATCGGCTACTGGATCGGCGAACCCCACGCCCGGCAGGGCTACATGCGCGAGGCGATCCGGGGGCTTGTGCATCATGCCTTTACCGTCCTCGATCTGAGTCGGATCGAAGCGGCCTGCCTCCCCGAGAACCTCGCCTCGCGCGGGGTTCTGGAAAAGACCGGCTTCAAATACGAGGGCGTTGCGCAGGCGTATCTTCAAATCAACGGCCGCTGGCGCAACCACGTCCTTTACGCCAATCTGCGCGCCGATCGACGCGGCCGAACCGACATCGGGTAAGGAGACGGGGAATGCTGAACGACGCTGATGGGGCCTTTCTTGACAGCCTGGCCGGCGCGCTACCCCACTGCACCTTGCGTGCGCCCGATGCGCATCACTTGGAGGAACCGCGCGGCCGCTGGGCCGGCCGCGCCGGCGCCGTGGCCTGCCCTGCCAGCGTTGAAGAGGTCTCGCTGATCCTGCGCACTGCATCGGCGGCGCGCGTCGGGATCATCCCCTTCGGTGGCGGTACGGGACTGGTTGGCGGTCAGGTGGCCGCGGACGGACCTGCGCCCCTGATCCTGTCGCTCGAACGAATGTCCCGGATCCGAGCCATCGAACCGGCCGGCAATGTGTTGGTCGCGGAAGCCGGCTGTATCTTGGCTGAGGTGCAGGCCGCAGCGGCAGAGGTCGAGCGGCTGTTTCCCCTCTCGCTGGCTTCGGAAGGATCGGCGCGGATTGGGGGGCTTCTGGCCACGAATGCGGGCGGGACAGGCGTATTGCGCTGGGGCAATGCGCGCGATCTGTGCCTGGGACTGGAGGTCGTGATGGCGGATGGCCAGATCTGGCACGGGCTCAGGCGGCTGCGCAAGGACAACATGGGCTACGATCTTCGCCATCTGATCCTGGGGTCCGAAGGCACACTGGGGGTGATCACGGCTGCCAGCCTGCGAATGGTGCCGCGTCCGGCGCGGCAGGGAGCGGCCATGATCGTGGTCCGCGATCCTGCTGCGGCGTTGGAACTTCTATCGCGCGCCCAGGCCCGTCTGGGCGAGGCGGTGTCGGCTTTCGAACTGATCGGCGGGATGGGGCTTCGCTTCCTTGCCGAGAAGATGCCGCATGTTCGCCAACCCTTCGACGAGACGCCCGATTGGCTGGTCCTCATCGATCTGGGCCTTGCCGCCGATCAGGATCCCGAGGCCGCACTCGCCGCCCTTTTCGAAGAGGCGGCTGCGGCGGGGCTGGCGCTCGACGGCGTCATCGC
>CAZKSE010000028.1:0-23777 GCA_964555305.1 uncultured Rhodobacter sp. | reverse complement strand
GTCGAGCCATCGCCGATCCAGCCCGCGCTGATCCGCGTGTCGCCGCTGATCGCCGAGGCCATCGCCCAGCCGACCGCCTGGATGAACTGCGTGGCCAGGTTCCCCGAAATCGAGAAGAAGCCGTGGTCCTTGGACGAATACATGATCGGTAGCTGCCGGCCCTTCAGCGGATCGGCCTCGTTCGAGAAGATCTGATTCATCATCTCGACCATCGGGTAGTCGCCAGCGATCAGGAGCCCCGCCTGACGGTAGGTCGGAAAGTTCATGTCGCCCGGCTCCAGCGCGCGACGGAAGGCACAGCTCACCGCCTCCTCGCCCATGTGCTGCATGTAGAACGAGGTCTTGCCCTGCCGCTGGGCGTTGAGCATCCGCGCATCGAAGGCGCGCAGCGTCATCATGTGGCGCAGACCGTCGCGCAGTTCGTCCTCGGTCAGGGTGCCGGCCCAAGGACCCACCGCCTCGCCCTGGCGGTTGAGGACGCGGATGATGGTATAGGCCAGATCGCGGATCTCGCGCGGGTCGACATCGACCTCGGGGCGCGGGACGGACCCGGCGCGCGCGATCTTCACATGGCTGAAATCAGGCTCGTCGCCCGGGCGCACCTCGGGTTCGGGGACGTGCAGGCGCAGCGGTTCGAACTCGGCCATCGGACCTCCCTGCCGCGTGCCGCCTTCGCGGCGGTCATCTACCCGAGGGTAGCGCGCGACGGACTACCAATCAAGGAAGTCCTCAGAAGAGACTCCCCAGGCGGCGCATGGCGGCGGGATGCGCAAGATACCGCCATTGAGCGACATTTGACGCATTCGTTGCCTGACGGGCGAGTGCCGGCACGGTATTCCGGGGCATGTACTGAGTAAAGGGTGCCCCAATGTGGACCTATCGATCAGCTGATGGCCTGTGGACCATTGCCGAAAGCGCCGGTCTTTACGCGTTGATGTTCAATGGCGAAGTGCTGACCCTGAAGCGTCGCCCCGAAGAGCTTCTGAGCGCGGTCCGAACGCAGACGACAAACCTGCCCCGGTGCGGTCTGAACCCGGCCCAGGTGGGGCTGCCGATGCAGTTGCGAGACTGGCAGCGGGAAGAGGGTTGAACGCGCGCGAGACGCTCGCGCAGCCGTGATCGCGTGTGCGCGGCCGGGGGGTCATGCGGGCTTGTAACTGCCGCGCGCGCGGGGGTTATCTGGCGTGTACCCTGCCCCATCCCAGCCGAACCGGACGCGCCGCCATGACCCGCCTGACCCGTCGCACCTTTGTCGCCGCCGCTGCCGCCGGGCTGGCGCTGCCCGCACAGGCGCAGGAGGCGTCCTGGCGCGCCGTTGCCGAACAGGCCCGCGCGCTGGAGCAGTGCCACGCGCTTGTCGTTCATCTGCGCGGCACCGAGGTGCTGGCCGAAGCCTTTCGCGGCCCGGCCATCGGGCGGCCGGTGCCGATCAAGTCGGTGTCGAAATCGGTGGTCGGTGCGCTGACCGGCGCCGCGCTCGACCGCGGCGAGATCGCGTCGCTGCAGGCCACGCTGGCCGAGGTGGCGCCCCGGCTCATTCCGCGCGGGGCCGATCCGCGGGTGGGCGCGCTGACCATCGAGCAGCTGGTCACCATGCAGACCGGGCTCGAACGGACCTCGGGGACGAATTACGGCAGCTGGGTGGCCAGCGCCGACTGGGTGGGGAATGCGCTGTCGCGGCCCTTCGTGGCCGAGCCGGGCCGGCGGATGCTCTATTCCACCGGCTCGTTCCACATCTTGGGCGCAGTCCTCTCCGAAGTATCGGGCGAGAGCCTGCTGGGGCTGGCGCGGCAACGGCTCGGCGCGCCGCTGGGGATCGAGGTGCCGGCCTGGACGCGCGATCCGCAGGGCCGGTTCATGGGCGGCAACGAGATGGCGCTGAGCCTGCCCGCGATGATCCGCTTCGGCGAGTTGTACCGGCAAGGCGGGCGCTGGAACGGCACTCAGGTACTGAGCCCGGAGTGGGTAGAGGCGACGCTGCAGCCGCGCACCCGCTCGCCCTTTTCGGGGTTGGGATACGGGCTCGGCTGGTTCGTCGGCCGGTCGGGCGGCGATACCTATCTGCTGGCGCGCGGCTACGGGGGGCAGGTGATCTGCGTCGTCCCGGCGCTGGAGCTGACCGTCGCGCTGACCTCTGACCCGACCCGACCGGCGCGCAGCGATGGCCATTTCGGGGCGATCATGCGGCTGCTCGAAGGGGCGGTGCTGCCCACCGCGCGCGCCGAGCTCCCGCGCCTGCGCGAGGGCTGATGCCGGCGCCGGCCGGTCTTGCAGCTTTCGCAGGACATTCTAGGCTGGCGACGCCCCAGGGGCGCGGAGCGGCAAGGATGGCGCGGATGAAGCAGGACGCAGTCGGAAAGGAACCCCGGGCGATACCGATCGAGCTGCCGGGACTGCGGCTGGTTGCGCATGAATGGGGCGCGCAGCATCGGGGGGTGCGGCCGAGCATCCTGCTTCTCCATGCGACCGGCTTTCACGCGCGCTGCTGGGATCAGGTGGTCGCCCGATTGGGCGCGCGGCATGTCATCGCGCTCGATCAGCGCTGCCATGGGGCGAGCGATGCGGTCGCGTTCCAGGACTGGCGGGCGATGGGCGGGGATCTGGTCGGTGTGCTGGAGCGGCTGGATCTGACCGGCGCCTATGGGGTGGGGCATTCGATGGGTGGCACGGCGCTCTTGCTGGCCGCGCCGCAGGTGGGCGCGCGACTGGGCGCGCTTCTGCTGATCGATCCGGTGGTGATGACCCCGCAGGCCTACGCGATCGGACGGAACCCGATGGCCGCCCCGCCGGGCGAGGTCAATCCGATCGCAAGACGGTTCGACCGCTACGAAAGCGCCGAGGCGATGCACGACCGCCTCGCGACGCGGGCGCCGCATGCGCTCTTCGATCCGGCGGTGATGATGGATTACTGCCGGCATGGATTGCGGCGCGACGGGCCGGATGCGCCGTGGCGGCTGGCCTGCCCCCCGGTTCTGGAGGCTTCGGTCTACGAGACGGTGTTGAGCCATGACCCGCATCCGATCCTGGCGCAGGTCCGCCAGCCCACGACGGTGGTCCGGGCGATGCAGCCGACCGCGCCGGAACATGCCGCGAGCTTTGTCTATTCGCCGACGGATCCGGACCTGGCCGCGCGCCTGCCGGCGGGGCGGGACCTTTTGCTGGAGCAGTTCACGCATTTCCTGCCGATGCAGGATCCGGGCTTCTGCGCCGGGCTGATCCTGGGGGCCGAACCGACAGATTCGACGGCCTGAACGGGGGCGTGCGCCAGCGCACAAACGCCTAAGCGCATGATAAAAAGCCATATTACTTCCGCCGTTAACCCGATTTAAACCACCCCCAAGGGCGTCTCGCGCATCGGGCGCGCCCGATTGGCAACCGAGCGGTACGCGTGGCGTTCCCGGTCAGGCGCTGCTGCCGAATTTCATCAGCGCGATACCGGCCACGATCAGGCCGGCGGCAAGGAGGCGCACGGGGCTCGCGGCCTCGCCCAGGAAGAAGATCCCGGCGAGAAAGGCGCCCGCGGCGCCGATCCCTGTCCAGATTGCATAGGCCGTGCCCAACGGCAGCGTCTTCATCGCCGCAGCGAGCAAGGCGAAGCTGCCGATCATCGTGACGATGGTGACGACCGAGGGCGTGAGATTGGTGAACCCGTCGGAGCGCTTCATCGCGAAGGCCCAGACGATCTCGAGAAGACCGGCGACGAGAAGAAGGATCCAGGCCATGACAGCACCCGAAATTGTGCCAGGCCGTCCTGGACATTCCGCCATGATGGAGAGGTCGTCCTCTGACGTGGCAGGATACCATCGGGACAATCGGTGGCAAGCCCGGTCCCGGCGCTGCGTCATCCGGCGGCGGCAAGTTGCGCCCCGGCCACCCGGCGCACCGACCGGGTCAGCGGGTCGGCGAGCGGCGCCATCAGCCGCAGCACCTGCCAGTAGAGCGCGACGTCCAGCCGCCCGCCCGGCAGTTCGACCAGTCGCCCCGCGGCCAGCGCGGAGGCGACCAGCGTCTCGGGGTTGAGGCCCCATCCCAGCCCCGCCTCGGTCGCCCGCAAGTAGGCCTCGGCCGAGGGGATCCATTGGCGCGGCGGGGCAAGGCGGCGACCGGTCCGGCGCTGGATCCAATGGTCCTGCAGCCGGTCCTTGCTGTTGAAGGTCAGGCAGGGCGCCTGCGCCAGTGCGGGTTCGGTCGGACCCTTGGCAAACCAGCGTGCGGCAAAGGCGGGGCTGGCCGTGGGAACGTAGCGGATCGCCCCCAGGGGCCAGATGTCGCAACCCTGCACCGGCTTCGCGCGTCCGGTGACGGCCGCCGCCACTTCGCCCCGGCGCAAAAGATCGGCCGAGAATTCCTGGTCGTCGACGACCAGCTCGAACGAGAACCCCTCGACCTGCGCCAGCGCATTGATGAACCAGGTCGCCAGGCTGTCGGCATTGACCGCAACCCGCAGCGTCGCCACCTGCGGGCCCGCGCCCAAGCCGATCTCGGCCGCGAGCGCGAGGTCGCGGCGCAGGATTTCCTCAGCATGGGCGGCCAGTCGGCGACCGACGGCGGTGCCCGTGCAGGGCGTGCCGCGCCGGACCAGCACGGTGCCCACGCGTTCCTCAAGACCCTTGATGCGCTGCGAAATGGCCGAGGGCGTTACACCCAGCGCGTGGGCGGCCTGATCGAACGCGCCGGTGCGCAGCACTGCAGCAAGCGCGCGGAGTTGGTCATGATCCAGAAGGCGGCCGGTGGTGGGTTTCTGCATTAATAAAACTTATTCCAGTTTAGCCGGTGTAGTTTTCCTTACTTCTGGAAATGTGACAAGACGCAAGGGTGGAAGTATGAGGGATCTGCATGACTACTTATCTGTCCGGCTTTGCGCTTGGCCTGGGGCTGATCGTCGCCATCGGCGCGCAGAACGCGTTCGTGTTGCGGCAGGGGTTGATCGGAAAGCATGTCTTCGCGGTCTGCGCGCTGTGTGCGGCATCGGATGCGCTGCTGATCGCGCTAGGGGTCGCGGGCGTGGGACTGTTCGTGGCGGCCTGGCCTTGGGCGCTCGATGCCCTGCGCTACCTGGGCGTGGTGTTCCTGGCGGTCTATGGCGCGTTGCGGTTGCGCGCCTTCCTCTGGCCGCCGGAGATCCCGGTGCTGGGGGCCGCAGCGCAGGCGGGGCTGGCGGCGACGCTGGGGATTGCGGTGATGTTCACCTGGGCCAATCCACATGTCTGGCTGGACACCGTGGTGCTGGTGGGCGGCCTTGCACAGCAACGCGGCCCCGAGGCCTGGGTTTTTGGCGCCGGAGCGATCACGGCAAGCTTTGTCTTTTTCTTCGCGCTAGGATATGGGGCGGCCTGGCTGCGCCCGGTCTTTGCCTCGCGCCGAGCCTGGCGGGTGTTGGACCTGGCGATGGCGGGGGTGATGTTCACCCTCGCGTGGAAGCTTTACAGCGGCGGTTTCACGGCCTGATGGGCGCAGGCAACGGAATGTGTTCGTCGCGGTCAGCGGGCGGCAGATCGAAAAGCCCCTGCCCCCAGCGTTCGTCACGCCAGGCCGCCTTGGCTTCCTGAATCTTCTCGCGCGAGGAGGCGACGAAATTCCACCAGATGTAGCGCGGCCCGTTCAGCGTCTCGCCACCCAAGGCCATCAGCCGCGCGCCCTGCGCCCCGGCCTGCACGGTGATCCGGTCGCCGGGGCGAAAGACCATCATGCGCCCGCTGTCGAACCACTCCCCGGCGACTCCCACCGAGCCTTCGGTGATGTAGAGGCCGCGATCCTCGTGATCGTCGGGCAAGGGAAAGCGGGCGCCGGGCGCGAGCGTCACATCGAGATAGAATGTCTGGCTGTGCAGGGTCGCGGGGGCCTTGGCCCCATAGGCGGCCCCGAGGATCAGGCGCGCCGTGATGCCGGTATCCTGGATCAGCGGCAGCGCCCCGGAGGGGTGGTGTTCGAAGTAGGGGGCATCGTCTTCGCGGTTCTCGGGCAGGGCGATCCAGGTCTGGATGCCGAAAAGCTGCGAGGGCGCCTGTCGGGCCTCTGCCGGGGTCCGCTCGGAATGGGTGACGCCGCGCCCGGCGACCATCCAGTTCAGCGCGCCGGGTTCGATGATCTGGTCGGCGCCGGTGCTGTCGCGGTGGTGAAAGGCCCCGCGATAAAGATAGGTGACCGTGCCAAGGCCGATATGCGGATGCGGGCGCACGTCGATCCCCTGCCCGGTCAGAAACTCGGCCGGCCCGGCCTGATCGAAAAAGATGAAGGGGCCGACCATCTGCCGCTTGGGCGCGGGCAGCGCGCGGCGAACCTCGAACCCGCCGATGTCACGGGCGCGGGGAATGATCAGGGTCTCTATCGCGTCGATGCCGACGGCATCGGGGCAACCGGGGTCCAGGGTGGGGTTCCAGCTCATGGCAGCGCCTCCTTACTGGCAGCCACGGTAACCAGGCGCGCGGTTGGGGCACAGGAAAAAAGCTGTTTGGAAATCGCCCCGGGGCTGTGCGCGGCTGCCCGGTGCGCGGGGTCATCGGTTCGGCTATGGTGCGTCGACAACTGCGCAGGAGCCGCCCGTGCCACCGCCCGACTCTTCTGCCCGCGCCCGAGGGCTGCATCATGTCACGCTGATCACCCGGCGGGTGCAGGCGAATGTGGATTTCTACGCAGGTTTTCTGGGCCTGCATCTGGTCAAGCAAACGGCGGGCTACGAAGACGCCGAGCAGTTGCACCTGTTCTACGGCGATGCGGCGGGCGCGCCGGGGACGCTGATCACCTTTCTGGTATGGGAGGACGGCGCGCCGGGGCGGGTCGGTTTGGGGCAGATCGCCGAGATCGCGCTGAGCGTTCCGGCAGAAGAGATCGGCACCTGGCTGATCCGGGCGCTGGCGGCCGGACTGCGCACCGAGGGGCCGATGCGCGAGTTCGGCCTGCCCGTCCTGCGGCTGAAGGACCCTGACGGTATCACGGTCAAGCTTGTCGGCGCAGGCGGCCCGGTGCGGCTGCATTCCGTGACGCTGCTGACCGACATGCCTGAGGAGACGGCGGCGGCCTGCTATCGGCTGGGTTGCACCCCCGGCCCGCAGGAAGGCGCAGTGCGGCGGGTCTGGTCCGGCGATCAGGCTCTCGATCTGCGCGATGCGCGGGGATTCGTGCCGGGCATCCCCGGGACCGGGACCATAGACCATGTCGCACTGTGGGTGGCGGACGGCGCGGCGCTTCAGTCTGCAGGGGACGCGCTGCGCGCGGCCGGGGTCGCGTTCACGCCACCGAAGGATCGACATTACTTCACCTCGCTCTATCTGCGCGAACCGGGCGGCGTCCTGTTCGAGCTGGCCACCGATGGCCCCGGCATGTGCGTGGACGAGCCACCGCAGTCGCTGGGCCGCCGCCTGATGATCCCACCCCGCGAAGGTAGCCGCGCCGCGGACCTGCGCCTGATGCTGCCCCAGTTCACCCTGCCCGGAGAGGAGCGTTTTCCGATGCGAAGCCTGTCGTTTACCCACCGTTTCCACCGTCCCGACGACCCAGACGGCCGCGTCATCCTACACCTGCACGGGACCGGCGGGAACGAGGCCGACCTGATGCCGCTCGCGCACCGGCTCAATCCGCGGGCGACGCTTCTGGGCGTGCGCGGGCGATCGACCGAGGAAGGTGTGTCGCGCTGGTTCCGTCGGCTGGACATGGCCCGGTTCGATCAGGACGATATCCGCAGCGAAGCTGAGGCTTTCGCCGATTTCGTGGCCGAGGCCACGGCCGGCTACGGGCTCGACCGGACGCGGCTGACATGGCTCGGCTATTCCAACGGGGCGAATTTCATCGGCGCGCTGATGGCGCTGCATCCCGCCCTCGTGCAGCGTGCCGTCCTCCTGCGCGCGATGCCCGCGCTCGAGGATCTGCCCGAGGTTGATCTTTCATCGGCCGAGGTTCTTCTGATCACCGGAGCGCAGGACCCCTATGCCCGCTTCGCCCCACCGCTTGAGGCCTGGCTGCGCGACCAGAACGCGCAGGTCGAGGCGCATCAGATCGATACGGGCCATGGCCTGTCTCAAATGGACGTGACGCTCGCCAAGGACTGGCTGGAGGCGAGGGGCTGATCGCGCGCGGCGGTCAGTCCAGATCGTTCACTCCCCGGCGGTCCGGCGCAGAAAGCCGTTCACATGGTCAAAGAGGACCGGCGCGCGTGTTTCGGCATTGATGAAATGCGTCCCGCCCGCGATCTCCACATAGGCGCGGTCGTCGCTGGCGAGCCGGTCGAGGATTGCCAGCGCGTCGGATCGGGTGGCGGTCGGGTCCTGCGTGCCCCGGATCAGAAGCGTCGGGCAGTCGATGGCCGACGGGTCATGGATCGGTCGTCCGTTGAAACACTCCCACAGATCGACGAGCGTGCCATTGGGCACCCGGAACGAGGGGGGATCGGTCGCATCAGCCTCTGGATCGTCGGCCAGCGAGGACGCGATCATCGCCTGCAGCACCGATTCCGAGCGCCAGTTGGCGCCGGGCGGGAGTTGCGCATCCCAGCGCGCGCGCGTCTCGGACAAATCGACGCGCCGCCAAGGGCCAAAGGGACGAAGACGGCTGCGATCCGCCGGATCGGCCAGCAGATCTATCCAGCCCGCGTTCGTCTCGGCATAGATCGGTGCGTAGAGGACCAGCGCCGAAACCCGACCGCGGCCGCGTCCGGCAACGAAAAGCGAGGTTGTGATGGTGCCCCAGGACCAGCCGACCAGCGCGACCGGGCCGCCGCCGTGGCGCGCCGCGATCCAGTCGACGGCATCGGCGATATCCTCGACCGCCTCGGTGGCGCGGGCGTAGGGGCCATCAGGGAACGCAGCGGGCTTGGAGAGGCCATAGCCGCGCACATCCACCGCGTAGCCGGAAAACCCCGCATCCGCCACGGCCTGAAGCCAGTTAACACCCGGATGCGGGATGTCGTAGAGCCGCCCCGAGAAGGTCGCACCATGCACGAAGAGGACCGGCGCGCCCTGCCCCCGTTGTCGCAGCGTCAGCTCCAGCCCGGTCTGGTGGGTGGACGCGATCCGATGCAGGGTCGAGCGGTCATGCGCGCCCCAGCCGGTCATCTCAGGCGACCTTCAGGACAATCTTGCCGATATGGGCCGAGCTTTCCATCCGGGCGTGGGCCTGCGCGGCCTCGGCCAAGGGAAATTCGCTGTCCATGATCGGACCAATGGCACCACTCTGGAGCAACGGCCAGACCTCGGCTTCAAGGGCGCGGGCGATGGTGGCCTTGGCCTCGACGGATTGGGGCCGCAGGGTGGACCCGGTGACCTTCAACCGGCGGGTCATCAACTGCATCAGATCGAGCGAGACCTTGGAGCCCTGCAGGAAGGCGATCTGTACCAGCCGCCCGTCATTGGCAAGTGCGTTGAGGTTGCGCGCGATATAATCGCCGCCCACCATGTCGAGGATCAGATCGGCGCCCCCCTCGCCGCGCATCGCTTCGACGAAATCCGCCTCGCGGTAGTTGATCGCTCGTTCGGCGCCCAGCTTCTCGCAAGCCGCGCACTTGTCTGCCGACCCCGCAGTCGCAAAGACGCGCGCGCCGCGTGCGGCGGCAAGCTGGATCGCCGTCGTGCCGATCCCGGACGAGCCGCCATGGACCAGAAACCGCTCTCCCGCCGCCAAGCCGCCGCGCATGAAGACATTGGTCCAGACGGTGAAATAGGTCTCGCAAAGGGCGGCTGCCGCATCAAGCGCCATGCCCGCCGGAACCGGGAGCGCATGGTCCGCCCAGGTGAGCGCGTATTCGGCGTAACCGCCGCCGGGCAGAAGCGCGGTGACCGCGTCGCCGACCTTCCAGCGGGTGACACCGGCACCGACGGCGGCAACATGACCCGATGCCTCCAGCCCTGGCAGCGGCGAGGCATCGGGCGGCGGGGCGTAGTTTCCGGCGCGCTGCAATGCGTCGGGGCGGTTGACACCGGCATAGGCCACGCGGATCAGAATCTGCCCCTCCCCCGGCTCGGGGACGGGCGCCGTGGCAGGGATCAATACTTCGGGCCCGCCGGGGCCGCTGATCTCGATTACGTTCATGGTGCTGGGAAGGGACATCGGCAGTCTCCGGGTCTGGATCGCAGAATGCTGCGCCCGGCCGCTGGGGCCGGGGCTTCTGGTCGGGGGCCTCGGGGCAGGTGTGGCCCCGAGGAAGCGGGATCAGGCGCGGCCGGTCATGCGCAGGAACTCGTGCAGCATCTCGCCCACGCGGCCTGAATACTGCGGGTCTTGGGCCGAGAAGTCATCGACGACTTCGAGCGAGTAGCGGCGCAGATCGGCCAGCGCATCTTCATCGAGCTGGACCAGTTCGCCGCCATGATCGTTCACGAAATCCTCCTTGCGCTGGTAGTCGCGATAGAGGAAATGCGCCGCGGCTTCGGCCGAGGTGGCGCGCGTGATCTCGGTCACGATCGCCTTGACCTCATCGCCGACCGAGTTCCAGTTATCCAGCCCCACCATCACCTCGCCGTTGAGATGACCCAGCAGGTCGGGCTCGATGATGTAGTTGCTGACTTCCTGGAAGTTCATGCCCCACGCGGTCGAGGTCGAACCCCAATGCGCCCCCTCGACGACACCGGTCTGCATCGCCTGGTAGAGTTCGCCGCCCGGGATCGCGACGGGGGCCGCACCCATCTTGGCGAGCACCAGCCCCGCCGCGCCGGTCGAGCGGACCGGCCAGCCCGAGAAATCGGCGGTGCTGCGCAGCGGCCGGTTCGACCACAGCGTCAGACCCGCGTAGGAGACCGGACCGACCTGATGGATGCCCTGTTCGGCATAGGCTTCGCGGATCACGTCCAGCGCGCCCATCTCGTAGTAGAAGATGTCCATCTCCTCGTGCCGGTCCCAGGCGCCGATATGGCCGTTCAGATGGCCGGCTACTGGGATCCGGCCTAACCAGTAGGCCGGATAGATAAAGGCGCTCTCAAGAAGCCCGCGGCGCACCGCGTTCAGCACTTCGCCGGTGGGCACGATGCCTTCGGGCTGGATCGGTTCGACGGTCAGCTCGCCCGCCGTCGCCTCGGTGATCCGGTTGCAGTACCGCACGAACACGTCGTCGTAGTACCAGTTGCCGGTCGGCCAATGCGTCTGCATCCGCCAGGTGACGCGGGACTGGGCAATCGCGGCTGGGGCTGCAAGCGTCGCGCCGGCGGCGGCGCCGGCCGATGCCGCGAAGAACCCGCGGCGTGACAATCCGCCTTTATTGGTGGTCATGGTCGTCTCCTCCTCTGGTTAGACTTGGGTCCGGGGCATCAGCGCTGCACCGGGATGTCCGTGAAGCTGGTGATCAGCCCCGGGAACAGGAAGATCGCCGCACCGACCAGCATCATCAGGCCGAAGAAAGGCAGCACCGCGACATAGATGTCGCTGATCGGGGTCTGTGGGCTGAGGCTTTTCAGATAGAACAGGTTATAGCCGAAGGGCGGCGAGATGTAGCCAATGCACAGGTTGAGCTGGAACAGGATGCAGAACCAGATCGGGTCGTAGCCCAGTTGCAGCACGATCGGAAAGAAGATCGGCAGGACAAGCAGAATGATTCCGATTGGATCGAGGAACATACCCAGCACGAGGGTGATCAGCTGCATCAGCAGGATCATCATCCACGGCTCGATGTCCATTCCCAGCAGGAAGCCCTGCATGAAGCGCGTGCCGCCCCCGCCGCCATAGATCGCGATGAAGGCGGAGGCGCCGAAGACGATCCAGATCACCATGCCGGTCATCGTGGCGGTGGCATGGCTGACGTCGCGGATGTAGCGCCAGGTCAGCTCTCGCCGGATGGCCACGGCCAGAACCACGGCAGCAGCGCCAACGGCTGCGGCTTCGGTGGGCGTGGCGATGCCGGCGAAGATCGACACCAGAACCGACAGGATCACCACCAGCGGCAGGACCACCGAGCGCAGCGCACGCACCCGTTCCCCCAGCGGCGCGCGAACCTCGGCCGGGGGCGCCAGCCGGGGGTCCAACCGGGCGCGCACCGCGACGTAGACGAGGAACATCGCCAGAAGCAGGAGACCCGCGACCAGCCCGCCCATGAAAAGCCGTCCGACCGACTGTCCGGTCTGCATGCCAATGAGGATCAGCGTGATCGATGGCGGGATCATGATTCCCAACGTGCCCGACGCCCCGATAGTGCCAAGGACGAAACGCCGGTTATAACCACGCTGGTCCATGGCGGGGATACCGACGAGGCCTGTGGTCACTGTCGAGGCCGCGCAACTGCCTGTCATTGCCGACAGCGTCGCCGCAAAACCCGAGGTGCCCAGCAGAAGCCCGCCCGGCGTCCGCCCCGACCAGAGGTAGAAGCATTGGTAAAGATCCTCGGCGATCCGCGACTTGGCCAGCGCGACCCCGATGAAGACAAACAGCGGGATCGCCGACAGCAGGATCGACCACATCGAGCCGAACATCGTGGAAACGATCGAGAACATCCCGTTCGGCCCGAAGACGAACAGCCCGAAGATCACCGCCGTGCCGCCCATCGCGAACGAGAGCGACACACCCAGAAGAATGGCCGTCAGGACAAGCCCGAACATGCCGATGGTCAGAAGTTCGGGGCTCATGCCGCATCGCTCCGCTGGACGTTGGCGCGTGGATTGACGATCAGGATCAGGCAGCGCAGCACCTCGACGATACCCTGTAGCGTGATCATCGCCGCGCCGAGAAAGAGCGCGAGTTTGGGCGGCCACATCGGGTGGCGCAGGGCGCTGTCGTCGCGTTCGTTGAACGCCCAGGCATCCTCGAAGAACCAGTAACCTTCCCAGGTCAGGACCACGCCCCAGAGGATCAGGAAGCTGAAATTGATCAGGTCCAAGAACGCCCGCCCGCGAACGCTGCGGTTCTGAAGCAGAAGATCGACGCGCACATGGTCGTTGCGGATCAGCGTGTAGGCGCCGACCAGCACGAAATAGGCGCCGAAGATGCGCTGGGTATAACCGTGCGCCCAGAGGGTCGGCTGGCCAAAAACGTAACGCGCCACGACCTCGAAACAAAGGACGACGATCCCCGCCCAGATCAGGAAACTGACGGTCTTGCCAATGGCGGTGTTGAACGCATCGACCGCGCGCAGAAGGATCATGCCATTTCCTCTCGGGAAGGGCGCGCGGTCGAGATCACCTCGATCGCGCGGGCCGCGAAGCGCTCGGCAAGGGGACCGAGCGAAGCCGCCTCGGCCGATGCCGCAGAGCCCGCACGCGCGCGATCGGCGATGCCGACAAAGATCACCGCAAAGCGGAACAGTGCGAAGGCGATGTGGAACGACTGAAGCGGGGCCGTGGGCCGGGCATGGGTGTGATACTCGGCCTCGAATGTTGCGCGATCGGAGATGCCGGCGGCGCGCCAATCGGTGCCGAGCAGTCCCCCGTATTCCTCGGGCGCGCTGTGCCAGGGGATGACGCAGAAGCCCAGATCGGCCAGCGGATGACCCAGCGTCGATAGCTCCCAATCGAGCACGGCGATCACCTGCGGCTCGGTCGGATGAAACATCAAGTTGCCGATCCGAAAGTCGCCATGCGCGATCGACACCGCGCCATCGTCTGCGGGCATGTTCACAGGCAGCCAGTCGACTAGTTGTTCCAGCGCAGCGATGCGCGGCCCGGTGGAGGCACGATACTGTTTCGTCCAGCGGCCGATCTGCCGTTCGAAATAGTTCCCCGGCTTGCCGAAATCGGCCAGCCCCACGAGTTCGGGGCGCACTGCGTGCAGGCGCGCCAGCGTTCGCGCCATGTCCAGATACATCGCTCTCCGGTCCTGGGGCGAGACGCCGGGCAATGTCGCATCGTCAAAGACCCGACCCTCAAGCCTTTCCATGACATAAAAGGGCGTGCCGAGGATCCCCGGATCCTCCTCCAGCCAGAGCGCGCGCGGCACCGGCACATCGGTGTCGGCCAAAGCCTGCAAGACGCGAAACTCGCGTTCGATCGCATGGGCACCGGGCAGGATAGGCCCCTCCGGCTTCTTGCGGAGAACCAGACGCGACGATCCCCAATCTACGAACCAGGTCGGATTCGACTGCCCGCCGCCAATACGCTGGAGCACAGGTGACCCCTCGCCGGGCAGGCGGGCGGAAAGCCATTGAGCAAGTTTGCCGATGTCCAGTTCACTCATGCGTCGGCACCCTCCGTGGCCATCTGGCGCGCGCGCTCGCGCAGCACGAACTTCTGGATCTTGCCGGTGGCGGTGCGTGGCAGGGCGCCCAGAACGAAGCGGCGCGGCCGCTTGAAGCCGGCCAGATGAGAGCGGCAGAATCTTTCGAGGGCGTCCACATCCAGCGACGCGCTTTCCCGCGCCTCGATGAAGGCCCAGGGCGTTTCGCCCCATTTCGGATGCGGGGCGGCCACGACCGCGGCAAGCAGCACATCCGGATGGCGGTGCAGCACGGTCTCCACCTCCAGGCTCGAGACATTTTCACCGCCGGTGATGATGATGTCTTTCGCACGATCACGTATTTCTATCTGCCCGTCGGGATGCATCACCGCCAGATCACCGGAGTGAAAAGCCCCGCCGCGAAAGGCCGTCTCGGTCGCCTCGGGGTGGCGGTAATAGCCGGCCATGATCGTATTTCCCGCCAAAACGATCTCGCCCATCGTCTGGCCGTCGGCAGGAACGTCCTGTCCACCCTCGTCAACCACGCGAACGCGGCCCGCGGTCACATGCCGTACGCCCTGCCGCGCCATCAGCCGGGCATGTTCATCAGCAACCAGTCTGTCGGCATCCAGCGGATCGTTGAGCGTGGCGGGGCCGTAACTTTCGGTCAGTCCGTACATGTGGATCAGATCGAAGCCGAGCGCCTTAAGCCCCGCAAGCAGCGCAGGTGTCGGGGCGGCGCCGCCGGTGGTGATGCGTACGCGCACCGGGGGCGGCTCGGTCGAATGATCGAGCAGCATGTAAAGGACGACCGGGGCGCAACTCATGTGCGTGACCGCGTGCCGTGCGATGTGATCGAGGATCAGCTTCGGCTCCACCCGGTCAAGGCAGACATGCAGTCCGCCCGCCGCGGTCACCGCCCAAGCCTGACACCATCCGTTGCAATGGAAAAGCGGCAGGGTCCAGAGATACCGGCTCTCGGCCGTCAGCTCCAGGGCCAGGACATTGCCGAGTGCGTTCAGATAGGCGCCACGATGGGTGTAGACCACGCCTTTCGGCCTCCCGGTCGTGCCCGATGTGTAGTTGAGCGAGATGGGCTGCGTTTCCTCGCGTACATTCGCCAGCAGATCGAGGGCCGGAGCGGCGCCGCTGAAGAAGTCGAGACCGTCGCCGGCCCCGGCGTCACTGCAGAGATGCACAACCGGCACCCCGAAGTCGCCAAGACCCGAGTCGGTCTCCTGCTCGCAAAATAGTAACTTGCTGCCCGCATGGTCGAGGATGTAGGCGACGTCGCCTGGGTCGAGCCGGTAGTTGATGGTATTCAGCACCGCGCCCAGTGAGGGAACCGCAAAATGCGCGGCCAGCATCTCTGGCCGGTTGGTCAGCATCACCGAAACGACATCTCCTTCCCCGACGCCCTGCCCGCGCAAGAAAGCGACCATGCGTGCTACCATCGCGCCGAATTCGGCATAGGTGAGAAGATGGTCGCGCCAGGCCACGCCCGGCCGCGCCCCGTGCAGGTCCAGCGTACGCGCCAACAGGTCGAGCGGCGTCAGCGCCTGGAAGTTCGCCTCGCGCGGGGCGAGGTGCGGTTCGGTGAACATCTCTCTGCCTCCTCCCTCTCGGCGTCGATCAGTTGTCGGCGGGTTCCCACCGCCAGAAGTCGCGCCCTTGTTCGGTCAGGTGCCGGTTGAGGACCATCTGATGCACCTCGTCCGCGCCGTCTACAAGGCGGGCCTGGCGAGCATACCGATAGATCCATTCGAGCACCGTGTCGGTCGAGTATCCACGCGCGCCGTTGATCTGGATCCCCACATCGGCGGCCTTGTGCAGCAGGTTGGCGACGTGGATCTTGGCCATCGACACCTCCTTGCGCGCAAAACTGCCCTGGTCGAGCGCCCAGGCGGCTTTCATCACCAGAAGCCGCCCCATCTCGATCCCCATCGACAGATCGCCCAGCTTGATCTGAATGCTCTCTCGGTCAGACAGGCGGACCCCAAACCCATGGCGGTTCTCGGCGTATGCCCGCGCGATCTCGGTGCAGCGCTTGGCGAGGCCGAGCCAACGCATGCAATGGGTCAGCCGCGCCGGTCCAAGTCGCATCTGCGTAACCTTCAGTCCCATCCCCTCGCCCAGGATGACCCGGTCGGCGGGCAGTTCCATATCCTCGTAGACCAGTTCACAATGGCCGCCATGCTCTTCGGGGCCCATGATCGGGATGCGGCGCTCGATGCGCCAGCCGGGTTCGTCCCGGTGATACAAGAAAGCGGTCAGACCACGGCGCGGGTCGTCCGCGGTGCGGGCGAGCAGGATGAAATGGCTGGCATCCTCGGCCCCGGTAATGAACCATTTGCGCCCACGGATGATGTAGCTGTCACCGTTTCTCTTCGCAGTGGTCAGCATCATGCCCGGATCCGACCCACCACCTGGATGCGGTTCGGTCATCACGAAGCTCGAACGCACAGCGCCCGAGACGATCGGCGCGAGCCACCGCTCCTTCTGCGCGTCAGTTGCCGCCTGTTCCAGCACCATCATGTTGCCGTCGTCCGGCGCCGCAGAATTGAAGACCACGGGGCCGAAGAGCGAGCGGTTCATCTCTTCGTAGCAGACAGCCATACCGACCTTGCCCAGGCCCTGCCCCCCGGTTTCGGGTTTCAACTGCAGGCACCAAAGACCTTCGTTCCGCGCCTTCTCGCGCAGCGGCTCCAGCCAGTCATGCGCGATATTGCCATGCGCGTCCCAAGCCTCGCGGTTCGATTCGACAGGCAGGATCTCATCCTCGACGAACCGGGCGATGCGAGCGCGAAAATCCTCGATACGGGGCGAAATGGTGAAATCCATGAACGATCCTTCAGAGCGATGAGACGAGGTGGCCGCCATCGACCACGAGTTCGGTACCGGTCATGAAACCACCGAGGTCGGAGACCAGCAGCAGCAGCGGACCATCGAGATCAGCGGGTTGGCCGAGGCGGCGCTGCGGCACGCGCTGGATCAGGGCCTGCCCCGACTCCGACGCGAAGAAGTCGCGGTTCAATTCGGTTTCGATATATCCGGGGCATAAGGCATTCACGCGGATGCCATGCCGCGCCCATTCCAGCGCCAGCGCCCGCGTCAACTGGACAAGCCCGCCCTTAGAGGCCGCATAGGCCGAAACGTGCCCCGCCACCCGCAGCCCCAGGATCGAGGCGACATTGACGATGCTGCCGGGCTTCTTCTGCGCAGCCATCGCCGCGGCCGTCACGCGGGCGACATGAAATGCGCCCTTGAGATTCGTATCGATGATCCGGTCGATCGACGCGGGGTCGTGTTCCAGCGCAGATGCCGATAGCGTGACGCCGGCATTGTTGATCACGACGTCAAAGACCAGCCCCTCGAGGGTGCGGGCGACGTCTTCGGCATTGGCGACATCAAGGCACACTGCCTGCGCCTGCCCGCCGGCATCGACAATCTCGCGGCACAGGGCTTCGACCCGGTCGACGCGCCGGGCAGCGGCGGTCACGGCGACACCGTGCCTGGCCAGAAGTCGGGCAAAGTGAGCACCCAGACCAGAGGACGCACCAGTGATCAGCGCGCGACGCCCGGCAAGCCCGGGCCATGATTCGAAGCGTTGAGACACGGCGTTCGACAAGGCCTCCCTTCCTTTTCGAGCGATCGTTCGATATATTTTTCTTAACGCCTCGACCGGGATGTGGCAACAGGTCATTCGGTGACCAAAGCGACGGATTACAGGTATGTCTAACAACGCCCCGGGTATCGCTGCCGATCTCCCCACGGATGTCCTGCCCTCGACCGAAGATCTGTGCCGGTCGATACTGGAACGGCACCACGATACTATCGGCGTGCGAAAGCCCAACGTCGCCGTGCCAAATCTGCGGCGGATCATCGAAGCCGCGTTGGATCTGTCCAACCGGAAAGGGTTTCAGGCGATGTCGCTGCGTGACCTGTCGCGCGAATCTGGTCTGTCCGCAGGCGGACTCTATGCCTATTTCGACAGCAAGACGACGCTGCTGAAGATGATTCTGGGCGAAGTGACGGATGCGGTTCAACGCGTCCTGTCGCATCCACCGGCTGCGGTCATGCACGATCCGGTCATGCATCTGACTTGGCTGATCGATGCGCATCTACGGCTGACCGAGGCGATGCTGCCCTGGTTCACCTTCGCCTTCATGGAGGCCAAGAACTTTCCCCCTGCCGAACGGCGCATGGCCGTCGACAGTGAGATCCTGACCGAGAGCTTCTTTGCGAAGGTGATCGAACGCGGCATGGCCGAGGGTCGATTCCGACCTGCGACCTCGCCGCTGCTCCCAGCGCTCATCAAGCCCCTTCTGCAGGAATGGTATGTCAAACGGGCCAAGTACCGACGGCGGGGGGTAACCCTCGACAACTACAGCGCGACGGTACAGGATCTGGTCCTGCGGGCCTGCCTCGCGGAGGGCGAAAGCCCCCTCAACGGGTATCTGCCAGCCAGGAGGGACGGAAAATGACCAAGCCAGAGCGCATGCCTCTGACCAACAGCCATTGGGGCGCTTATCGGGTGACCGTCCTGAACGGCCGCGTTACTGGAATGCACCCATTCGAGGCGGATCCTGACCCCTCCCCCATCGGGCCGGCAATGGTGGATCTGCTGGACGACCCGTTGCGGATCACTGCGCCTGCCGTGCGCAAGGGCTGGCTGGAAGGCGGCCCAGATTCAAGTGGCGACCACCGGGGCAAGGACGAATTTGTCGAGGTATCCTGGGACGAGGCCACCAAGCTGGTCGCCAATGAGCTGAAGCGCGTGAAGGCGGATCACGGCAATCGAGCGATCTTCGCCGGCTCCTACGGTTGGGCCAGTGCCGGGCGTTTCCACCACGCGCAAGGTCAGCTGAAGCGCTTTCTGAATTGCATCGGAGGCTACACGAGTTCGGTCAACACCTACAGCTTCGCCGCCGCCGAGGTTGTCGTGCCGCACGTCCTGGGCGACTTTCGTAGCCTTCTGGACAGAGCCACGTCTTGGGACTCGATTGCCGGCAATTGCGACCTGTTCGTGGCTCTTGGTGGCCTGCCGTTGCGGAACGCCCAGATCAGCCAAGGTGGCACCGGCGCGCATGTTCAGCGTGCGGGCATCCTCTCGGCCCATCGCGCCGGCTGCCGGTTCGTCAATATCTCGCCGCTTCGTTCCGACATCACCGATGATGTCGGTGCCGAATGGTTGCCCCTGCGCCCCTCGACCGATGCCGCACTACTTCTGGGGCTTGCGCATGTCCTGCTGACCGAGGGGCTGCACGACCGGGCGTTCCTGGACCGCTACACCACGGGCTTCGAACGCTTCGCCGCTTATCTTCTCGGCGAAACGGATGGTGTGCCGAAAACCGCCGACTGGGCTGCGGCAATCTGCGATCTGCCTTCTGATCTGTTGCGGGCCCTGGCGCGACGGATGGCGAAGGGGCGCACGATGATCTCGGTCGCCTATTCGCTCACCCGGCAGGATCACGGCGAGCAGCCCATCTGGGCGGCCATCACGCTCGCTGCGATGCTGGGGCAGATCGGCCTGCCCGGCGCCGGCTTTGGCTTCGGCTATGCGTCGATGAATAACAACGGCCTGCAGCGCAGACTGGTCCCTTTCGCCGCGCTGCCGCAGGGCCAGAACCCGGTGCGCGACTTCATCCCCGTCGCGCGCATTGCCGATCTGCTCGAAAACCCGGGCGGAGGCTGCGAGTACAACGGGCGCTGGATCAAGTTCCCGGACATCCGCCTTGTCTGGTGGGCGGGGGGCAATCCGTTTCATCACCATCAGGATCTGAACCGTCTGCGCCGCGCCTGGTCCAGGCCCGAGACGGTGATCGTCAACGAATGGTGCTGGAACAGTCTGGCGCGGCATGCAGACATCGTGCTGCCCTGCACCACCGCACTGGAGCGCGCCGATATCGCGCTTTCGCCGAAGGACCCTTTCATCACCGTGATGGACGCGGTGGTGGCGCCGGCTGGCCAGGCGCAAGACGATCACGAAATCTTCCGCGCCATCGCATCCGAGCTGGGGGTCGAGGAAGCCTTCACCGAGGGCCGTAGCGCCGCAGACTGGCTACGCCACCTCTATGATCAGTCGCGCGATGCTGCGGCGCGCGGCGGGATCGAACTGCCCGACTGGAATACCCTGCAACGCACGGGCTGGGCCCGCCTGCCCGAACCCGAGAATCCGACGATCCTTCTGGAGCATTTTCGCGCGAACCCCGAACGCCATCCGCTGAAAACACCCAGCGGCCGGATAGAGATCTTCTCGGAAACCATCGCCGGGTTCGGATATGACGACTGCCCGGGTCACCCTGTGTGGCTGGCGCCTGCGGAATGGCCGGGCAACGCCACCGAGGCCGCGCCGCTGCACATGATCTCAACCCAGCCCGCCAACAAGCTGCATTCGCAAATGGACCACGGCAAGCTCAGCCGCGACGCCAGGATCGAGGGGCGGGAGCCGGTGCTCATGCATCCCGAGGACGCCGCCGCGCGCGGGCTGCATGCAGGCCAGACGGTACGGATCTTCAATGCCCGCGGTGCCTGTCTTGCCGGCCTGCAGATCAGCGACGCGATTCGGCCCGGCGTCATCCAGATTTCGACCGGGGCCTGGTACGATCCCGATGGCGAAAGCTGCCTGCACGGCAATCCGAACACGCTGACGTTGGACAAGGGCACCTCGCGCCTCGCGCAAGGACCGACCGCGCATTCCTGCCTTGTGCAGGTGGAGGCCGCCGGCAACTCTCCGGCGCCGCGGATTCAGCACCCGCCGGTCATCGTGCGCTGAGCCTGCCCGGCAAACGCCCGGTTCCCCCTTGCGGCAAAGTGCGGCGCCGGATACTTCGCAGGTTCAGCACTCAAGAGGCTAGAGATGCGCCCGCTGCACGGCATCTTGCTCAAGATCGCTTCGGTCATGGTCTTCATCACCATGGCCTCGCTGATCAAGGCCACAGACGGCCGCATCCCGCCCGGAGAGGTGGTCTTCTTTCGCTCTATCTTTGCAGTGCCGATCATCGTGACATGGCTTGCCTGGCGCCATGAACTGGGGACCGGGTTCCGCGCGAAAGCCCCGTTGGCCCATCTCTGGCGCGGCTTCGTCGGTACGATGGCGATGGGTCTGGGGTTTGCGGGGCTGCTTTTCCTGCCGCTGCCGGAAGTGACCGCGATCGGTTATGCCGCCCCGCTTCTGACGGTGGTGTTTGCAGCCATGTTTCTGGGGGAACAGGTGCGGCTCTTCCGCATCTCGGCCGTGGCGGTCGGGATCGTCGGCGTGCTGATCGTGCTTTCACCCCGGCTGAGCGTCGGTGCCGACCTTTCCGAGACGCAGATGCTGGGCGCGTTTCTGGTTCTGGGCAGCGCGGTCTTTGCCGCCCTGGCGCAGGTCTTCGTTCGCAAGCTGGTCCATACTGAATCGACCAGCGCTATCGTCTTCTGGTTCTCGCTCACTGCCTCGGCGTTGAGCCTGATCAATCTGCCCTTCGGTTGGGTCATTCCCGGACCGGGGGATGCGGCGCTGCTGATCCTGGCCGGTTTGCTCGGGGGTGTCGGGCAGGTCCTACTGACGTCATCCTATCGACACGCCGATGCCTCGGTCATCGCGCCGTTCGAGTATGTTTCCATCATCTTCGCGCTGGCCATCGGTTACTGGGTCTTCGATGAGGTCCCGACCCTGACGATGCTCGGCGGCGCGGCGCTGGTCGTGGCGGCAGGGGTGCTGATCATCTGGCGGGAGCGTCAGCTGGGCCTGGAACGCAACCGCCAGCGCAAGGCCATGACGCCGCAAGGATAGCACCGAATAACCGCGCCGCACCGTCGTGCAGCAGAGAGCGGAGGGAGAGGTCAATACTGACCCTGGGCGGCTAAACGCTCCGGCGCAGGGGGCGTGCGCTAGCGCACATTACGTTATGCCACTGTATTATATCTATAAAAATCGTGATCGAGCAAAATCTTAACCCGCACAACGGTCGATTTGGCACCCACTCCGCGCCGGAAACCGATGCTATCGCGCTGCGCGGGGACGAAGTATCTGAGGGTGTCAGGCAGGGTCGCACGCAATCGATCCGCTGGGATCGCCGCGGCGCCGAAATGGTCGCAGGGAATGCTTCGGATGCCGGGCGACGGCCAGGAAAGCTCTCGCGCTGTACCGCGGGGGCCGAATGCCGATGTTGCGCAGCGATCGATTTGGAAATCCGGAGGGGATGTCGGGTGCAATCGGCGCAGCTCGATCCCCAACCTGATGCATGAACGTGCTTCGCGGTCTTGCAGGGCCTTCCGATACGGAGTGCAGGGAACGCGGGATTCGACCACGCTGTCCCGTCGATCCGCCAGCACTTAAAAAAAGAATGGCGGTCTGGGAGCCCGCCATTCTTACCTTACTCAGAACAACTTACTTGTGGCTAGGGATGCGTTGCTCAGGACTTGCGACGACGCTTGGCCGCCATCGACCAACCCGCCATGCCGCCCAAGCCACCAAGAAGCAGCAGCGCCGACGCCGGAAGCGGGATCGGGGTTGCCGTGATCGAAGTGATCTGCCCGTCAAAAGCCACGTTTCTGGAGTCAACCCGGAACGCGAGCGCGCCGATGCTGTCCCAACGGAAGCCGGCATCACCAGCAAACTCGTTATACCCCAAGATGGGACTGAAGCTTACGAGATTGACTTCTTCAAAGTAGGACACCGCGTTGCCGAAAGTGTCCCATGCGAATGCGGAGAAGTTCAGAACGTCGCCCGCAGTTTGGTCAAACTCCGCAGGTGTGATCGTGAAGAAACCGGTTTCCTGACCGCGAAGGAGATCCGCGCCGCCGAGCCCACTCTTGAAGACACTCGCCTCGAAATCAACGCCGTTCACTTCTGCAACGAAGTCCGCACCTGTACGATCACCGTTGGCATCATAGATGATCCATCCGGTTCCAGTGCTGACAGGACCATTGGCGAAGCTTAAGGCACCCAAATCAACACCTAACGAGGTGCCCTCTTGGCCCTGACTGGTCGCAACTTGCAAATAACGGCAGCCGCCGATTATACTTGTGGTGGCAGCCCCACAAACGAATCCGGAAGTCGGCCCTTCGTTCGCTCTAACTGCGCTTTGATTTTCAGTAAAATCGTCGATCACAATCGTCGTCGCCGCCACGGACGTCACACTCAAAGGTGCGGCCAGGACCAACGCGGCTAGTGTTGAGAGTAAGTGACGTGTCATGAGTGCCTCCGATAACTTTGCATTACTAAAACTGCACCTTGCCACACGCGGTTCCGACGATTTGCGCTCGCGGGCCGACAACGTGCTTCGACGCATTAAGGGATAATTAACGATTCCGGCCGCGGCGTCAACGATTCTCTGAGTTCAGGCCCGTGCCGACCGTGCTTTTTTCAAGGTAGCCCTAACATCGGCCGCGCGGCGATCGACGGTTTGCCGGCTTCACTGGCAAAGCCAGTCACCGTCAGGCAGGGGGTAACGACTCGGACGTTTCTGCGCAACCGCGGCCCGGCCATTTGCACGACTCGCGGTCGCGCACTGCAGGCCTGCGCCGGTGCACCGAACGCCCCCTTTCGCCCTGCGGGTCCTTGCGCTATCTGGGCGGCAAGCACGAAAGGGAATCCCATGAGCTTCGAGAACCCTGGCCCGGTCGAGGAAAACTGGCGCGACGCGATCTCGTCGATCGAGGACATCATCGACGACGCGCGCAACGGGCGCATGTTCATTCTCGTCGATCACGAAGACCGCGAGAATGAG